>NZ_CP120717.1:5762500-6062500 GCF_032883915.1 Endozoicomonas sp. 8E | reverse complement strand
ACCAGAGCAATAATAATGAGGGCTAATGAAGGAGCCTGTAGGGCGATTGATCGTTTGTTGGGCTGACTGGCCAGATGATTTTGATGGCGGGTATTGTTGTTGGTTATGTTCAGGGCCAGCCATCACAAAGGTGATCGCGAACGGGTGGTTTTGACTCATCTTTTTTTGTTCTATGAGGTTAAACAGCCGTAAATCGGAGTTCCAATAGTTTTTTAAATGCCTGCAGACAGCAACAACCATTTCTACAGGCAGCCATGAATAAGGGGTTGAGCGCAGAGAGGCGTCGTTGGTGGTCAGGATCAGACCATAAGCAACCAGCAGTTTACTGGTGTAAAGCCATTGCCAGGAAATCGATTCAATGGTAGTCGTTTTTGCTTGATAACCAGCTCTGTAGCGTTCGTAATCAGACGTCGAATCCGGTTCTGCATAGCCGTTTTGTTGAGCAACGTCTGACGGGTTTTCTGTTAATCCATGCAGGTCATGCTTAATAGAAAAGCTTTGGTTTGGAAAACCTGAAACCCGTTCTGGCTCGACGGTAAAACGTCCTATCCATAGTCTTGCCTGACAAACGACAGACAGCGACAGTAGCAGAAAAAGCGATGCCGAAAAGAGTGAGTGTTTAATAATTCTATCCCTGCGTTCTGGTCTACAGAGAGGAAGGATAGATCAAGAAAATAAGCGTGTTTTCCCCTCAAAGAGATTCTGTTAAAAGCCAAGGTTAAACTGGGCAAAGCCTCTTGAAAGGGCGGGAGTCAGATCAAGGAACGATAATGTCCTGATTCACATCAACAGGCTTGTGTTTTCGATGCATTCTTTTGTGGTCTGACAGAGCTTTAGCATTCTTGCAGATCTTCCCACATGGCCGCTGCCGGCGATCCTCCCCGACTACTTGAACTTCACAGGTTTTTTGCCCGCTGTGTTTTTTGCGTTTGTGAGTTGACAGCTCTTGAGCATGCTTGCAGATCCTCCCGCATGGTTGCTGCTGGCCATCCTCCCTGACTATCTGAACTTCACAGGTTTTTTGCCCGGAGTGATATTTGTTTTTGTGCGATTCCAGGGCATGTATATTCTTGGAAACCGTCCCGCATCTCTGTTGTTGGCCATCCTCCCCGACCACAGTTAAGTCACAGGTTTGTTGCTCGCTGTGGTCTTTTCTTTTGTGAAGATACAGGGCCTGTTTACTCTTGCAGACCCTTCCGCATGTCAGCTGTCGGCCATCCTCCCCGACCATGAACAGGTCGCAGGTTTGTTGCTCAGAGTGGGTTCTTCTTTTGTGATCCGACAGGACTTGACCATTCTTGCAGAACTGCCCGCATGGCCGTTGTTGGCCATCTTCCCCTAATACAATCGCGACACAGGTTTGTTGCCCAGTGTGGCTTCTTTTTTTGTGTTGCGACAGTATTAGAGAATTCTTGCAGAGCATCCCACATGGCCGTTGTTGGCCATCCTTCTCGACGATGGTCACACTGCAGGTTTTTTGCCCGCTGTGGACTTTGCTTTTGTGAGATGACAGGG
This sequence comes from Endozoicomonas sp. 8E, assembly GCF_032883915.1. Taxonomy (NCBI): domain Bacteria; kingdom Pseudomonadati; phylum Pseudomonadota; class Gammaproteobacteria; order Oceanospirillales; family Endozoicomonadaceae; genus Endozoicomonas; species Endozoicomonas sp. 8E. The sequence continues at coordinate 6,060,985 of NZ_CP120717.1, read as the reverse complement.
CATTAGCATTCTTGCAGATCTTTCCACATGGCCGTTGCAGGCCATCTTTCCCGACTACGGGCATGCCACAGGCTTTAGGACCGTTCTTCCCCCATGGCTGCTGGCGATCATTCCCGACGATGTTCACATCACGGGTGCTCTGCCCGACATGGTCCCTGGCTTGTAATGCCCCTGGCCGGGAAAGAGGAAGTGGGCTTGGACTCAATTGAAATGAATCTGTGGATGTTTGTTGTGTTTCTTCGAAAGGACTGCGGCTACGTAGACTGAGTAGCCCGCTGACCATTAGCCAATCGTCCGTGGTGAGAGGCAAATTCCCTAGCCCTGACACATCATCATTGATTGAATCTGTCTGGCCTGTGGAGTTTTCTAGCGAATCCAGTGGCCGTTCTGCCACTCTGCTATCGGATGATGGTCGCAATTGACAAACGCCATGACAGGGATAGAGGTAACAGTTTAAACCTAAAGTATGAGAGTGTTGTCGGGGAGGGGAATTGCCGTCGTCACAGTCAGAATGCACGAGATGAGTGAAATAGTTTGTAAGCTTTGTGGTCGATTGTTGGGCCTGCTGGCCAGATGATTCTGATGGTCGACTGTGTTGCTGCTTATATCCAGAGCCGGGCGTCATAGTGATGGCTGCAAACAGGTGATCCCTCTGTGTCAAAGTACGTGTCGTCTGTTCTTCAATCGATTTAAAGAGTGTTGAACTGAGGTTCCAATCGTTTTTCAAAAGCCAACCTGTAGCTATAACCACTTCTAAAGGAAGCTGTGAACAAGGGGAGGAGTCAATATCTGACGGGTAGCCCGGCATAGTATACTGGTAAAGCTTTACAGAACAGCACCGGCCTGAAAAACCTGTATCTTGATCCAACTCGTCAATAAAATGTTTTGTCAAAGGTTTGGCCGGACAGATGACAGACAACGACAGTAGTAGCAAAAGTGGTGGCGAAAAGCGTGAGTGTTTAATAATTCTATCCCTGCATTCTGGTTTACAGAGAGGAAGGATAGATCAAGAAAATAAACGTGTTTTTCTGTCAAAGAACATCTGCTAAAAAAATTCTTTTAAAAACCTCTTTTAAAAACCAAAGGTTAAACCGGGCAAAACCTTATGGCAGCGGGTGTGTCAGATCAAAAACTGATATCGTCCCGATTCACATGAGCAGGCTTGCGTTTTCTATGTATTCCTTTGTGGCCCGACAGAGCTTTAGCATTCCTGAAGATTTTCCCACACGGTCGCTGCAGTCCATCCAGCCCGAGCAGTGGCACGTCACAGATTTGTTGTCCGGTGTGGTCTTTTCTCTTGTGATGTGCCAGGGATTGAGCATTCTTGCAGATTTTCCCGCATGGCCGCTGCTGGCCGTCCTCCGGGAGCACAGTTATGTGACAGGCTCGTTGACCACCGTGGTATTTTATTTTGTGATCATACAGGGCCTTATAATTCTTGCAGACCGTCCCGCATGTTTGCTGCTGGTCATCCTCCCCGACCACGGTTGCGTCACAGGTTTGTTGCCCTGAATGGTACCTGCATTTGTGTTCCGCCAGGGCTTTAGCATTCTTATAAATCTTTCTGCATTGTTGTGGCTGGCCATCCTCTGTGATCACTGTTTCGTTACAGGTTTGCTGCCCGGTATGATCCCTTCTTTTGTGTTCTGACAGGGCATGAGCACTCTTGCAGATCTTCCCGCACAGGTGCAGCTGGCCATTCTCCCTGATCACGGTTACCTGACAGATTTTCTGCCCGGTGTGTTCTCTTCTTTTGTGATCCGTCAGGCTACTTTGACTCTTGCAGACTCTTCCGCATGGCTGCCGCTGGCCATCCTTCCCGACCGTGATCGCGTCACAGGTTTTTTGCCCGCTGTGGACCCGACTTCTGTGATCTGCCAGAGTTTGAACATTCTTGCAGATCTTCCCGCATGGTCGCTGTCGGCCATTTTCTCCAGCCACTATTGCGGCACAGATTTTTTGCCCGCTGTGGTATTTGGCTTTGTGAGTCGACAGACATTTAGAATTCTTGAAGGCCTTCCCACAGTGTTGCGGCTGGCCATCCTTTCCGGTCAGGGTCACATAACAGGTCAGTCGTCTCGTAGCTTCAGTCGTATAAGCTATCCCCGCACTTGTATAGTCCGGGGCAACTCCCTCTGGGGTGACCCCGTCTGCAAAGTTCCAGCTATTGGCTGGGTTGCCATAACTATCATGCCATTGTGGCTCAGATAGATGACCATAGTTGCATTGGATTTGAATGGCGGGGGGATCAATGAATGTTTTGAAAGACGTGTTTTTTTGCGAATCTACAGCGCCTTCAGGATCAAAATAACTTAAACAGCTAAAGCAGTGTCCATGAGCCAGATGAGGGCATGAGCTCTGTTCCAGACTTGCTTGCGTTTGGCCTGAAGAACTTTCTGCGAAATCCAGCGGCCATTGAGCGGATCTTTCGCTATCCAACGATGATCGGAATCGACAAACGCCATGACAAGGATAAACGAAACAATTTAAACCCAAAGTATGTTGGTGTTGTTCCGGGTCTTCGTTATCGTCGTCTGAGCCAAAATTGCGGAGGCTGGTGAAAGAGCCTGTAAAATGAGTGGGCGCTTGTGGGGATTTCTGGCCGGATGATTGAGATGGCGGGTATTTTGATGGAGTCTGTCCAGAGCCAAATGTTATTGTTACCGCCTCAAACGGAGGATCCCTCTGCAGCAACATAAATGGCGCTTGTTGTTCAATCGGGTTTAGCAGTGATGAATCGCGGTTCCAATGGTTTTCTGTGAGCCAAACGACAGCGAAAATTGCTTCTGCAGCTAGCCATGAATAAGAGGGGGCGCCCAGAGAATTGCCTTCAGTGCCAGAGGTCAGTTCATAACTAACCAGCAGGTGAGTGGTGTAAAGCCATTGCCACAAAATCAACTCACTGAGGGTCGTTGTTACCCCGTAAACGCTCGATCTGTGTTGTTTTTCATCAGTTATCGAAGCTAATCCTGCACGGTCGTTTTTGTCAGCAATTTCTGACGGGTTGCCCGACGATGCAGGACGGTATGGCTTAATAGAATAGCTCTGGCCTGAAAATCCTGAATTCTGTTCAAACTCAACAGTAAAGCGTCCTGTCCAAGGCTCGGCTTGACGTGCGACAGAAAGTAACAGCAGCAAAGGCATTGTCGCAAAGAGATTGTGTTTAATAATTCTATCCTTGTATCCTGAACAACAGAAAATAAGCACGTTTTTCCATCAAAGGCCTCCTGTTGAAAAGCCTCTGGTAAAAAAACAAAGGTTTACCTGGCAAAAACTTTTGACAGGACTGGAGTCAGATCGTTACTTGTTCACTTTGGTTTCTTGACGACTCAAGTCATCCTCCGGTTTAACATCAACAGTCTTGCGTTTTCTATGTGCTCTTTTGTGCTCAAACAGGGCAGCAGCATTCTTGCTGGCTTTTCCGCATGGTCGCAGCTGTCCATCCTCTGCGACTATTTTTACTTCACAGGTTTTTTTCCTGTTGTGGGTTCTGAATTTATGGATCGACAAGGCTTGAGCATTGTTACAGATCTTCCCGCATGGCCGCGGCTGACCATCCTCCCCGACCACGGGTACATCACAGGTTTTCTGCCCGCTGTGGGCGAATCTTTTGTGATCATAAAGGCTTTTGATGTTTTTGCAGATGACCCCGCAGGGCCGTGGCCAACCATCTTCACCGAACACTGTCATGACACAGGTTTTTTGCTCGCTGTGGTCTTTTATTTTGTGATCTGTGAGGCCTCGTGCGCTCATTAAGATCCTCCCGCATGGGCGCAACTGGCCATCCTCCCCGACGACTGTCACGTAACAGGTTTTTTGCCCGGAGTGGTCTCTGCTTTTGTGAGATGACAGGGCTTCAGTATTCTTGCTGACTTTCCCGCATGGCCTTGGCTGGCCGTCTTCCCCGATTACTGTCACAACACAGATTTGTTGTCCGCTGTGGTCTTTTCTTTTGTGTTTCGATAGGGTTCGAGTATCTTTGCAGACCTTCCCGCATGGCCTCTGTTGGCCATCCTCCCTGATCACTTTTACTTTGCAGGTTGATTGTCTGGTGTGGTTGTTGCCTTTGTGATCCGACAGGGTTGTTAATGTAGCTGTCTGGTAAAGATGAGGTGGGCCCTGGTCCAAGAGGGATGATTCAGTGATTGTTTGTTGTGTTTCTGAATGGGCAATTGTAAAGAAAATTTCGTGCTGTTCGAGAAGGCGCTGCGCAGAGAGTGACCGATTTATGACTAAAAAATCAGTATCCGTGGAAGGCAAATTCCCGGATATTTGCTCGTCATCATTGAGTGCCACACTGGTGTCAGTTGTATAGTTAACCCCGTCTGAGGTAACCCAATCCAAGAGACTGCAGCTATTGAATAGTTTGTCATCCATGCTATGAGTCTGTGGCTGAGATGGTTGGCCGTAGCCCAGGATTTCAGTGTCAAAGAGGTCATCCAATGTTTCAAAAATCGGCTCTACTTGAGAACCTGTAGCGCTGACAGAATTAAAATGACCTATGCAACTATGGCAGTGTCTATTCAGCAAATGAGGTAAAAAGCTTTGTTGGAGTGTATCTCCTGTGTGGCCTCTTGAAATCTCTGTAGAATTCAGCGGCGATTCAGCGAGCTCTGTGCTGCCGAATGAGGGTCGGAGCTGACAAACGCCATGACAGGAATTGAAGTAACAATTGAAATCTAAAGTATGTTGATGTTGTACGGGGTCTTCGTCACCGCCACAAGGACCAGAGTAAAGAGAACCACTGATAGAGCCTGTAGAGTGGGTGGATATCACTGGGATATGCTGGCCGTATGATTCTGATGACTGGTATTGTTGCTGGTGCTGCTGTTGATTATCCCCGGAGCCGAACGTAATCGTGATGGCAGCTGACGGGGGATTCCCCTGTGTCAATATAGATGTCGACTGCCGTGCAATCGATATAAAAAGCGATAAATCCAGGTTCCAATAGCTCTGTAAAAGCCAACCGACACTGACAACGGCTTCTACATGTAACCATGAGCAGGGGGTGGGGATTAGAGCGGCGTCTCTGCTGCCCTGGCTCAGTTCGTGAGCAACCAGCAGATTCGTGGCGTAAAACAACTGCCAGGAAATCGACACAAAGAGCATCGTATTTATCCTGTAAATGTCAGGTCTGTATCCTTTGTTATCAGGCGGTGAATCTGATCTGTCATAGTCGTGTGTTTGGTCACTGTCTGACGAGTTGCCCGATAATGTATGTCGATCAGGTTTCATGGAAAAGTTGCGGTTTGGAGAGCCTGAGCTTTGATGAAGCTCCACAACATAAGGTCGTGACAATGGTTCGTTCTGGCCAGTGTCAGGCAATGAAAGTGGCAGCAACAGAAGTACCGTAAAGAGTGAGTATTCAATAATTTTATCCTTGCTTTCTGGTTTACAGAGAGGAAGGATAGATCAAGAAAATAAGGGTGTTTTTCTATTAAAGACCTTTTGTTAAAAACCAAAGTTTGACCAGGTAAACGTCATGAAGAGGCTCTGTCGTTACTTATGTAACTGACTTTCTCGAAGTCTGAGGCCTTTGGCCTTGTCTGCATCAGCAGGCTTGCCCTTTCGATGTATTCTTTTGTGATTCGTCAGGGCTTCAGCATTCTTGCAGGTCTTTCCGCATGGTCGCTGCTGGCCATTCTCTTCGATTACTGTTTCGTTACAGATTTGCTGCCCGGTATGATTCCTTCTCTTGTGTTCTGACAGGGCTTGAGCACTCTTGCAGATCTTCCCGCACAGGTGCAGCTGGCCATTCTCCCTGATCACGGTTACCTGACAGATTTTCTGCCCGGTGTGGTCTCTTCTTTTGTGATCCGTCAGGCTTCTTTGACTCTTGCAGACTCTTCCGCATGGCTGCCGCTGGCCATCCTTCCCGAATGTGGTCGCGTCACAGGTTTTTTGTCCGGTGTGATCTCGTCTTTTGTGATCCAAAAGGACTTTAATACTCTTGTAAGCTTTCCCGCATGGCTGCTGCTGATCTTCCTTTCCGACCACTGTGACATCACAAATTTGTTGCCCTAAGTGCTCTCTGCTTTTGTGATTCCTCAGGATTCTGGCATTCTTGCAGGCGTTCCTGCATAGATGCGGCTGGCCATTCTCCCTGACCATGATCATTTTGCAGCTTTTTTGCCTTCCATGGATTTTGTATTTGTGAGTCGCCAGAAGTGAAGCATTCTTGCAGATTTTTCCGCATGGCCTCGGTTGGCCATTCTCACCGACCACGGTCGCATCACAGGTTTTTTGTCCGCTGTGGATCCTGCTTTTGTGAGCCGAGAGAGATGAAGCATTCTTACAGATTATCCCGCATGGCCGTGACTGGCCATCCTTCCCGACGACGTTCACGTCACAGGTTTTTTTCGCGGTGTGGGCTTTTCTTTTGTGATACGTCAGGGATGCAACTTTATTGTAAACTCTTCCACATGGTCGCAGCTGGCCATCCACCCCAACCACTGTCAGGTTGCAGGTTGGTCGCCCGGCAGGATCATTTGCACAGGCTGCCTCAGTACTTATTGAGTCTATGGCCAATCCTTCCAGAGGGCTGCCATCGATATCATATGGCTGAAATAGTTGACTAGAATCGCACAGGAGCTGAATATCATCAGGGAAATTATTCAATATTTTTGTAAGCTGGTTTTGTTCGCAAAGTAAAGCTTCTGAAGAATCAGACTCAATCATGCAATTAAAACAGTATCCTTGAGCCAAATGCGGGCATAAGCCTTGTTCGGGTGATGCTTCTGTTTGAGAGATTTGTATTCCTGTTATTGTCTCTGGAATCTGTATTGGCATGAAGGGCCGCTCACAGTGTAACTCAGCGGTCCCGGTATTATTGAATGACAGTCGGAATTGACAAATTCCTTTACAGGGATAGACAAAACAATTTAAACCTAAAGAGTGAAAATATTGTTGAGGGCCTTCGTCACCGCCGCCGGAGCCAGGTTGCAGAGGGCTAATGACAGTGCCTTTAGGGTGCCTGGTGGCTTCCGGGGTGTGCTGCTCGGATGATTTTGATGACTGGTAGGGTTGTTGGTGATGCTCAGTGCCAAACATCATGTTCATGGTCGCAAACGGTTGACTCCCCTGTGCCAACATAGATGTCGCTTGTTGTTCAATCGGATTAAACAGCGGTGAATCGGGGCTCCAACAGCTTTTCAAAAGCCAATTGACAGCCACAATGGCGTCCAGAGATAGCCACAAATGAGGCATGGTGCATGCGGGAGAGTACTTGGTGGTCAGGATCAGTTCGTATGCAATCAGCAGATTCGTGGCATAGCGAAATTGCCACGAAATCGACTCAATAATGGTTTTTTTCACTTCGTAATCACACGCTCTCTGTCTTTTTTTATCAGGTGGCGGACCGGATCCTGCGTTGCCCTTTATACGGATATTGTCTGACGGGTTGCCCGACGATGTATTCAGGTCTCGCCTCATAGAAAAGTTCTGGTTTGGATAACCTGTGCTTTGTTGAAGCTCAACTATAAAACGTCTTGTCAACGGTTTGCCCTGACAGACGACAGACAACGAAAGCAACAGCAGTGCCAGATAGAGAGAGTGTTTAATCATTCTATCCTTACTTTCTCGTATACAGATAGGAAAGTAGGTCAAAAGAATGATGGTGTTGGGATCAGGTGGAGATATTTACTTGTTCCCATCATCAGGCTTGCGTTTTCGATGTACTTTTTTGTGATAAGACAGGGCCATAGCATTCTTACAGACCTTCCCGCATGGCCTCGGCTGACCATCCTCCCCGTGTACTGTTATTCCACAGGTTTGTTCTCCGGAATGTTCTTTCATTCTGTGATTCGACAGGTCTTTAGAATTTTTTAATGTCTTTTCGCATGGTCGCGGCAGGCCATCCTCTCCGACCACTGTCGAGTAACAGATTTTTTGCGTGCCGTGGTATCTGCTTTTGTGCACTGAAAGGTTTTGAATATTCTTGTAGGTCTTTCCGCATGGCCGCTGCTGGCCATCCTTGCCAACTAAATTTACGTCACAGGTCATTTGCAGGCTGTGGGCTACTCTTTTGTGATTTACAAGGTCTATAGCACTCTTGCAGACTATCCCGCAAGATCGACGCTGACCTTCCTCGCCAACGACTTCATAGACACAGACTTTAGGTTTGGTGTGGGCGCTTCTATTGTGATTCCGCAGGGCTTGAGCGTTCTTGCAGACCTTTCCACATGGCCGTTTCTGACCATCTTCTGCGAACACTATTGCATCGCAGGTTTGTTGCCCTGTGTGGTCTCTGTGTTTGTGATATTGAAGGGCTTGAGTATTCTTACAGACTAATCCACATGGCCGCTGCTGGCCATCCTCTGTGACCAGGGTGACGTCACAAATTTGTTGCCCGCTGTGGTCTCTTTTTTTGTGGTATTTCAGGCCAAGAATATTCCTGCAGAGCATTCCGCACGGCCGCGGCTGGCCATCCTCCCCGATCACGTTCTCGTTACAGGTTTGTTGATTGCTGTGAACGTTTCTCTTGTGACCCTTCAGAGCTTTATTATTGTTGAAGAACTTTCCGCATGGTCGCTGCTGGCCGTCTTTGTCGGCCACTGTAAAGTCACAGTTGTGCTGAGTGCTATGGAATCTGGTTTTGTGATCCGATAAGGCTTTGGCATTCTTGCAGTGGGTCGCGCATGGCCGCGGTTGGCCATCCTCACTGATCAGAGTCAGATCACAGATTTTTTCACCGCTGTGCTCTTTTCTTTTGTGATCTGACAGGGCGCTCAAACATTTGAAGACCAGCCCGCATGGCCGCTGCTGGCTGTCGTCCCCGAACACTATCACCTCACAGGCTTTTTGCCCTGAATGGTTTTTGCTTTTGTGATCTGACATAGACTTGGCATTCTTGCAAATGGCACCGCATGTCCGCGGCAGACCATCCACACCGATCACGGTCACATAACAGGTTTGTTGCAAGGTGTGCTCTCTTCTTTTGTGATCCGAGAGGTCTTCGGCATGCTTGCAGAGCCTCCCGCATGGCCGCCGACGGCCATCCTCCCCAACCACGGTCTCGTCACAGGTTTTTTGCCCGGAGTGGTATTTGCTTTTGTGAACTGACATTGCCTTATTATTCTTGAAGGTGACTCCACATGCCACCGGCTGGCCATCCTTCCCAATTATGGTTACGTCACAGATTAGTTGCCTGTCAGGGGTTGTTATATTGGTTCTCACAATACCTACTGAGTCTGAGGTAACCCAGTCTATAAAGTTGTAGCCATTGGCATGGGGGCTATCAACGCCATGCACCTGTGACTGATTTGTATGTGGCTTAACCAGTTGACCATAGTCGTATTGAGGTTCAATAGCAGGGGAATCATTCAATGTTATGAATAGCGAACTTTGTAGTGGATTTGTAGTATCTAAAGGAGCCAATTGACTTCTGCAAATAAAGCAGTATCCATCAACCAGATGGGAGCATGCGCTTTGTCCGGGTGTTGCTCTTTCGTATCTTGTCAGACTTTCTTCGGAGTTGAGCCACCATTCAGCTGGCCTCAGGTTATCTGATGATGGTCGAAATTCACAAACACCATGACAGGGATAGACAAAACAATTCAAACTCAGAGTATGATGGTATTGATGAGGGCCTCCGTTACCTTCAAAAGAACCAGAATGCAGGGGTTCAGCTAAATTGCCTGTGGGTTGGGTGGAGGTTTGTGGAGTTCGCTGACCAGATGGTTCTGACGGCTGGTATTGTGGCGGGTTATGTCCAGAGCCAAACATAATAGTGATATTCGCAAACGGGTAGTCGCCCTGTGTCAAGATAACTGCCGCTTGTTGTTCAAACGGGTTAAACAGCTGTGGATGGGGGCTCCAATAGTTTTTTAAAAGCCAGCTGACAGCGACAGCTACTCCTATAGGTAGCCATGAATACAGGTTGGAGCTTAAAGGGGTGGTGGTCAGGATCAGTACGTAAGCAACCATTAGATGAGAAGCGTAAAGATACTGCCACGAAATTGACTCAATGATGGTCGTTTTTACCTCGTAACTGCCTGATACTTGTCGTCTGTCATCAGGCGGCGAATCGGGTCCTGTATGGCCGTTTGTATCAGAAATATATGACGGGTTGTCCGGCAATGTTAGCAGTTCACTTTTTATAGAAAAGCTCCAGTTTGGGGAAATTGCATCCTGCTCAAACTCGACAATATAACTTCCTGCCCATGGTTCGGCCTGACAGGCGAAAGAAGACAAGATTAGCGGTATTACCAGTGCCGCAAAGAGTGAGAGTTTAATAATTATGTCCTTGCATTCTGATATACAGAGGGGAATGATAGATCGTGAAAATAAGGGTGCTTTTCTGTCAAAAACATTCTGTTAAGGATCATTACTTATTCGTTTTACCCTTAAGAAAACAGAGGTCATCGTCTTGGTTCTTATCATCAGACTTGCGTTTTAGATGTTTTCTTTTGTGATTCAGCAAGGTTTGAATATTCTTTAAGACCTTCCCGCATGGCCATTGCTGGCCATCCTTCCCGACCACGATCACGTCACAGGTTTTTCGACCACTGTGGACTCTTCTTTTGTGATTCGACAGGCTCTGAGCATTATTGCAGATCTTCCCGCATGGGCGCGGCTGGCCATCATCCCCGGGCACTGTCAGGACGCAGGTTTGTTGCCCACTGTGCACTCTGCATTTGTGAGCTGACAGGGCCCGAATATTTTGACAGACCTTCCCGCATAAATGCAGCTTGCCATCTTCCCTGACCATGGTCACGACACAGGTTTGTTGTCCGGTGTGGTTTTTTCTTTTGTGATCCGACAGGGCTTGAGCATTGTCTTGGACCATTCCGCATAGCCGCAGCTGGCCATCCTCCTCGACCATAGTCTCGTCACAGGTTTGTTGTCCGGTGTGGTCTCTTTTTTTGTGACTCATCAGGCTTCGAGCATGCATGCAGATCTTTCCGCATGGACGCAACTGGCCATCCTCCCTGATCACGGGTTCAAAGCAGGTTTTTTTCCCACTGTGATATCTGCTTTTGTGAGATTTCAGAGCCTGAGCATTCTTGCAGATCGCCCCGCACGGGCGCCGTTGCCCATCCTCCCTGACTGTCGTCTCAACACAGCTTTGTTGCCCGGTGTGTGCTCTTTGTTTGTGCTCAAACATGGCCTGGGGATTGTTGCAGACTTTTCCGCATAGACGCTGCTGACCATCGTCACCGAGCTCTGTCGCGGCACAGATTCGTTGCCTGCTGTAATTTCTCCTTTTTTGATTGGGCGGGGCTTTAGTATTTTTGCAGATTTTTCTGTACGGTCGCTGCCGGGCATCCTTCACGTTCATTGTATCGTCACAGGTTCGTTGTCTGGTGTGATCTGTGGCTTTTTCTGTGCCTGTATGGGAAAGACGAGGTGGGTCTTGAGCCGGTTGTGATTCTGTTGTTGTTTGTAGCGTTTCCGGAGTCTCTATTGGGGGTGTGAAATGGGTGGGCGTAGAGGAAATTCCGTTTTTTTTGATAAGTGTGTGACTTTTTAAACTCAGTAACCCTCTGACTATGGCCCAATCGTTAGCGTTGAAAGGCAGATTTCCGAACATTTGCTGATCAACATTGAGTGGACGGACAGGGGCTGTAGTTGCTGTATCTGCACTCATTGAGTGCGTATTATCAGATGATATTCGGAACCTGCAAACGCCATGGCAGGGGTGTACGAAACAATTTAAAGCCATAGTATGTGAATGTTGTTGAGGGTCTCCGTTACCGTCGTCAGAGCGAAAATACGGTGGATTTTTGAAAGGGCTTTCAGGTTGGCTGTTGGCTGGTGGGGCTTGCTGACTGCTTGATGCAGATGGTTGGGATTGTGGTGGGTTTTGTCCAGAGCCAAACATTGTAGTGATGGTTGCATACAGGTGATCCCTGCGTGTCAATATAGATTTCAACTGTAGTTCAATTGGCTTAAACAGCGGCGAATTGGGGTTCCATTGGCTTTTTAAAAACCAGGCGACAGCGACAATCGTTTCTATCGGTAGCGATGAATAAGGGGGGCTCAGAGGGGTGTCTCTGGCGCTCAGGATCAGCTCAAAGGCAACCAGCAGATTGGTGGCATAAAACAACTGCCAGGAAACAGAATAAATGATGGTTGTTTTTACCTTGTAACTGTGAGGTCTTTGCCGTTTGTAGTTAACAGGTAAATCTGATTCTGCATAGTTTTTTGTTTCGGCAATACCAGACGGGCCAAACGATAATGTACGCCGGTCTGGCTTTATACAAAAGATCCGGTTTGGAAAACCTGTATCCTGTTGAAGCTCGACAATAAAATGTCTTGTCAACGATTCGACCTGACAGAAAACAGGCAATGACATCAGCAGCAACAGCGGTGCTGCAAGGAGTGAGTGTTTAACAATTCTATCCCTGCGTTCTGGTTTATAGAGAGGAAGGATAGATCAAGAAAAAATTAGCGTGTTTTCTGTCAAAAACCTTCCCTTAAAGATCGTTGTGTACTCAGCCGTACGGAATCGAATATTTCTGGCTTATTGGTCAGGTGTTCTGCAAAGCGCAACGGTGGGAGCATAGCTAACTATGTGACCAGAGTTGCAACGCAGTACGACTGCATGGATGCAGGAGCTAGAGCAACGCAGGAGCAGTTGCCGCACGACTGCATGGATGCAGGAGCTAGAGCAACGCAGGAGCAGTTGCCGCACGACTGCATGGATGCAGGAGCTAGAGCAACGCAGGAGCAGTTGCCGCGAGTGACTGAACAATGAGTCAGAAAATATGATTTCGTATGGTTGAGTACTTACTTATTGGCTTTAACTTTTCGAGGACTGGGGTCATCGTGCGGGTTCGCATCAGCGGGCTTGCGTTTTCGATGTGCTCTTTGATGATTCAACAGGGCCAGAGTATTATTGCAGACCTTCCCACATGGTCGCTGCTGGCCATCCTCCCTGACCACGATCGTATAGCAGGTTTGTTGCCCGGTGTGGGTACTTCTTTTGTGATCCAGCAGGACTTTACTATTCTTGCAGACCTTCCCGCAAGGCCTTTGCAGGCCATCCTTTGTGATCATGGTTAGGTCACAGGTTTTTTGCTTGCCGTGGTGTCTTGCTCTGTGACTCGACAGGGCTTTGGCATTGTTGCAAATCTTTCTGCATTGCCGCTGTTTACCATCCTCTCCAACTACTGGTGAGTAACAGATTTGTTGATCGGTGTGGAATCTTCTTTTGTGTTCCCAAATGGCTTTGGCATTCATGCAGACTTTTGGGCATGATCGCGTCTGGCCACCCTTCCCGATAAGGGTCTTGTCACAGTTCTTTTGTCCGGCAGTTGTAGAGTTTGCCGCTGCGGTCATTGAGTCTACATCAATGCCATGGGCCTGTCGCCAGTGTGCTGGTGGCTGACAGAGTTGGGCAGGATTGAATTCGAGTTCAATGTCAAAGATCTCATCCAGTGTTCTGATGCTTGAATTTTGTTGGGGATGTAGAGCACCTACAGGACTGATCTGGATTATGCAACAAAGACAGTGTTTATTGGCCTGAAGGTGTGAGTTTTGTTCGGATGTCGCGGCTGTGAGGCCTGTGGAGCCTTTTACCGAATTCAGTGGCCATTCACCTTGCCCTGTACTGACGGATGCTGATCGGAATTTACAAACGCCATGGCAGGGGGAGACAAAACAATTTAATCCCAAAGTATGTTGCTGTTGTTGACGGCCTTCGTTACCGTCGCCCGAGCGAGAATACAGAACGCTAATGAAATAGCGTGTGGCCGGAGAGGTATGCTGGCCGGATAATTCTGATGTCTGGTCTTGTTGCTGACAGGTTTGTTGGTTATTTCCAGAGCTAAACATCTTAGTGATAGTGGCCAATGGATGATTCCCCAGTGTCAACATAGCTGTCGCCTCGTGTCGCTCAATCGGGTTAAGCAGCGATGAATCGGGGTTCCAATAGTTTTTTAAAAACCAACCGACGGCTATCGCCTCTCCTACCGGTAGCCATGAATAAGGGTTTGAGCTCAGTGGCAGGTCTCTGGTGGTCAGGGTCAGTTTGAAAGCAACCAGGCAATTTGTGGTGTAAAGCAACTGCCAGGAAATTGACTCAAAGAGAGTTCTGATTGCACTGTAACAGATAAATATTTGTTGCTTATAATGCAGCGCTAAATCTGGTCCTGCAAAGCAGTTTATGCCGACATTGTCTGACGAGTTGGCCGTCAGTGCAGGCCGGTCTGGCTCTGTGGAAAAACTCTGGTTCGAAATAACTGCATTCTGTTCAAGCTCGACAATAAATTGTGTTGCCAACGTTTTGGCCCAACAGACAACAAACAACGTCATTAGCAACAATAGCGGTATCTTAAAGAGTGATCGTTTAATAATTCTATCCCTGTGCTCTTGTGTACAGAGAGGAAAGTTAGGTCAAGAAAATAAGCGTTTTTTTGTCAAAAACCTTCTGCTACTGATCATTAATTATTCGCTTTACCTTTCTTTGGAAGGTAGAGGTTATCAGCCTGCTCCACATCAGCAGGCTTGCGTTTTCGGTGTACTCTCTTGTGGCCAGACAGGGCTTGAGTAGTCTTAAAGACCTTTCCACATGGGTGCGGCTGACCATCCTCTTTGACAAAGCTTACGTCACAGATTTGCTGCCCATTGTGATATTTTCTTTTGTGATCCAGGAGGCCTTGTTTATTTTCAAAGGTGGCCTTGCATGGTTGCAGTTGGCCGTTTTCACCAACCGTGATCACCACGCAGGTTGATTGCCCCGTGTGTTCCATTCTTTTGTGATGTGACAGGACTTGAGCATTCTTGCATACCGTCCCACACGGCCGTTGCCGACCCCGCTCCCTGACTATGGCCACATCACAGGTTTTTTGCCCGTGGTACTTGGTTTTGTGATCCGACAGGGCTTTAGAGCTCTTGCAGACCTTACCGCATGACCACTGCTGGCCATCCTCTCCGACCACAGTCACTTTACAGATTTGTTGCCCGGTGTGAGCGCTGTTTTTGTGACTCCACATGGCTTTTATATTCTTGCAGGCTTTTCCGCATTGTCGCAGCTGGCCATTTTCCCCAACCACTGTCGTGTCACAGATTTGTTGGCCGGTGTGGTCTCTTTTTTTGTGATCCGACAAGACTTGAGCGTTGTAGCAGACCTTTCCGCATTGTCCCTCCTCAGCATCCTCCCGGACCACTATTGCATCACAGATTCTTTGCCCGGAGTGGTATCTGCTTTTATGAACCGACAGAGCAAGAGTATTCCTGCAGGTCCTCCCGCATGTTCGCTGCAGACCATTCTCCTCGACCAGGATCACGTCACAGATTCTTTGCCCGGAGTGGTATCTGCTTTTGTGAACCGACAGGGCAGGAGCATTCTGGCAGACCATCCCGCATGGTTGCTGCTGGCCATTCCCCCCGCTCAGGGGCACCTCACAGATTCGTTTCTCAATATGGCCTGTGGTTTGCCTGATGTCTGTCCTGTAAAGATGAGGTGACCTTTGAGTCCATTGGAATGATCCTGTTGCCTGTTGTGTTTCTGAAGACCCCATTGGGGATGTGGAATGAGCAGACATAGAGGAAACTTGGGTTTCTTCATGAGATTTATCCTTTTGTAAACTTAGTAACCCCTGGATTATAACCAAATCATTAGAGCTGGCTGGCAAATTCCCGGTCATTGGTGCTTCATCATTGAGTGGCTCGATAGGGCAAGCATATGCAGTCCCTGCAATCAATGAATGTGTATTATCGGATGATCTGCTGAACCTGCAAACACCACGACAGGGGTAGAAAAAACAATTTAAACCCAAAGTATGTGAGTATTGTTGAGAATCTCCGTTACCTTCACCGGAACCAGAATACGGGGGGGTGGTGAAGGCGCTTGTAGTTTGGCTGGCGACTTTTGGGACTTGGCCAGATGATTCTGATGCCTGGCCTTGTTTTCGCTCTTTTTCGGAGCCAGACATAATAGTGGTAATCGCAAACGTGTAACCCTCTTGTGTCAACATAGACGTCGACTGATTTTTAATTGGTTTAAACAGCGGTGAATCCGGGTTCCAATAACTCTTTAAAAGCCAGCCGACAGCGATAAACGTCTCTAACGGTAGCCATGAATAGCGGTTGGGGCTAAGAGGGGTGTCTTTGGTGGTCAGGGTCAGCTCGTAAGCAACCAGCAGGTTTGTGGCGAAGAGCCATTGCCAGGAAATCGACCCAATGAGGGTTGTTTTTATCCCGTAAATGCCAGATCTTTGTCTTTTGTCATAAGTTGGCAAATCTGATCCTGAATAGCCTTCAGTGCTGAAAATGACTGGCGGACTACACGACAGTATACATAAATCTGGTTTTATAGGAAAAAACCGGCTTAAAGAACCGGAATCCTGTTGAAGCTCGACAACAAAACGCTCTGTCAACGGTTCGGCCTGACCGTTGACAGACAACAAGGATAGCAGCAGTGCCGCAAGGAGTGAGTGTTTAATAATTCTATCCTTGTGTTCTGTTTTACAGAAAGGAAGAATAGATCAAGAAAATAAAGATGTTTCTCTGTAAAAAAAATTCTGTTGGTGATCATTACCTGTTGGTTTTATCTCTTGGAGCACTGAGTTCATCATCCTGGTTCACATCATCAGGCTTGCGTTTTCGATGTATTCTTTTGTGACTCGAGAGATCATGAGCGTTTTTGCAGACCATCCCGCATAGCTTTGGCGGGCCATCCTCTGCGACCAGGTTCACGTTGCAGGTTTGTTGCCCGGTGTGGTCTCTTCTTTTGTGATTTGACAGGGCCAGGGCATTTTTACAGGTCGTCCCGCATGGCCGTGGCAGACCATCCTCCGTGACCAGGATTACGTTGCAGGTTTGTTGCCAGGTGTGGTCTTTTCTTTTGTGAGAATACACGGCTAGGGCATTTTTACAGGTCGTCCCGCATGGCCGTTGCTGGCCATCCTCTCCGACAACGGTCAGTTCACAGGTTCGTTGCCCGGTGTGGTCTTTTCTTTTGTGATACGACAGTGTTTGTGCATTTTTACAGATTTTCCCGCATTGCCTTTGCTTGCCATCTTCTCCGAGCTTTGTCAGGACACAGATTTTTTCTCCGCTGTGTATTGAGCTTTTGTGAACCGACAGGGATTGATGATTCGAACAGACCTTGCCGCATAACCGTTGCTGGCCATCCACCCCGATTACGGTTACGTCACAGGTTTGTTGACCGTGGTGGTCTCTGACTTTGTGATAATACAAGGCTTGAGTATTGTTGCAGACCAATCCGCATAGCTGCAGCTGGCTATCTTCACCGGCTACTGTCAGGTCACAGATTTTTTGCCCGCTGTGGATGTTTCTTTTGTGTTCCGACAGAGCTACGACGTTCTTGCAAGCCTTCCCGCAAGGTCGCTGCCGACCATCCTTCCTGACCACTGTTGTGTCACAGATTTGTTGCCCGGTGTGCTCTTTTCGTTTGTGCTTCGTCAGGGCATCAGCATTGTTGCAGACCTTTCCGCATGACCGCTCCTTACCATCCTCCCCGACCACAGTCACGCCACAGGTTCTATGCCCGCTGTGGTATCTGTTTTTGTGACTTGACAGGTCATGAGCATTGTTGCAGACCTTTCCGCATGGTCGCTGCTGAGTATTCTTACCGAACAGGGGCATGTCACAGATTTGTTTCCCGCTGTGTTCAGTGGCCTGCCCGGTGACTGATCGGTAAAGACGAGGTGAACTTTGACCCCATTGGGTTGATTCTACGGTGGTTTGTTGTGTTTCTGAAGTCAACATTAAGGGGATAAAATGAGCAGGCGTATAGGAAATTTCGGTTTCATTGTCAGTTCCATACTTACCCATAATGAGAAGCCCCTGGATTATAATCCTGTCATTAGCGCTGGCAGGCAAATTCCCGGGTATTGTTGCTTTATCACCGGGTGGCCTGATAGGGTCAGCATGAGCAGTCCATGCACTCATTGAATAGGTATGGTCGGATAATGATCGGAACTTGCAAACGCCATGACAAGGATGGACGAAACAATTTAAACCCAAGGTATGTGACTTTTGTTGAGAGTCTCCGTTCCCGTCGGCAGAGCCAGAATACAGGGGGCTGGTGAAAGTGCTTGCAGGTTGGCTACTGGCTTGCGGGGCCTGTTTGCCAGATGATTCTGATAGCTGGCCTTGCTGTTGTTCAGAGCCGGGCACCATAGTGGTGATCACAAGCCTGTGATCTTCCAGTGCTAATATAAACGACATATATATACCAATTGGTTTAAATAGCAATGAATCGGGGTTCCAATAACTTTGTAAAAGCCTGCCGAAAGCGACGGCCGTTTCTATCAGTAGCCATGAATAAGGAGTTGGTCTCAGTTCTGTACCTCTGGTGGTCAAAGACAGTTCGTAAGTAACCAGCAGGCTAGTGGCGTATAGCCATTGCCAGGAAATCGACTTGATGAAGGTTGTTTTTACTCTGTTATTGTCAGGTCTTTGTCGTTTGTCATAAAGTGGAAAATCTGATCCTGAATAGCTTTTGGTGTTGCTAATGACTGACGGTTTGCCCGACAATATAAGCGGGTCTGAGTTTATAAGAAAACTCTGGTTTGGAGAGCCAGGATCCTGTTGAAGCTCGACGATAAAACGCCCTGTTAACGGTTCGGCCTGAGTGATGACAGATAACAACAGTAGCGGCAACAGTGGTGCCGCAAAGAGTGAGTGTTTAATAATTCTATCCCTGCCTTCTGGTATAAAGAGAGGAAGGATAGATCAAGAAAATAAAGTTGTTTCTTTGTCAAAAACCTTCTGCTAAAGATCTTTACCTGTTGGCTCTTCCTTTTGGAGCACTGGGGTCAACATCCTGGTTTCCACCAACAGGCTTGCGTTTTCGATGTATTCTTTTGTGATTCGAGAGAGCTTTAGCACTTATGCAGACCTTCCCGCATTGCCGCGGCTGGCCATCCTCTGGAATCAGGACCACGTTGCAGGTTTGTTTCCCGGTGTGGTCTCTTCTTATGTGATCCAACAGTGCTTCTATACTCTTGCAGAGCTTCCCGCATGGCTGCGGCTGGCTATCCTCCCCGACTATTGTCACCTGACAGGTCCTTTGCCTTTTGTGGAATCTGCTTTTATGCATTAACAGGGCTTGAGCATTGTTGCAGACCTTTCCACATGGCTCCAGCTGATGGTGCTCGCCGACCACAGTCAGGTCACAGGTTTTTTGCCCGGTGTGGTGTCTTCTTTTGTGATACAAAAGCTCTTTATTACTTTTGCAGACCTTTCCGCATGGCCATTGCTGACCATCCTCCCCGATCAGGGTCAGGTCACAGGTTCGTTGCCCGGTGTGGAAGTTGGATTTGTGATCTGACAGGGCTTTAGCATTATTGCAGACTATTCCGCATGGTAGCTGCTGGCCATCCTTCCCGATCATTATTACGTCGCAGATTTGTTGCCCGGTGTGATCTCTGCTTTTGTGGTAGAAAAGGGCTTGAGTAGTGCCGAAGACGATTCCACATAGCCGCGGCTGGCCATCTTCACTGACCACTGTCGTCTTACAGGTCTTTTGTCCACTGTGGAAGTTTTTTTTGTGATTCGCCAAGGAGGCAGCATTGTTGCAGACCTTTTCGCATTGTCGCTGCTGGCCATGCTTTCCGACCACTATTGCTTTGCAGATTTGTTGCCCGGTGTGGTCTCTTTTTTTGTGATACGACAGTAATTGAGTATTCTTGCAGAGCTTTCCGCATGACTGCTCCTTACCATCCTCGCCGAGCACCGTCGCGTCACAGGTTCTTTGCCCGCTGTGGTAGTTGATTTTGTGAGCTGACAGGGCACGAGTATTCTTGCAGACCTTTCCACATGGTCGCTGCTGACTATTTTTCTCGAACAGCGTCACATCACAGATTAGTTTCCCGCTGTGTTCAGTGCCCTGCCCGGTGACTGACCGGGAAAGACGAGGTGAACTTTCACCCCATTGGGTTGGTTCTGTAGTGGTTTGTTGTGTTTCTGAAGTCACCATCAAGGGGGTAAAATGAGCAGGCGTACAGGAAATTTCGGTTTCATTGTCAGTTCCATACTTACCCAGAATGAGAAGCCCCTGGATTATAATCCAGTCATCAGCGCTGGCAGGCAAATTCACGGGTATTGTTGCTTTATCAACGGGTGGACAGATAGGTTCAGCGTAGGGAGTCCACGCACTCGTTGAATAGGTATGATCGGACAATGATCGGAACTTGCAAACGCCATGACAAGGATGGACGAAACAATTTAAACCCAAAGTATGTGACTGTTGTTGAGAGTCTCCGTTACCGTCGGTAGAGCTAGAATACCGTGGGCTGGTGAAAGCGCCTGCAGGGTGGCTGCTGGCTTGCGGGGCCTGTTTGCCAGATGATTCTGATAGCTGGCCTTGTTGTTGCTGTTGTTGTTCAGAGCCAGGCACCATGGTGGTGATCACAAACCTGTGATCTTCCAGTGCTAATGTAGACAACATATGTATACCAATTGGTTTAAACAGCAATGAGTCGGGGTTCCAATAACTTTGTAAAAGCCTGCCGACAGCGACAGCCGTTTCTATCAGTAGCCATGAATAAGGGGTTGGGCTCAGTGGTGTACCTCTGGTGGTCAAAGTCAGTTCGTAAGTAACCAGCAGGTTAGTGGCGTAAAGCCATTGCCAGGAAATCGATTCGATAAGGGTTCTTTTTACCCTGTTACTGTCAAGTCTTTGTCGTGTATCATAAAGTGGAAAATCTGATCCTGAATAGCTGTTGGTGTTAGTGATGACTGACGGTTTGCCCGACAGTATAAGCGGGTCTGAGTTTATAAAAAAACTCTGGTTTGGAGAATCAGGGTCCTGTTGAAGCTCGACGATAAAACGCCTTGTTAACGGTTCGGCCTGAGTGATGACAGATAACAACAGTAGCGGCAACAGTGGTGTCGCAAAGAGTGAGTGTTTAATAATTCTATCCTTGCCTTCTGCTATAAAGAGAGGAAGGATAGATCAAGAAAATAAAGTTGTTTTTTGTCAATAACCTTCTGCTAGAGATCTTTACCTGTTGGCTCTTCCTTTTGGTGCAATGAGGTCAACATCCTGGTTTCCACCAACAGTGTTGTGTTTTCGATGTGTTCTTTTGTGACACGAGAGATCATGAGCGTTTTTGCAGACCATCCCGCATAGCTTTGTCTGGCCATCCTCTGTGACCAGGGTCTCGTTGCAGGTTTGCTGCCCGGTGTGGTCTCTTCTTTTGTGATTTGACAGGGCTAGAGAACTCTTGCAGATTTTTCCGCATTGCCGCGGCGGGCCATCCTTTCCTAGCACTGTTAAGTCGCAGGTTTGTGGCCCGCTGTGGGTGTTTCTTTTGTGATCCAGAAGGGTGCGGGCACTCTGGCAGATCTTCCCACATGGTCGCTGCTGGCCATCCTTTTCGACCACTCTTGCGTCACAGATTTGTTGCCCGGTATGGTCTCTGTTTTTGTGATCCGACAGGGCTTGAAGATTTTTGCAGACCTTTGCGCATGACCGCTGCTGGCCATCCTCCATGACTATTGTCACCTGACAGGTTCTTTGTCCGGTATGGTATCTGCTTTTGTGCATCGACAAGGTAGGAGCATTCTTGTAAACCTTTCCGCATGGTCGCTGCTTGCCATCCTTTTTGACCACTGTCACGTCACAGATTTGTTGCCCGGTGTGGTCTCTTTTTTTATGCTCCGACAGGGCTTGAGCATTGTTGCAGACCCTTCCGCATGGCCGCTTCTCACCATTCTCTGGGACCACAGCCGTGTAACAGGTTCTTTGCCCGGTATGGTATCTGCTTTTGTGAACCTTCAGGGCCGAAGTATTTTTGCAGATTTTTCCGCATGGTCGCTGCTGACCATTCTTTCCGTACAGGATCTCGTAACAGGTTCGATTCCCGCTGTGATCAGTGGCTTGTCTGGTGCCTGTCCGGGAAAGACGAGCTGGGCTTTGGCCCCATTGGGGTGATCCTGTTGTTTGTCGTGTTGCTGAAGTCCCCATTGGGGATGTGAAATGGACGGGCGTACAGGAAATTTCGGTTTCTTCGTGAGGTTTATATTTAGTTAGACTGAGTAATCCCTGGACTATAATCAGGTCATCAGCGCTGGCAGGCAGATTCCCGGATATTGGTGTTTCATCACTGAGTGACCCGACAGGGTCAGGACATGCAATCCCTACAGTCATTGAATGTGTACGATCGGATGAAGTTCGGAACCTGCAAACGCCATGACAGGGATGGACGAAACAATCTAAACCCAGAGTATGTGAGTGTTTTTGAGAGTCTCCATTACCGTCGCCAGAGCAGGAATAAAGGGCGTGGGTGAAAGCGCTTGCAGTTTGGCGGGTTGGCTGTTTGTTCTGTTGGTCAGCTAATTGTGATAGCTGGACTTGTTGTTGCTCCTGTCCAGAGCCAGGCACCATCGTGTTGATCGCATATATGTCCCCCCCCTGTGTCAATATAGATGACGACTGTAGTTCAATTGCTTTAAACAGAGGTGAATGGGGGTTCCAATAACTTTTTAAAAGCCAGCCGACAGCAAGAACCGTTTCTATCAGTAGCCATGAATAAGGGATGGGGCCGGGCTGTGTGCCTCTGGTGGTCAGGGTCAGTTCGTAAGCAACCAGCAGGTCAGTGGCGTAAAGCCATTGCCAGGAAATCGACTCAATGGGTTTTGTTTTTAACCTGTAACCGTAAGGTCTTTGTCGTTTGTAATATGGTGGAAAATTTGATCCTGAATAGCCGTTGCTGTCGGAAATGGCTGATGTGTTAAAGGACGATGTAATCCCGTTTGGATTTATAGAAAAACTCTCATTTTGAGAACCGGAATCCTGTTGAAGCTCCAGGATAAAACGCCTTGTCAATAGTTCCGCCCGGCCGATGACAGACAGCAACATTAGCAGCAATAGTGGTGCCGCATAGAGTGGGTGTTTAATAATTCTATCCCTGCGTTCTGGTATACAGAGAGGAAGGATAGATCAAAAAAATAAAGGTGTTTCTTTGTCAAAAACTTCTGTTAAAGGTCGTTACCTGTTGGTTTTACCTCTTGGAGCACTGAGGTCATCATCCCGGTTCACATCAACAGGCTTGCGTTTTCGATGTGCTCTTTTGTGATTCGAGAGGTCTTGAGCACTTTTGCAGGCCCTTCCACATGGTTGCGGCTGCCCGTCCTCCCCATCCACGGTCGAGTTACAGGTTTTTTGTCCGCTGTGGAATCTGCTTTTGTGAGTTGACAGGGCTTGAGCATTCTTGCAGACTTTTCCGCATGGGCGCGCTTGGTCATCCTGACCAAACACAGTCATGTCACAGGTTTTTTGCCCGGTGTGGTATTTGCTTTTGTGCATGGAGAGGATACTGGCATTTTTGTAGATTTTCCCGCATGGCTGCTGCTGACCATCCTCCCCAACCACGGTCTCGTCACAGGCTTTTGGCCCGGCGTGGTATCTGTATCTGTGAGTTGACAGGGCTTGAGCACTCGTACAGACCTTTCCGCATCGCTGCAGTTGGTTATCCTCTCCGACCATGGTTAGCTCACAGGTCTGTTGCCCGGTGTGTAAGCTTCTTTTGTGATCCAACCGTGCTTTTAGACTTTTGCAGACCTTCCCGCATCGTTTCAGCTGGCCATCTTTCCCGACCATTATCACGTCACAGATTTGTTGTCCGGTGTGATATCTTTGTTTGTGATCCGACAGACTTTGAAGATTCTTGCAGAGCTTTCCACATGGTTGCTCCTGACCATTTTCCCCGACCATTGTCATTTCACAGGCTTTTTGCCCACTGTGGTATCTTTTTTTGTGAACCGAAAGAGCATGAGCATTCTTGCAGACCGACCTGCACGGTATCTGTTGGCCATTACTAACGGCCAAGGTCGTGTCACAATCTAGTTTCCCGCTGTGGTCAATGGCATGCCTGGAGCCTGTCAGGGAAAGATAAGGTGAGCTTTGACCCAATTGGGGTGATCTTCCTGTTTGTTGTGTTTGTGAAGTTCCGAATGGGTGGGTGAAATGAGTAAGCGTAAGGGAAATTTCGTTTTCTTTAAGAAGACCATGACCGCAAAGCTTGAGAAGCCCGTCGATTATTATCAAATCATCATAAGTGGCAGGTATATTTCCATGCATCCGCACATCATCAGATTGATGGGTCTGGGGATGACAGGGTTGGCTGGAAGCACGCTGGCTTTGAATGGCTGAGAGACCATTTAATGTTTCGAAAGACAATTTTTGTCGTAGATATGTAGTGGTTAAAGAATCAAAATCAGTTTTGCAACACAGGCCGTGTTCCTCAGTAAAGCGGGGGCGTGAGCTTTGCCCGGGTTTAACTCCTGAATGGCCTGTCGAACTTTTTTCGAAAGTCGACAGCCATTCAGTAGCTTCTATGTCATCGGATGATGGTCGGAATCGACAAACGCCATGACAGGGGTGGACAAAACAATCTAAACCCAAGGTATGTTGCTGTTGTTGAGGGCCTTCTTTACCTTCTCCAGAGAGTGAATACGGGACACCGGTGGAATGGCTTCTGTCTACAGGGTGGGGGCGGCCGGAAGATTCTGATGGCTGGTCCTTTTGTTGACAAGGTTGTTGGTTATTTCCAGAGCCAAACATTATAACGATGTTGGAAAATGGTCGATCCCCCTGTCTGAAGATGGATGTCGCCTCTCGTTTTTCCTCCTGATGTTCCATCGGGTTAAATAGCATTGAAGCAGGGCCCCAATAGCTTTTTAAAAGCCAGCCGAGAGTGACAACTGTCTCTGCCGGTAGCCATGAATAAGGGATGGGGCTTAGAGGATTGTCTTTGGTGGTCAGGATCAGTTGGCAAGCAACCAGCAGGTTAGTGACGTAATACCATCGCCTGGAAGTCGACTCAATGATGCTTGTTTTTATTCTGTAACTGAAGTGTTTGTGTCGTATATTATACGGCGGTGAATCTGGTCTTGCATAGCTGTTTGTGACGGCAAAGCCTGACGGGTTATCCGACCATGTACTTTGGTCTGGTTTTATAGAAAAGCTCTGGCCTGGAAGACTTTTACTCTGTTGAAGTTCGACAATAAAACATCTTTTCACCGATTCTGCCTGGCTGGTGACAGGCAGCAGCGATAACAGCAACAGCGGTGCCGCAAAAAGTGAGTGTCTAATAATACTATCCTTGCGATCTGGTTTACAGGAAAGAAGGATAGATCAAGAAAATAAGGGCGTACCCTGTCAAAGTCTCTCTGTTAAAAATCATTACTGATTCGTTTTAGCTTGTGGAGGAGTGAGGTCATCGTCCTACTCCTTATCAACAGACTTGCGTTTTCGATGTTTTCTTTTGTGATTTGAGAGATCGTGAGCACTTTTGCAGACCATCCCGCATAGCTTTGACCGGCCATCCTCTGTGATCAGGATTTCGTTGCAGGTTTGTTGTTCGGAGTGGTCTCTTTTTTTGTGATTCGACAGAGCTCCAGAGTTCCTGCAGACCATTCCGCATGGCCGCGGCTGTCCATCCTCCCCAACTACGGTCGAGTTACAGGTTCTTTGCCCGCTGTGGAGTTTGCTTTTGTGAGTTGACAGGGCTTGAGCATTCTTGCAGAGCTTAGCGCACAACCGTGGTTGGTGATCCTCGCCAACCACGGTCACGTCACAGGTTTTTTGCCTGCTGTGGTAGCATCTTTTGTGACCCGACAGTGCTTTAGAATTCTTGCAGACCTTCCCGCATGGTCGCGGCTGGCCGTCCTTCCCAACGACGGTTGAGTCACAGGTTTTTTGCTCGCTGTGCGATCTGCTTTTGTGACTTGACAGGGCTTGAGCACTCTCGCAGACTTTTCCACACGGCCGCGATTGGTGATCCTCATCAATCAGGGTAAAGTCACAGGTTCGTTGTCCGGTGTGGTATCTGCTTTTGTGAACGGAGAGGTCGAAGGCACTCTTAAGGACTTTACCGCATGGCTGCTGCCGACCATCCTTTTCGACCACGGTCACTTCACATGTCTTTTGCCCGGTGTGGAGTCTTCTTTTGTGATTCGAAAAAGCTTTAGCATTCTTGCAGACTGTCCTGCATGGCAGCAGCTGGCCATCCTCCCCAACCAGTGTGGCATCACAGGTTCTTTGGCCGCTGTGGAGTATGCTTTTGTGAGTTGACAGGGCTTGAGCATTCTTGCAGACCTTTCCGCACAGCCGCGGTTGTTGATCTTCACCTACCACGGTTACTTGACAGGCTTGTTGCTGGTTGTGGGAGCTTCTTTTGTGATCCGATAGAGTTTCATAACTCTTGCAGATCATCCCGCATGGCCGCGGCTGGGCGTCCTTCCCTACCACGGCCCAGTCACAGCTTTTTTTCTCGCTGTGCGATCTCCTTTTGTGAATTAACAGGGCTTGAGCACTCTTGCAGACCTTGCCGCATGGCCGCGGTCTGTGATCCTCGCCAATCAGGGTAAATTCACAGGTTTTTTGTCCAGTGTGGTATCCGCTTTTGTGAGAGGAGAGGGCACAGGCACTTTTGCAGACTTTCCCGCATGGCTGCTGCTGACCATCCTTCCCGACCAGGGTCACATCACAGGTTTGTTGCCCGCTATGCAAGCTTCTTTTGTGATCCGAAAAAGCTTTAGCATTTTTACAGACTGCCCTGCATGGCATCAGCTGGCCATTTTTCCCAATCACTGTAGCGTCACATATTTGTTGCTTGCCGTGGACTTTGTTTTTGTGAAGCGACACTGCATAAGCATTCTTGAAGACTCTCCCGCATGGCTGCGGCCTGCCATCTTCCCTGACAATTTTCTCTTTACAGGTTGTTTGCCCGTTGTGGAATTTGCTTTTGTGACTTGACAGGGCTTGAGCACTCTTGCAGATCTTTCCGCATGACAGCTGCTGGCCATTCTCGTTGATTACGGTAACATCACAGGTTTGTTGCCCGGTGTGGCAGGTTCTTTTGTGAGACGACAGAGAATGAGCATTTTGGCAAACCTTTCCACAAGCGCGCAGCTGGCCATCCTTCCTGAATACGGTCACTTCACAGATGTTTTGCCTGGTATGGACTCTTCTTTGGTGATTCGACAGGGCTTTGGCACTCTTTAAGACTCTCCTGCATTGCCGAAGCTGACCATCTTCTCCGACCAGTATCACGTTGCAGGTTGTCTGCCCGGCAGGGGCTGCTGTATCTGTTGCCCCTGCAGCGATTGAGTTCTTGGCGACCCCGTCTAAGGCGACCCCGTCTTCACAATTCAGAGACCGTTCAAATGGGTCCATGCTTTTGGAAGAGGGTCGCAATTTACAAACGCCACAACAGGTTTGGACAAAACAATTTAAACCCAAAGTATGCTGCTGTTGTTGAGGGTCTTCGTTACCGTCAACCGAGCGAAAATACAGGACGTTGGTGGAGTAGCCTTTGGCCAGCGTGGCGTGCTGGCCGGAAGATTCTGTTGTCGGGTCTTGTTGCTGAGAAGGTTGTTGGTTATTGTCAGAGCCAAACATTATAACGATGTTGGTAAATGGTTGATCCCCCTGTCTCGAGATGGATCTCGCCTCTTGATGTTCCATCAGATCAAACAGCAGTAAACCGGGGCTCCAATAGCCTTTTAACAGCCAACCGAAAGCTATAGCCGCTTCCACCGGTAGCCATGAACAAGGTGTTGAACTCGGAGCAGAGACTCTGGTGGTAAAGATGAGTTCGAAGGCAACCAGCAGATTCGTGGCGTAAAGCCATCGCCAGGAAATCGACTCAATACTGGTTGTTTTTACTTCGTAACTGTTGGTTGTTTGTCGTATATTCTCGGGTAGCAAACCTGGTCTTGCATAACCGTTTTTGTTGGCAAAGCCTGTAGGGTTGTCTGACCATTTACTCTGGTATGGCTTTATTGAAAAGCTCTGGTTTGGAAGACCTGCACTCTTTTGATGCTCGACAATAAAATGCCCTGTCAACAGTTCGGCCTGACCGAAGACAGATAACAACGGTAGTAGCAACAGTGCCGCAGAGAGTGAGAGTTTAATAATTCTATCCTTGCGATCTGGTTTACAGAAAGGAAGGATAGATCAAGAAAATAGGGGTGTTACTCCGTCAAGAACCTTCAGTTAAAGATCATTACCTGTTGGCTTTACCTTTTGGAGCAATGAGGTCATCATTCTGGCTCACATCAACTGGCTTGCGTTTTCGATGTATTCTTTTGTGGCTCGAAAGATCTTGAGCATTATTGCAGACCTTCCCGCATGGCTGCAGCTGGCCATCCTTCGCGACCAGAATCATGTTGCAGGTCTGTTGTCCGGAGTGGTCTTTTCTCTTGTGATCTGACAAAATTCCAGAACTCCTGCAGATGATACCGCATGGCTGCTGCTGGCCATCCTCCCCAACCACGATCACATCACAGGTTTTTTGCCCACTGTGGAATCTGCGTTTGTGAGATGCCAGAGATTGAAGATTCCTTAAGACAGCGCCGCATGGCTTCGCCTGGCCATCCTTCCCTACTATTGTTGAGTTGCAGGTTTTTTGCTCGGTGTGTGCACTTTTTTTGTGAAGCTCCAGGGCTTGGGCATGCTTGCAGAGTTTCCCGCATGGTCGCTGCTGGTCATCCTTACCGATTACTGTCAAATCACAGGTTTTTTGTCCGCTGTGGAGTTTGCTTTTGTGATTCGACAGGGCGCGAGCATTTCGGCAGACCATCATGCATCGCCGCAGCTGGCCATCCTCTGTATCCAGAATCATGTTGCAGGTTTTTTGTCCGGTGTGTTCTCTTCTTTTGTGATCTGACAGAGTTCCGGAGCTCTTGCAGACCAACCCACAAGACCGCGGCTGACCATCCTCCCCAACCACGGTCGAGTCACAGGTTTTTTGCCCGCTGTGGTATCTGCTTTTGTGACTTGACAGGACTCGGGCATTATTGAAGACCTTTGCGCATGACCGGGGTTGTTGATCCCCGTTAACCACGGTCACGTCACAGATTTGTCGTCCAGTGTGGAAGCTTCTTTTGTGATCCAACAGAGTTCCATAACTCTTCAAGACCATCCCGCATGGCCGCGGCTGGCCATCTTCCCCGATAATGACCAGGTCACAGGATTTTTGCCCGCCGTGGAATTTGTTTTTGTGTTCCGACAGGTTTTGAACACTCCTGCAGACTACTCCGCATGGCCGATGCTGGCCATTCCCCCCGATCACATTGACGTCACAGACTTTTTTCCCGGTGTGGAAGTTTCTTTTGTGAGACGACAGAGAATGAGCATTTTTGCAGACTGTTCCGCATGGCCGCGGTGGGTGATCCTCGCCAAACAGGGGAAAGTCACAGATTTTTTGCCCGCTATGGTATCCGCTTTTGTGAGTGGACAGAGCATGGGAATTCTTGCAGACTTTCCCGCATGGCCGCGGCTTGCCATACTCCCCGACTATGGTTAAGTCACAGATTTTTTGCCCGCTATGGTATCCCCTTTTGTGATTGGACAGGGCAAGGGAGTTCTTGCAGACTTTCCCGCATGGCCGCTGCTGACCATACTCCCCGACTATGGTTAAGTCACAGGTTTGTTGCCCGGTATGGTATCTGCTTTTGTGAACACACAGGGCAAGCGAATTCTTGCAGACTTTCCCGCATGGCTGCTGACCATCCTCTCCGACCACGGTCACGTCACAGGTTTGTTGCCTCGTGTGGAAGAGTCTTTTGTGAGACGACAGAGAATCAGCATTTTTGTAGACTTTTCCGCATGGCCGCAGCTGGCCATTCTTCCTGAGCATGGCCAGGTCACAGATTTTTTGCCCGGTATGGACTCTTTTTTTGTGTTTACGCAGGGCTTGAGCCGTTTTGAAGATTCTCTCGCATTGCAGTAGCTGCCCAGTCTCCCCAAACACTACCACATTGCAGGATGCTTGCCCGGCAGAGGCCCCTGCATCGGTTGCCCCTGCAACCATTGAGTTCGGGACGACACTGTCTGAGGCGACCCCGTCTAAGGCGACCCCGTCATCAAAATTCAGCGACCATTCAGCTGGCCCCGTGCTTTCGGAAGATAGTCGGAATTTACAAACACCATAACAGGACTGGACAAAGCAATTTAAACCCAAAGTATGCTGCTGTTGTTGAGGACCTTCGTTACCGTCCCCCGAGCGAGAATACAGGACGCTGGTGAAATAGCCTATGGCCACCGAGGTCTGCTGGCCGGATGGTTCTGATGGCTGGTCTTGTTGCTGACAAGATTGTTGGTTATTTTCAGAGCCAAACGTTATAGCGATGTTGCTAAATGGTTGATCCCCCTGTCTCAAGATGGAGGTCGCCTCTTGTTGTTCCTCTTGTTGTTCCTCTTGATGTTCCTCTTGATGTTCCAACGGGTTAAACAGCATTGAACTGGTACTCCAGTAACTTTTTAAAAACCAACCGATAGCTATAGCCGCTTCTACCGGTAGCCATGAACAAGCTATGGAACTCAGAGGGGCGGCGTCTCTGGTAGCAAGGGTCAGTTCGAAGGCAATCAGCAGACTCGTGGCGTAAAGCCATTGCCACGAAATCGACTCAATGATGGTTTTTTTTACTCCGTAATTGGTGGGTATTTGTCGTTTGTTACCGGGCGGTAAACCTGGCCTTGGATAGCCGTTTTTATCGGCACGTCCTGACAGGGTATACGACCATGTGCACTCATCTGGCTTTATTGAAAAGCTCTGTTTTGGAGGGCCTGCACTCTGTTGAAGCTCGACAATAAAACGCTTTGTCAACAGTTCGCCGTGGCCGATGACGGGCAACAACGGGAGCAGCAACAGCAGTGCCGCAAAGAGCGAGAGATTAATAATTCTATCCTTGCGTTCTGGCTTACAGAAAAGAAGGATAGACCAGAAAAATAAGGGTGTTACTCTGTCAACAACCTTCAGTTGAAGACCGTTATCTGTCAGCTTTACCTTTTGGAGGAGTGAGGTCACCATCCTGGTTCACATCAACAGGCTTGCGTTTTCGATGTGTTCCTTTGTGATTCGAGAGATCTTGAGCACTTTTACAGACCTTCCCGCATGGCCGCGGCTGGCCGCTCATCCCAACTACGGTCGTGTTACAGGTTTGTTGTCCAGTGTGGCATTTGCTTTTGTCATTTGACAGGGTTTGAGAACAATTGAAGACTTCTGCGCATGGTCGCAGTTGCTGATCCTCACCAACCAGGGTCACGTCATAGGTTTGTTGCCCGCTGTGGGATCTGCTTTTGTGAACGGAGAGAGCACTGGAATTCTTGCAGATTTTCCCACATGGCCGCCGCTGACCCTCCTTTCCGACCAGGTTCACGTCGCAGGCTTTTGGCCCGGTGTGGTATCTTCTTTTGTGATTCGACAGAGCTCCATAACTCCTGCAGACCATCCCACATCGCCGCTGCTGGCCATCCTCCCCAATCACGTTGGAGTTACAGGTTCTTTCTCCACTGTGGAATGCGCTTTTGTGAGCTGACAGGGCTTTAGCATTCTTGTAGATATTTCCGCATGGCCGCGGTTGGCCGTCCTCCCCAATCACGTTGGAGTTACAGATTTTTTGCTCGCTGTGGTGTCTTCTTTTGTGATCCGAAAGAGCGTGAGAACCCTTGCAGACTTCACCGCATGGCCGCGGCAGGCCATTCTCTCCAATCACGATCGAGTTACAGGTTTTTTGGTCGCTGTGGAATTTGTATTTGTGATTTAACAGGGTTTGAGCACTCTCGAAAATCCTTCCGCATGGCGATGATTGTTGATCCTCGCCAACCACGTTTACGTTACAGGTTTTTTGCCCGCCGTGGAATTTGCTTTTGTGATACGACAAGCCCTGAGCAGTCCTGCAGACTTTTCCGCATGGCTGCTGCTGGCCATTCAACCCGATCACGGTGACGTCACAGATTTTTCTCCCGGTGTGGAAGTTTCTTTTGTGAGACCACAGAGAATGAGCATTTTTGCAGATTGTTCCGCATGGCTGCGGTTGGTGATCCTCCCCAACCAGGGGAAAGTCACAGATTTTTTGCCCGCTATGGTATCCGCTTTTGTGAACGGACAGGGCAAGGGAATTCTTGCAGACTTTCCCGCATGGCTGCTGCTGACCATACTCCCCGACTATGGTTAAGCCACAGGTTTGTTGCCCAGTATGGTATCCGCTTTTGTGAACGGACAGGGCAAGGGAATTCTTGCAGACTTTCCCGCATGGCTGCTGCTGGCCATCTTCCCCGACTATGGTTAAGTCACAGGTTTGTTGCCCGGTATGGTATCCGCTTTTGTGGACCGAGAGGGCAAGGGCATTTTTGTAGACTTTCCCGCATGGTTGCGACTTACCATCTTTCCCGATAATGGCCAGGTCACAGGTTTTAATGGACAGGTCACAGGTTTTTTGCCCGTTGTGTAATTTACTCTTGTGAACCAGCAGACCTTGAGCACTCTTGAAGACTCTCCCGCATTGCTGAAGCTGGCCACCCACCCCAACTACTTCCATGTTGCAGGTTATCTGCCCGGCAGAGGCTCTTGTATCGGTTGTCCATGCACACATTGAGTTCGGGGCGAACTCGTCTAAGGCGAACTCGTCCAGGGCGATCCCGTCCAGGGCGACCCCGTCTAAGGAGACCCCGTCTAAGGAGACCCCGTCTAAGGCGACCCCGTCTAAGGCGACCCCATCTAAGGCGACCCCGTCTTCACAATTCAACAACCATTCAGCTGGCCCCGTGCTTTCGGAAGATGGTCGAAATATACAAACGCCATAACAGGGTTGGACGAAGCAATTTAAACCCATAGTATGGTGATGTTGTTGAGGATCTTCGTTACCGTCCCCCGAGCGAGAATACGGGGAGCTGTTGAAATAGCCTGTGGCCACCGAGGTCTGCTGGCTAAATGATTCTGATCGCTGGTCCAGTTGCTGACAGGGTTGTTGGTTATTTCCAGAACCAAACATCATAGCGATGTTGCTAAATGGCTGATCCTCCTGTTTCAGGATGGATGTCGCCTCTTGTTGTTCCTTTTGATGTTCCATCGGGTTAAACAGCAGTGAATTGAGACTCCAGTAACTTTTTAAAAACCACCCGACAGCTGTAGCTGCTTCTACCGGTAGGCGTGAACAGGGTGTAGAGCTCAGAGGGGGGGCGTCTCTGGTTATAAGGGTCAGTTCGAAGGCAACCAGCAGATTCGTGGCGTAAAGCCATTGCCAGGAAATCGACTCAATGATGGTTTTTTTTACTCCGTAATTGGTGGATATTTGTCGTTTGTTATCAGTGGGTAAATCTGGTCTTGCATAGCCGTTTTTGAAGGCAGGGCCTGACGGTTTATCGGACCATGTACGCTGTACTGGCTTTATTGAAAAGCTCT
This sequence comes from Endozoicomonas sp. 8E, assembly GCF_032883915.1. Taxonomy (NCBI): domain Bacteria; kingdom Pseudomonadati; phylum Pseudomonadota; class Gammaproteobacteria; order Oceanospirillales; family Endozoicomonadaceae; genus Endozoicomonas; species Endozoicomonas sp. 8E. The sequence goes on along the minus strand of NZ_CP120717.1, from coordinate 6,027,875 downwards.
GTTTTGGAAGGTCTGCACTCTGTTGAAGCTCGACAATAAAACGGCTTGTCAACGCTTCGGCCTGGTCGATGACGGTCAACAAAGCTAGCAGCAACTGCAGTGCCGCAGGGAGTGAGAGTTTAATAATTCTATTCTTGCGTTCTAGTTTACAGAAAGGAAGGATAGACCAGAAAAATAAGGGTGTTACTCTGTCAATAACCTTCAGTTGAAGACCGTTATCTGTCGGCTTTACCTTTTGGAGTAGTGAGGTCACCCTCCTGGTTCGCATCAACAGGCTTGCGTTTTCGATGTGTTCCTTTGTGATTCGGGAGATCTTGAGCACTTTTACAGACCTTCCCGCATGGCCGCGGCTGGCTGTCCACCCCAACTACTGTCGTGTTACAGGTGTGTTGTCTACTGTGGCATTTGCTTTTGTGAACTGAGAGAGCACTGGCATTCTTGCAGATTTTCCCACATGGCTGCTGCTGACCCGCCTTTCTGACCAGGTTCACGTTACAGGTTTTTGGCCCGGTGTGGTCTTTTCTTCTGTGATCGCACAGAGCTCCATAACTCCTGCAGACCATCCCGCATGGCCGCAGCTGGCCATCTTCTCCAATCACGACTGAGTCACAGGCTCTTTCTCCACTGTGGAATCTGCTTTTGTGACTTGAAAGGACACTGGCATTCTTGCAGACTCTCCCGCATGGTCGCGACTGGCCATCCTCCCAGACCACGGTCACGTCACAGTTTTGTTGCCCTCTGTGGTACTTGCTTTTGTGAGCCGACAGGGCAAGAGCATTTTTGCAGACCTTCTTGCATTGTCGCTGCTTGCCACCTTCCCCGACCACTAACGTGTCACAGATTTGTTGCTTGCCGTGGACTCTGTATTTGTGGAACAACAGGTTATAAGTATTCTTGCAGATCCTCCCGCAGGGTTGCGGCTGGCCATCTTCCCCGATAATGGCCAGTTCACAGGTTTTTTGCCCACCGTGGAATTTGTTTTTGTGTTCCGACAGGTTTTGAGCACTCCTGCAGACTATTCCGCATGGCTGCTGTTGGCCATCCCCCCCGATCACATTAACGTCACAGACTTGTTTCCCGGTGTGGAAGTTTCTTTTGTGAGACAACAGAGAATGAGCGTTCTTGCAGACTTTCCCGCATGGCTGCTGACCATCCTCCCCGACCACTGTCACGTCACAGGTTTGTTGCCTGGTGTGGAAGAGTCTTTTGTGAGACGACAGAGAATCAGCATTTTTGTAGACTTTTCCACATGGCCGCGGCTGGCCATCCTCCCTGAACACGGTTGCATCACAGATTTTTTGCCCGGTATGGACTCTTTTTTTGTGATTACGCAGGGCTTGAGCAGTTTTGAAGATCCTCTCGCATTGCAGCAGCTGCCCAACCTCCCCAACCATTACAACGTTGCAGGTTGCCTGCCCGGCAGAGGCTCTTTTATTGGTTGCTGCTGCACCCATTGAGTTCGGGATGACCCTGTCTGAGGCGACCCCGTCTGAGGCGACCCCGTCTTGATAATTCAGCGAAGATTCAGTTGGCCCCACGCTTTCGGAAGATAGTCGGAATTCACAAACGCCATAACAGGGCTGGACGAAGCAATTTAAATCCAAAGTATGTTGCTGTTGTTGAGGGCCTTCGTTACCGTCACCCGAGCGAGAAGATACGACGTTGGAGAAATAGCCTCTGGCTGTCGGAGCTTGCCGACTGGATGATTCTGATGGCTGGTCCTGTTGCTGACAGGGTTGTTGATTATTTCCGTAGCCAAACATTATAGCGATATTGGTAAATGGCTGATCCTCTTGTCTGAAGATGGATGTCGTCTCTTGTTGTTCGATCGGGTTAAACAACAGTGAATAGGAGCTCCAATAGCTTTTTAAAAGCCAGCCAGAAGCGACAGCCGCTTCTACCGGTAGCCATGAATAAGGTGAGGAGCTCAGAGGGGGGGCTCTGGTGGTCAGGATCAGTTCGAAGGCAACCAGCAGATTCGTGGCGTAAAGCCATCGACAGGAAATCGAGTTAATGATGGTTGTTTTTATTCCGTAATTGATAGATATATGTCGTTTATTATCGGGTGGTAAGTCTGGTCTTGCATAACTGTTTGTGTCGGCAAGGCCTGACAGGCTATCCGACCATGTTCGTTGGTCTGGATTTATAGAAAAACCCTGGTTTGGAAGACCTGAACTCTGTTGAAACTCGACAATAAAATGCTTTGTCAACGATTCGGCCTGGCCGCTGACAAACAACAACGCTAGCAGCAACAGCGGCCCCACAAAAAATGAATGTTTAATAATTCTATCCTTGCTTTCTGACTTTACGAGAAGAAGGATAGATCAGGAAAATAAGGGTGTTTTTCTGTTCAAGACCTTCTGCTAAAGATCATTACTTTTTCGTTTTACCTTCTGGAGGAGTGAGGTCATCGTCCTGTTCCTCATCAACAGGTTTGCGTTTTCGATGTATTCTTTTGTGATTCGAGAGATGTTGAGCATTTTTGCAGACCATCCCGCATGGCTGCGGTCGGCCATTCTCTGCGGCCAGGATCGCGTTGCAGGTTTGTTGCCCGGTGTGGCTTGTTCTTTTGTGATCCGACAGGGCACGAGCATTCTGGCAGACCTTCCCGCATGGCTGCTGCTGACCATCCTCCCCGATCACGTTCACGTCACAGGTTTGTTGCCCAGTGTGATATCTGCTTTTGTGAACGGAGAGGCTACTGGCATTCTTGTAGACTTTTCCGCATGGCTGTTGCTGACGATTCTCCCCGACCACGGTCACTTCACAGGTTTGTTGCCCGCTGTGAGATCTGCTTTTGTGAACGGAAAGAGCACTGGCATTCTTGCAGATTTTCCCACATAGTAGCTGCTGACCCTCCTTTCCGACCAATTTTACGTCACAGGTTTGTGGCCCGGAGTGGTCTCGTCTTTTGTGACCCAACAGAGCTTGAGAACTCCTTAAGACCACCCCGCATCGCCGCGGCTGCCCATCTTCCCCAACCACAGTCAAGTTACACGTTCTTTGGCCGCTGTGGAGTTTGCTTTTATGAGTTGACAGGGCTTGAGCACTCTTGCAGACTTTTCCGCATAGCCGCGGTTGGTGATCCTTCTCAACTAAGGTCACGTCACAGATTTGTTCACCAGTGTGGAATCTTCTTTTGTGATCCGACAGTGCCTTATTACCCTTGCAGACCACCCCGCATGGCTTTAGCTGGCCGTACTCCCCAACCTCGGTCGAGTCACAGGTTTTCAGCCCGCTATGGACTTTGCTTTTGTGAGTTGACAGGGTTTGAGCACTCTCGCAGACCTGTCCGCATGGCTCCAGCTGGCCATCCTCCCCGATCACGGTGGCATCACAGGTTTGCTCTCCGCTGTGGAAGCGTCTTTTGTGAGACCTCAACGAGTCGGCATTTTTACAAATTTTTCCGCATGTTCGCAACTGGCCATCCTCCCTGAACACGGCCAGGGCGCAGATTTTTTGCCTGCTATGGACTCTTTTTTTGTGTCTACACAGGGCTTGAGCACTTTTGAAGACTTTCTCGCATTGCCGCGGCTGGCCACTCCCCCTGACCACTACTATGTTGCAGGTTTCCTGCCCGGCAGTGGCCGTTTTATCGGTTGTTCCAGCGTCTATTGAATCCGAGGCGACTCCGTTTTCATCATTCAGCGAACATTCAGCTAATTCCATGCTTTCGAAAGAGGGTCGGAATTTACATACGCCATAACAGGGCTGGACAAAACAATTTAAACCCAAGGTATGATGCTGTGGAGGGTCGTCGTTACCGTCACCCGAGCGAGAATACAGGATACTGGTAGAGTAGCCCGTGGCAACCGGAGCGTGCTGGCCGGATGATTCTGATGGCTGATCTTGTTGCTGATAAAGTTGTTGGTTATTTCCAGAGCCAAACATTATAGCGATGTTGGTAAATGGTTGATCTCCCTGTCTCAAGATGGATGTTGCCTCTTGATGCTCCATCGGATTTAACTGCAGTGAACTGGGGCTCCAATAGCCTTGTAAAAACCAACTGACAGCTATAGCGGCTTCTACTGGTAGCCATGAACAGGGCGTGGAACTCAGAGGGGAGACTCTGGTGGTAAAGATCAGTTCGACGGCAGTCAGCAGATTCGTGAAGTAAAGCCATCGCCAGGAAATTGACTCAATGATAGTTGTTTTTACTTCGTAATTGTTAGATATCTGACGTATATTATCGGATGGTAAATCCAGTCTTGAGTAAGTGTCGGCAGGGTCTGACGGGTTATCCGACCATTTACTCCGGTATGGCTTTATTGAAAAGCTCTGTTTTGGAAGACTTGAACTCTGTTGAAGCTCGACAATAAAACGCCCTGTCAATGGTTCGGTCTGGCTGATGGCAGACAACAACGGTAGCAGCAACGGCAGCGCCGCAAACAGTGTGTGCTTAATAATTCTATCCTTGTGTTCCGACTTACAGAGAGGAAGGATAGATCAGGAAAATAAAGGTGCTTTTCTGTCAAAAGACTTCTGTTGGTGATCTTTACCTGTTGGCTTTACCTCCTGAAGCACTGAGGTCATCACTCTGGCTGACATCAACAGGCTTGCGTTTTCGATGTATTCTTTTGTGATTCGAGAGATCTTGAGCACTTTTACAGACCATGCCGCATGGCTGCGGCTGGCCATCCTCCTCTGCCAGCATCACATAACAGGTTTTTTGCCCGCTATGGTCTCTTCTTTTGTGATCCGACAGAGCTCCAGAACTCCTGCAGACCATCCCGCATGGCTGAGGCTGGCCATCCTCCACTGCCACTATCACACCACAGGTTTTTTGCCCGCTGTGGAATCTGCGTTTGTGAGATGTCAGAGATTGAAGATTCCTAAAGACTACTCCGCACGGCTTTGGCTGACCATCCTTCCCTACTATTGCTGAGTGGCAGGTTTTTTGCCCGGCGTGTGCACTTTTTTTGTGAAGCTCCAGGGCTCTGGAATGCTTGCAGAGCTTCCCGCACGGTCGCTGCTGGTCATCCTTACCGACCAATATTACACCACAGATTTTTTGTCCACTGTGGTATTTGCTTTTGTGATCCGACAGGGAACGAGCATTCTGGCAGATCTTCCCGCATGGTTGCTGCTGGCCATCCTCTGCGTCCACTGTCGCGTGACAGATTTTTTGTCCGGTGTGTTTTTTTTGTTTGTGATCCCAAAGGGCTTGAGAATTCTTGCAGACCATACCACATGGCCGTTCATGACCCTCCTCCCCGACCACGATCACTTCACATTTTTTTTGCCCGGTGTGGATTCTGGTTTTGTGAGATGTAAACGATCTAAGATTCTTGAAGACTGCTGCGCACAGGCTCGGCTGACCATCCTTCCCTGTGACTGTTAAGTTGCAGGTTTGTCGCCCGGTGTGGGAGTTTCTTTTGTGATCCAAAAGGGCGCGAGCATTATTGCAGACCTTCCTGCATCGCAGTTGGTGGCCATCTTTTCCGATTACTGTCAGGTTGCAGGTTTGTTGCCCGGTGTGGTCTCTTTTTTTGTGATTCGACAGGGCTCGAGCATTATTGCAGATCTTTCCGCATCGCCGTTGCTGGCCATCCTTCCCGGTCAATGTCTTGAAACAGGTTTGTTGCCCGTTGTTGTCTGTGGCCTGCTTCGTGCGTGTCTCAGAAAGATGAGTTGGGCTTTGAGCCAATTGAAATGATCCTGTCGTCGTTTGTTGTCTTTCTGAATTCTCTATTGAGGTAGTGAAATGGGCAGGAGAATGTGAAATTTCGGCTTCTTCAAGAGGTCTATGATTATGTAGATCGAGTAACCCTTTGATTATAATCATATCATCAGAGGTGGCAGGCACATTCCTGTTCATTCGCGTATCATCAGGCTGATGAACCTGAGGCTGAAAGGGTTGCTCAGAAGGGCATTGGCGTTGAATGGTAGAGAGACTATTCAATATTTTGTGAGGCGGGTTTTGTCGTGAATCTCTGGCCTTTAAAGCATAAGAACTACCTATGCAACTCAAGCAGTGGCCTTCGGTTAAATGGGGGCGTGAGCTTTGTCCGGGAGTTGCTCCCATATGGCCTGTCGAACTTTCTTCGGAATTCATTGGCCATTCAGCAGCCTCTTTATCATCGGATGCTGGTGGGATTCGACAAACGCCATGACAGGGGTGGACAAAACAATTTAAACCCAAAGTATGTTGCTGTTGTTGAGGGTCCTCGTTACCGTCACCCGAGCGAGAATACAGTACGCTGGTGAAATAGCCTTTGGCTAACGGGACCTGTCGGTTAGATGATTCTGATGCTTGGCCCTGTTGCTGACAGGGCTGTTGCTTATTTCCAGAGCCAAACATCATAGTGATAGTGGCAAATGGATGTTCCCGCTGTGTCAATGCGGGTGTCGCCTCGTTTCGTTCAACCGGGTTAAACAGAGGTGAATCGGGATTCCAATAGCTTTTTAAAAGCCAGCCTATAGCGACAACCGTTTCTATTGGTAGCCATGAATAAGTGATGGGGATCAGAGGGGTGTCTTTGGTGGTCAGGATCAGTTCAAAGGAAATCATCAGATTCATGGTGTAATGCAACTGCCAGGAAGTCGGCTTGATGAGGGTTGTTTTTACCTCGAAACTGTTAATCTTTTGTCGTTTATAATCAGATGGGAAATCTGATCCTGATTTGCCGTCAGTGCCGACAATAACTGACGGATAACCCGACAATGCAGGCCTGTCTGACTTTACGGAAAAGCTCTGGTCTGAAGAACCTGCAACTTGTTGAAGCTCGAAAATAAAGCGTCTTGTCAACGGTTCGGCCTGGCCGCTGAAAGACAATAACAGTATCAGCAACAGCGGTGCCGGAAAGAATGAGTACTTAATAATTCTATCCTTGCCTTCTGATTTACAGAGAGGAAGGATAGATCAATAAATAAGCGTGTTTCTCTGTCAAAAAACTTCTGTTAAAGATTGTTACTCATTCGCTTTACCTTCTGGAGGGCTGAGGTCATCATTCTGCTCCACATCAATAAGCTTGCGTTTTCGATGTTTTCTTTTGTGCTCAGACATGACTTTAGCGTTCTTAAAGACTTTTTCGCACGTCCGCTGCTGGCCACCCTCTCCAACTATTGCAATGTCAAAGTTTTTTTTCCCTCTATGAACTTTTGATTTGTGATCTGACAAGGCCTTAGCATTCTTGTAGTCCCTTCCACATAGCTGCAATTGCCCATCCTTTCCGACAAAAATCACGTCACAGGTTCTTTGTCCGGTGTGGTAATGGCTCTTGTGGCTGGATAGAGATTTAGCATTTTTGTAGGTCTTTCCACACGGCTGTTGCTGGCCATCTTTCCCGACCACGGTCACGTCACAGGTTTGAAGCCCAGTGTGGAAACTTCTTTTGTGATCCGAAAAAACTCTAGCATTCTTGCAGACTGTTCTGCATGGTCGCTGCTGGCCATCCTCTTCGATCACTGTTTCGTAACAGATTCTTCGCCTGCCGTGAACTCTGCATTTGTGAAGCGACAGGGTATAAGCATTCTTGTTGACCTTCCCACAGGGTTGCGGCTGATTATTTTTCCCGATAATGGTCATGTCACAGGTTCTTTGCCCGCTATGGGATTTGCTTTTGTGAATCGACAGGTCTTGAGCACTCTTGCAGACCTTTCCACATGGCCGCAGCTGGCCATTCCCCCCGATCATAGTTACCTCACAGGTTTTTTCCCCGGTATGGAAGTTTCTTTTGTGAGACGTCAGAGAGTGAGCATTTTTGCAGACCTTTCCACATGGCTGCAGCTGGCCATCCTCCATGGAGACGGTCACGTTACAGGTTTTTTGTCTGGAATGGACTCTTCTTTTGTGATTCGATAGGGCTTGAGTACTTTTGTAGACTTTCTCGCATTGTCGAAGCTGGCCATCCTTCCCAACCTCTATCAGGTAGCAGGTTGCCTGCCCGGCAGGGGAGGTTGTGGCGGTTGCCCGTGTTGAGTCCGGAGTGACTCCGTCTGAGGCGACTCCTTCTTCACAGTTCAGCGACCGTTCAGCTGGCCCTGGGCTTTCAGAAGATGGTCTGAATTTACAAACGCCATAACAGAGCTGGACGAAACAATTTAAACTCAAAGTATGTTGCTGTTGTTGAGGGCCCTTGTTACCGTCACCCGACCAAGGATAAAGGACACTGGTGAAGTAGCCAGTGGCCACCGGTGGGGACTGGCAGGATGACTCTGGTGGTTGGTCTTTTTGCTGACAGGTTTGTTGATTATTTCCAGAGCCGAACATCATAGTGATGATGGCAAATGGGTGTCCCCTTTGTGTCAACGCTGTTGTCTCATTGCGATGTTCAATCGGGTTAAATATCGGTGAATCGGAGTTCCAATGGCCTTTTAAAAGCCTACCGACAGCTATAGCGGCTTCTACCGGTAGCCATGAACAAGGTGTGGAGCTCAGAGGAGAAAATCTGGTGGTAAAGATCAGTTTGACGGCAGCCAGCAGGTTCGTGGCGCAAAGCCACCGCCAAGAAATCGACTCGATGATAGTTGTTTTTACTTCATAATTATTAGATATCTGACGTATACAATTAGAGGCTAAATCTAGTCTTGCGTAGCCATTGTTGTCGGCAAGGCCTGACGGGTTATCCGACCATTTACTCCGGTATGGCTTTATTGAAAAGCCTTGTTTCGGAAGACCTGAACTCTGTTGAAGTTCGACAATAAAACGCCTTGTCAGCGGTTCGGTCTGGCCGATGGCAGGTAACAACGTTAGCAGCAACAGTATTACCGCAAAGGGTGTGTGCTTAATAATTCTATCCTTGCGCTCCGGCTTACAGAAAGGAAGGATAGATCAAGAAAATAAAGATGCGTTTCTGTCAAAAGACTTCTGTCAGTAATCGTTACCTGTTGGCTTTACCTTCTGGAGTAGTGAGGTCATCATTCTGGCTAACATCAACAGGCTTGCGTTTTTGGTGTATTCTTTTGTGATTCGAGAGATCTTGAGCACTTCTGCAGACCGTCCCGCATGGCTGCTGCTGACTATTCTCCCCGACCACGGTCACGTCACAGGTTTGTTGTCTGGTGTGGTGTCTGCTTTTGTGAACGGAGAGGGCAATGGCATTTTTGCAGATTTTCCCGCATGGCTGCTGCTGACCATCCTCCCCGACCACGATCATGGCACAGTTTTGTTGCCCGGTGTGATATCTGCTTTTGTGAATAGAGAGGTTACAGGCATTCTTGTAGACTTTTCCGCATGGCTGTTGCTGACCATCCTCCCCAACCACGTTCACGTCACAGGTTTGTTGCCCGGTGTGATATCTGCTTTTGTGAACGGAGAGAGCACTGGCATTCTTGCAGACTTTCCCACATGGCTGTTGCTGACCCTCCTTTCCGACTAAGTTCACGTCACAGGTTTGTTGCCCGGTGTGGTCTTTTCTTTTGTGATCCGACAGAGCTCCAGAATTCTTGTAGACCGCCCCGCATCGCCGCGGCTGGCCATCTTCCCCAACCGCGATCAAGTTACAGGTTTTTTGGCCGCTGTGGAATTTGCTTTTGTGAACTGACAGGGTTTGAGCATTCTTGCAGACCTTTCCGCATAGCCGTGGTTGGTGATCTTCGCCAACCACAGTCACGTTACAGATTTGTTCACCAGTGTGGAATCTTCTTTTGTGATCCAACTGTGCCTTATAACTCTTGCAGACCATCCCGCATGGCCGCAGCTGGCCATCCTTCCTGAACACGGCCACGTCACAGATTTTTTGGGAATGGTCTTTTTTTTTGTGTTTACACAGGGCTTGAGCACTTTTGAAGGCTCTCTCGCATTGCCACAGCTGGCCAGTTTTCCCGACCATTACCACGTTGCAGCTTGCCTGCCCGGCGGGGGCCGTTGTATCGGTTGTCCCTGTGTCTATTGAATCCGGGGCGAACCCGTCTTCATAATTCAGCGAACATTCAGGCAATTCCATGCTTTTGGAAGATGGTCGGAATATACAAATGCCATAACAGGGCTGGACAAAACAATTTAAACCCAAAGTATGCTGCTGTTGAGGGTCTTCGTTACCGTCACCCGAGTGAGAATGCAGGACACTGGTAGAGAAGCCCGGGGCTGCCGGAGCCTGCTGGTCGGATGATTCTGACGGCTGCTCTTGCTGCTGACAAGGTTGTTGGTTGTTTCCTGAGCCATACATTATAGCGATTTTGGTAACTGGTTGATCCCTCTGTCTCGAGATGGATCTCGCCTCTTGTTGTTCCATCGGGTTAAACAGCAGTGAATAGGGGCTCCCATAGCCTTTTAAAAACCAACCGGCAGCTATAGCAGCTTCTACCGGTAGCCATGAACAAGGTGTGGAGCTAAGAGGGGAGACTCTGGCAGTAAAGATCAGTTCGACGGCAGCCAGCAGATTCGTGGCGTAAAGCCATCGCCAGAAAATCGACTCAATGATAGTTGTTTTTACTTCGTAACTGTTAGATTTCTGACGTATATTATCGGATGGTAAATCCAGTCTTGCATGGCCATTGGTGTCAGCAGGGCCCGACGGGTTATCCGAGCATTTTTTCCGGTATGTCTTTATTAAAAAGCTCCGTTTTGGAAGACTCGGGCTCTGTTGAATCTCGACAATAAAACGCTTTGTCGGCGGTTGGGTCTGGCCGATGACTGCCAGCAACGGAAGCAGCAACAGCGCTGCCGCAAAAAGTGAGTGTTTAATAATTCTATCCTTGCGTTCTGGTATACAGAGAAGAAGAATAGAACAAGAAGATAAAGGAGTTTTTCTGTCAAAGACCTTCCGTTAAAGACCCTCAGTTAAAGATCATTACTGCTTCGTTTTTTTAGCTTTTGGAGGAGTAAAGTCATCGTCATGCTCCACATCAGCAGGCTTGCATTTTCGATGCACTCTTCTGTGACCCGAAAAGGCTTTGGCATTGTTGCAGACCTTACCGCATGGCCGTTGTTGGCCGTCCTTGCCGACCACAGTCTCAAAACAGGTTTGCTGCGCGGTGTGATGTTTTCTTTTGTGTTCCGACAGGGCTCCGGAATTGTTGCAGATTATCCCGCATGGCAGCTGTCGGCCATCCTCCCCGACTACGTTTGTGAGACAGGTTCTTTCCCCGCTGTGGTACCTTCTTTTGTGTTCATGGAGGCTTTTTTTATTCTTAAAGATCGTCCCACATAACTGCTGCTGACCATTCTCACCGATCACCATCAGGTCACAGGTTTTTTGCCCGGTGTGGTATGAGTATTTGTGAGACGACAGGGCTTTGGCATTGCTGTAGAGCTTCCCGCATGGCCGAAGGAGGCCATCTTCCCCGGGCACGGATGCTTTGCAGAACATTGTCCCAGTGTGATCTCTGCTTTTGTGAATTGACAGAGCTTGTGCATTCTTGCAGACCCTTCCGCATGGATGTATGAGACCATCCTCCCCGAATACAGACACGACACAGCTTTTTGGCTCGGTGTGTACTCTGCTTTTGTGAGCTGACAGCGCTTTAGCATTCTTGTAGATCCTCCCGCATGGGCACATAAGGCCAACCTCCCCGAACACGGGCATTAAAAAGGTTTGTTGCCCGTTGTGGGTGCTTGCCTTGTGGGATGAGATAGATTGAGGATTTTTACAGACCTTTCCACATGGCTGCTGCTGGCCATCCTCCCCGACTAAAGTCGGGTCACAGTTTTTTTGCCTGGAAGGGGCAATTGTGCAGACTGCCTGTGCACTCGTCAGGCCTGCATCCATGCTATGAGACTGCGACTGATGCGCTGGTGGCTGAAAAAGTTGGTCAGGATTGAGTCCGACTTTAATGTCAAAGATCTCGCTCAGTATTTTCGAGCCCAAATCTTGTTGAGAATCTGCAGCGTTTACAGAACTGATATGGATTATATATTCAGGGTTGTCTTCATCGACTAAATGAGGGCTTGAGCTTTGTCCGGGTGTTGATCCTGTCTGGGCTGTGAAATCTTCCTCACAATTCAGTGACCATTCAGCTGGCCACATGCTTTCGTTAGATAGTCGGAATTGACAAACGCCATGACAGGGGCGGACGAAACAATTCAAACTCAAAGTATGTTGCTCTTGTTGAGGGCTTTCGTTACCGTCACCCGAACGAGCATGCAGGACGCTGGTTATATAGTCTGTGGCTGCCGGAGCATGCTGGCCGGATGATTCTGATGGCTGTTCTTGTTGCTGATAGGGTTGCTGGTCATTTCCAGAGCCAAACATCACAGTGGAGCTGGTAAATGGGTGTCTTACCTGTGTAAAGGTAGATGTCGACTTTTGTTGTTCAATAGAGTTAAACAGGGATAAATCGTTGTTCCAATAGCTTTTTAAAAAGCAACCGACAACTATAGCCGCTTCTATTGGTAGCCATGAATAAGTGGGGGGACTGCGAAGAGGGTTTCTGGTGGTCAGAATCAGTTCATGAGCGGCAAGCAGATTCCTGGCGTAAAGCCATTGCCAGGAAATCGACTCAATAGTGGTTGTTTTTATTTCGCAACAGTAATGCCATTGACGTATATAGTCAGGGCGTAAATATGGTCTTGCATAGCCGTCTGTACCAGCAATGCCTGACAGTGAAGGCCGGTCTGGCTTTATGAAAAAAATCTGGTTTGTCAAACCTGCATTCTGTTGAAACTCGACAATAAAACGTCTGGTCAACAGTTCGGCCTTGCCGATGCCAGATAAGAACAGTAGCAGCAACAGCGGTGTCGAAAAAAGTGAGTGTTTAATAATCCTGTCCTTGCGTTCCATTATACAGATAGGAAGGATAGATCAAGAAAATAAGCGTGTTTCTCTGTCGAAACCTCTGTTGAAGACCGTTACTTATTCGCTTTATCTTGCGGAGGGAGATCATCGTCCTGCGCTACACTATCAGGCTTGCGTTTTCGATGTTTTCTTTTGTGCTCCGACAGAGATGCAGAATTGCTGAAGACCTTTCCGCATGATCTCTGCTGGCCACCTTTCGCGACCACAGCTATGTCACAGATTTTTTTTCCGCTGTGGTATCCGCTTTTGTGAGTCGCCAGAGACGCAAGATTCTTGTAGACCTTTCCACATGGTTGCTGCTGACCATCCGTCCCGACCACGGGCACGTCACAGGTTTTTTGTCCGGAGTGGTATCTTTTTTTGTGAAACGACAGACATTGAGAACTGCTCAAGACCTTCATGCATGGCCTCGGCTGGCCATCCTCCCCGATCACTGTTACGACGCAGGTTTTTTGCTCGGTGTGCTTTTTTCTTCTGTGATACGACAAAGATACAGCATTCTTGCAGACCGCCCCACAAGGCCGCTGCCAGCCATCCTCCTCGACCAGGGGCTTGTCACAGATTTTTTCCCCAGTGTGGTATTTGGTTTTGTGACATGACATAGATAGAGCGTTCTTGAGGACCACTCCGCATGGCCGCAGTCGGCCATCCTTCCCGACCACGGTTTCGTCACAAGTTTGTTGTCCGCTGTGATCTCTTCTTTTGTGAGTCCATAGGGCATTGGCATTCTGGCAGAGCTTTCCGCATGGTCTTTGCTGACCATTCTTCCTGACCACCATCAACTCACAGGTTCGTTGTCCTCGGTGGTATCTGCTTTGGTGAGTCGACATGGCACGAGCATTCTTGCAGAAAGTCCAGCATGGTTGTTGGTAACCATCCTTCCTGACCACGACTACTTTACATATTAGTTGACCAAAGTTGTCTTTGGCTGGTGTTGGCCCTGTCTGTGAAAGATGTGGATGGCTCTGATCCGGTTGGGATGATTCATTGGTTGTCAGTCGTTTATTCGTATGGGGTAGGGTAGAGGTAATTTCTTCTTCCTTGAGAAGAGTCTTTACATCGAGTGGCTCACCAATACATCCCAAATTATCACTGGTGGCAGTTAAATTCGGGGATATTGAGAGTTCATGATTGAGTGGCCCGGTTGTGTCAATAGTATAGGTTGCTTCAGCACTCATTAAGTCTATGGCGACCTCTGCTCGGGGGTTGCAGTTATTCTTTGAGTTCTCATCAAGGTCCTCCCCCTGAGATGGTTGGCCAGAATCGAATGGGGCTTGAATGCCAGAATGAATATCCAATCTTTCGAAAGGTGTGTTTTGTTCAGAATATATAACGTCTACAGGGTTAAAATTATCTGTGCAACTAAAGCAGGATCCATTCGCCAGGTGTGGGCACGAGTTTTGTCCGGGTCTTGCTTCTCTGAAGCCTGTCAAAGTTTCTTCAGAATTCTGCGTTTCGCTATCAGATGATGGTCGCAGTTGACAAACCCCATAACAGGGATGAACGAAACAATTTAAACTCAAAGTGTGTCTGTGTTGTTGAGGGTCTCCTTTACCTTCGCCAGAGTCGCAATAGAGATGACTGTTGAAATAGCCTATCGGGTGGGCGGGTGATGTTGGTGCTTGTTGGTCAGCTGATCCTGATGCTTGGCCTTGTTGTTGGTAATTTACAGGGCCATGCATCATGGTGGCAATCACAAACGGTTGATCCTGACTTATCTTTTGTTGTTGAAGCAGATTAAGCTGCACTGAATCGAGGTTCCACCAGCTTTTTAAAAACCAACCGACAGCGACATCCGTTTCTATCTTTAGCCATGAATAAGAGCTGAGGCCCGGAGGGATATCTCTGTTGGTCAGGATCAGTTCGAAGGCAATCAGCAGATTCTTGGCGTAAAGCAATTGCCAGGAAATCGACTCAGTGAGAGTTGTTACTATCTCGTAACTGTTAAATTTGTGGCGTATATTATAAGGTGCTGAATCTGGTCCTGTGTAGCCGTTTATATTGGCAATGCACGACGGTCTACCTGGCAATTTATAGCGGACTGGCTTTATAGAAAAGCTCTGATTTGGAAAACCTGCATTCTGTTGAAGCCCAGCAATGAAATGTCTTGTCAATGGTTCGGCCTGGCAGATGGAAGACAAGAACAGTAGCGGCAACAGCAGTGCCGAATAGAGTGAGTGTATAATAATTCTATCCTTGCTTTCTGGCTAACAGAGAGGAAGGATAGATCAAGAAAGCAACTATGTTTTCTGTCAAAAACCTTCTGCTAAAGATCGTTTCTTATTTGCTTTATTTTTTGGAGGGCTGTGGTGCATCTGCTCGAAATCAGCAGGCTTGCGTTTTCGATGTTTTCTTTTGTGATCCTTCAGGGCGCGAGCATTCTGGTAGAGCATCCCGCATGGTCCTTCTTCAGCATCATCCCCGACCAATGTCACGTCACAGACTCTTTGCCCTGTGTGGACTCTATTTTTGTGAAGTCACTGAGCATAAGCACTCTTTAAGACTCTCCCACATGGTCGCTGCTGGTTATCCTCCCCGACCAGCTCTATATCACAGGTTTTTTTTTCGCTGTGGTATCTTTTTTTGTGGAACGACAGAGATGGAGTATTCTTGAAGACCTTCCCGCATGGTCGCTGCTGGTTATCCTCCCCGATCACCTTTATGTCACAGGTTTTTTGTCCGGAGTGGTATCTTCTTTTGTGATCCGTCAAGGCACGAGCATTCAGGCAGACCTTTCCGCATGGTTGCCGTTGGCCGTCCTTTCCGAGCACTCTTGTGTCACAGCTTTGATACCCTGTGTGATCTCTTTGTTGGTGATCTAACATGGCCTGAGCGTTGTTGAAGACTTTTTTACATGGCCGCTCCTTCCGACCTTCTACGACGACTGTCATATAACAGGTTTTTTGACCGGAGTGGTATCTGCATTTGTGAACCCTCAAGGCGAGAATATTCTTGAAGTTTTTCCCGCAAGGTCGCCCTGTATCATCATCCCCAATCACTGTCACGTCACAGGTTCTTCGCCCAGAGTGGACTCTGCTTTTGTGAAGCTTCAGGGCATGAGTATTCCTGAAGAACTTCCCACATGGTTGCTGCGGGCCATTCTCCTGAACCACGGACAAGTCACAGGTTGATTTCATCTGGTCAGTGGTTTGACTGGTGCCGGTCTGGGAAATATGGGGTGGGCTTTGAACCCATTGGAATGATCTTGTTGTTTGTTGTGTTTCTAAAGTCTCCATTGGGGTGGGGGAATGGGCAGGCGTGAAGGAAATTTCTCTTTCTTTAAGAGGACCATGATTACGAAGACTCAGTAACCCGTCGACTATAGTCAAATCATCAGCGGTGACTGATTCGTTCCTGTACATTTGCGCATCTTCAGATTGATAAGCCTGAAAGGGTTGATCAGAAACGCATTGGAACTCTACGTAAGAGGGGCTATTCAATATTTCTAAAGGTGGACTCTGTCGGGAATCCGACGCGTTTAAAGCATCAAAATCACTTGTGTAGCTCAGGCGGGGTCCTTCAGTCAAATGGGAGCGTGAGTTTTGTCCGGCTGTCGCTGCCGTTTGGCCTGTCCGACTTTCTTCTGAATTCAGCGGCCACTCTGCGGTCTCACTGCTATTAGATTCTGATCGAAATCTACAAACGCCATGACAGGGATAAACGAAACAATTTAAACCCAGGGTATGTTGGTGTTGTTGGGGCGCTTCGTCACCATCACCAGAGTCGTAATACTGAAAGCTGATGAAATAGCTTGCAGGGCTGTTGGGTGTTTCGAGGGCTTGTTGATCAGATGATCCTGATGGTTGGCCTTGTTGTTGGTCATCTCCGTAACCAGGCACCATAGTGGTGACCGCGAACGGGTGTCCTCCCCGTGTCAACATAGATACCTTTTGTCGATCAATTGCTTTAAACAGCGGTGAATAGGGGGTCCAATAGCTTTTTAAAAGCCAGCCGACAGCGATAGCCTTTTCTATCGGTAGCCACGAATAAGGGGTGGGGTTAAGAGGGGTGTCTTTGGTGGTCAGAATCAGCTCGTAAGCAACGAGCAGGTTTATGGCGTAAAGCCATTGCCAGAAAATCGATCCAATGAGAGTCGCTTTTACACCATAACCAACTGGTCTTCGTCGTTTGTCATAAGGTGGACAGTCTGATCCTGAAGAGCTTTTTGTGTCGGTAATGTCTGACGGGTTACCGGCCAATCTATGCCAGTCCGGTTTTATAGAAAAACTCTGGTTTGGAGAACCTGCATCCTGTTGAAGCTCGACAATATAAAGCCTTGTCAAGGGTTCTGCCTGACCCATGACAGACAACAACAGTAGCAGCAGGGATGCTGCAAAAAGTGATAGTTTAATAATTCTATCCCTGCGTTCTGGTATACAGAGAGGAAGGATAGATCAAGAAAACAAGCCTGCCTTTCTATCAAAAACTTGTTGCTAATCCTGATCCACATAAAGAGGCCCGCGTTTTCGATGTATTCTTTTGTGATTCGACAGGGCATTAGCATTCTTGCAAACCACTCCGCATGGCCACGGCTCGCCATCCTCCCCGACCACGGTCATGTCACAGATTTGTTGCCCGCTGTGGGCTTGTCTTTTGTGATACGCCAGTACATAAGAATTTTTGAAGACCTTCCTGCATGTCTGCTGCTGGCCATTCCTTGTGACCAACGCTGCGTCACAGGTTTTTTTCCTGGAGTGGTATTTGTATTTGTGATCTGACAGGGCTCTGGCATTCTTGCACAGTATCCCGCACGGCCGTGGCCGGTCGTCCATTCCGAACACGGCCACTTCACAGATGTTTTGCCCGGTGTGTTTTTTTCTTTTGTGACTCGTCATGGCCCGGGCATTCTGGCAGACCTCTGCGCATGCTCGCCACTGGCCATCCTTCCCGACCACTCTTGCGACACAGATTTGCTGCCCGGTATGGTCTTTTTTTTTGTGATCCGACAGGGCTTGAACATTGTTGCAGAGCTTTTCGCATGGTCGCTCTTTACCGTCATTGCCGACCACTATCACGTCACAGGTTTTTTGCCCGGTATGGTATTTGCCTTTGTGATCCGACAGGGCTCTGGCACTATTGTAGACCCTACCGCATGTCCGCTGCTGGCCATCCTCTCCGACCACGGTTGCTTCACAGGTTTTTTGTTCGCTGTGGTCTCTGACTTTATGACTCGATAGGGCCGCAGAATTTTTGCAGACCTTCCCGCATGTTCGCTGCTGGCTATCCTCTCCGACCAGTTTTATGTCACAGATTTGTTGTCCGGTGTGGTACCTTCTGTTGTGATCCCGCAGGGCTTGAGCATTCCTGCAGACCTTACCGCATGGCCGCTCCTTGTCGTCATCCCCGTCCAATGTCACGTCACAGGTTTTTTGCCCGGTATGGTATTTGCTTTTGTGATCTGACAGGGCTCTGATACTCCTGTAGACCTTACCGCATGGCCGCTGCCGTCTATCCTCTCCGACCACGATGACTTCACAGGTTTTTTGTTTGCTGTGGCTTCTGATTTTATGATCCGATAGGGTTATAGTACTTTTGCAGATCTTCCCGCATTTTTGCTGCAGGCCATCTTCTCCGATCACCACCACATTACAGGTTTGTTGTCCGCTGTGGGTCCTTCTTTTGTGATCCGTCAGGATGCGAGCATTCTGGCAGACCTTTCCGCATTTTTGCTGCAGGCCATCTTCTCCGATCACCATTACATGACAGGTTCGTTGTCCGCTGTGGGTTTTTCTTTTGTGATCCGTCAGGACGCGAGCATTCTGGCAGACCTTTCCGCATGGTCGCCGCAGACC
Organism: Endozoicomonas sp. 8E; assembly: GCF_032883915.1. NCBI lineage: Bacteria > Pseudomonadati > Pseudomonadota > Gammaproteobacteria > Oceanospirillales > Endozoicomonadaceae > Endozoicomonas > Endozoicomonas sp. 8E. The sequence goes on along the minus strand of NZ_CP120717.1, from coordinate 6,009,406 downwards.
ATCCTTCCCGACCACTAATGCTTCGCAAGTTCTTTGGCCGCTGTGGTATCTGCTTTTGTGGGCTGCCAAGGAGTGAGTATTGTTGAAGACCTTCCCGCATCGTCGTTGCTGGCCACTCTCCTCGACCAGCATCCAGTCACAAGTTCGTTTCCCGCTGCGGCTTCTGGTTTTTCTGTTGCCTGTCTGAGAGAGATGAGGTGGTCTTTGACCCCATTGGGATGGTCCTGTCGTTTGTTGTGTTACTAAAGTTTCCATTGACGGGATGTAATGGCCAGGCGCATAGGAAATTACGGTTTCTTTAAGAGGGCGTTGATTACAAAGGCTGAGTAATCCGTTGATTATAATCAAATCATCAGAGGTGACAGACACATTCCCGGGCATTCGCAGATTATCAGGTTGATGAGCCTGAGGCTGAAAGGTTTGGCCAGAACTACATTGGCGCTGAAGACTATTCAATGATCGAAACCTGCAAACGCCATGACAGGGATAGACGAAACAGTTTAGATGCAATGTATGTTGGTGTTGTTGAGGGGCTTCGTCACCATTACCAGAGTTGGAATATTGAACGCTGGTGAAATAGTCTATAGAGCCCATAGGTGTTTCGGGTGCTTGCTGGTCAGATGATCCTGAGGGTTGGCCTTGTTGTTCATCTCCGGAATCAGTCACCATAGTGGTGACCACAAACGGGTGTCCCTCCTGTGTCAATATATATTCAGACTGTCGTTCAATCGGTTTAAACAGCAGTGAGTTGGGGTTCCAATAGTTTTTTAAAAGCCAGCCGACGGCAACAACCGTTTCTATCGGTAGCCTTGAATAAGGGTTGGGACTCACTGGAGATTCTATAGTGGTCAGGATCAGCTCGTAAACAACCAGCAGGTTAGTCGCGTAAAGCCATTGCCAGTAAATTGACTCAATGAAGGTCATTTTTACGTCATAACTATATGATATTTGCCGTTTTACATTTGTGTTAGCAACGTCTGACGGGTTACTAGCCAATCTAAGTCGGTCCGGCTTTATAGTAAAACTCTGGTGTGGAGTACCTGCATCCTGTTGCAGCTCAACTATAAAACGCTTTGTCAACGGTTCGGCCTGGCTGATGACAGACAACAATAGCAGTAACAGCGCTGCCGCAAAGAGTGAGTGTCTAATAATTCTATCCTTGCCTTCTGGTATACAGAGAGGAAGGATAGATCAAGAAAATAAGCGTGTTTTTCTGTCAAATAACATTTGCTAATCCTGATCCTCATCAACAGGCTTTCGTTTTCGATGTACTCTTTTGTGATTCGACAAGGCATTGGCATTCTTGCAGACCATTCTGCATGGCCGTGGCACTCCATCATCCCCGATTTGGGTCTCGTCACAGGTTTGTTTTCCGCTATGGGCCTGCCTTTTGTGATACGTCAGTAAATTAGAATTCTTAAAGACCTTTCTGCATGCACGCTGCCGGCCATCCTCTTTGACCATGATTGCGTCACAGGTTTTTTGCCCAGTGTGGTATTTGCTTTTGTGATCTGACATTGCTCTGGCATTTTTGCAGAGCATCCCGCATGCCTGCGGCTGGCCATCCTCTCCAACCACTGTCGCGTCACAGGTTTTTTGTTCGGTGTGGTCTCTGATTTTATGATTCGATAGAGCCCCGGCATTCTTGTACAGCGAACCGCAAAGCCGCTGACGACCATCCTCCCCGACCAGTTTTTTGTTACAGGTTTTCTGTCCGGTGTGGACTCTACTTTTGTGAGACGACAGAGATTGAGTATTCTTAAAGGCAATCCCGCATGGCGTCTGTAGGCCATCTTCTCTAATCACTGTCGCAACACAGGTTAGTTTCCCACTGTGACGACTGACATGCCTGATGCCTGTTGTTGTTTGTCGTGTTACTTTAAAAAATCTTTGATTACGAAGATTGAGTAATCCGTTGATTATAATCAAATCATCAGTGGTGGCAGATTCATTCCCGGGCATTCGCGCTTTATCATGCAGATGAGTCTGAGTCTGAAAAGGCTGGACAGAATCACATCGGTGTTGAATGTCAGGTAGACCATTCAATGTTTCAAAAAGTGGGTTTTGTCGTGAATCCGTGGCGTTTAAAGTATCAAAATCATTTATCCATCTCGAGCAGTCCCCTTCAGTCAAATTGTAGTGTGGGCCTGGTCCGGCTGCTGCTCCCGTGAAGCCTGTTGCACTTTCTTCGGAATTCAGTGGCCATTCGGTGGCTCCTCTGCTATTAGGTGCTGATCGAAATCTACAAACGCCATTGCAGGAATAGGCAAAACAGTTTAAATCCAACGTATGTTGTCGGGGGGCTTTATCACCATCACCAGAGTCGGAATACTGAAGTCTGGTGAGATAGCTTATAGGATGGGTGGTTGTGACGGGGGTTTGTTGGTCAAAGCATCCTGATGGTTGGCCTTTTTGTTGTTCATCTCCAGAGCCAGGCATCATAGTTGTGACCGAAAAAGGATGCTCCCCCAGTGCCAAAATAAAAGCCGACTGTAGTTCAATTGGTTTGAACAGTGGTGAATAGGGGTTCCAGTAGCTTTTTAAAAGCCAGCCGACAGCGACAACTGTTTCTAACGGAAGCCATGAATAAAGGTCGGGGCTCAGAGGGGTATCTTTTGTGGTCAGTATCAGTTCGTAAGTAACCAGCAGGTTGGTGGCGTAATACCATTGCCAGGAAATCGACTCGATGAGGAACGTTTTTATGCGATAACTATATGGCCTTAGTCGTCTTTCATAAGGTAGAAAAGGTCCTGAATATCCTTTTATGCCGACAATGTCTGATGGTTTACCCGCCAATTTACGCCGGACTGGCTTTATAGAAAAAACCTGGTTTGGAGAACCTGGATCCTGCTGGAGCTCGACAACAAAACGCTTTGTCAACGGTTCGGCCTGACTGATGACAGGCAACAATAGCAGCAGTGGTGCCGCAAAGAGAGAGTGTTTAATAATTCTATCCCTGCATTCTGGCATACAGAGAGGAAGGATAGATCAAGAAAATAAGCTTGTTTTTCTGTCAAAAACCTTTTGCTAATCCTGATCCACATCAACAGGCTTGCGTTTTCGATGTGCTCTTTTGTGATTCGACAGCCCTTTAGCATTCTTGCAGGCCATCCCGCATGGTCGCTGCTTGCCATCCTTCCTGACCACGGTTACGTCACATATTAGTTGCCTGCTGTGGAAGCTGATTTTGTGATTTGACAGGGCTCGAGCATTTTCGAAGCCTGCGCCGCATGGTTGCGGCTGGTTATTCTCTCCGACCACGGTTACGTCACAGGTTTCTTGCACTCTATGGAATCTGTTTCTGTGAGCAATCAGGGCTCTGGTATTCCTGCAGACAGCCCAGCACGGTTCTGGTTGGCCATCTTTCCCGATCAAGTTCATGTCACAGGTTTTTTGCCCGGAGTGGTATTTGCTTTTGTGATCTGACAGGGCTCTGGCACTCCTGCAGAGCTTCCCGCATGACCGCTGTTGGCTATCCTTCCCAACCAAGGGTAATTGACAGGTTTTTTGTCCGGTATGGTGGCTGCTTTTATGATTCAACAGAGCTTTAAAATTGTTGCATACTTTTGCGCATGGTCGCTGTTGGCCATCCTCCCCAATCACTGTCATGTTGCAGGTTTTTTGCCCGCTATGAATTCTTCTTTTGTGTTGCGACAGGGCCCGAACGTTTTTGCATAATCTCCCGCATGGCCGCTGCTGACCATTCTCCTCGACCACTGTTTCGTCACAGGTTGGTTGCCCGCTGTGGACTCTGTTTTTGTGATCTGGCAGGTCTTGCACTGTGACTGTCCGGGAATGACGAGGTGGGCTTTGACCCGAACGGGATGATCCTGTTGTTGCTTGTTGTATTTCTGAAGCCTCTATCAGAGAGGGAGAATGAGTAATTGTGCTGGAAATTCTGTTTCCTCTGTGAAGACCATGACCACGTAGAATGAGTAACCCGTTGATTATAATCAAATCATCAGCGGTGGCAGGCAAGTTTCCGAGCATTGGTGCATCATCATGGTTTGGCCCGTCAGTGGCAGTATATGCTCCCCCTGTTCTCATTGAGTGCTCATCATCAGGTGATGAACGGAATTTACAAACGCCACGACAGGGATGGACGAAACAAACTAACCCCAAAGTATGTGAGTGTTGTTGAGAGTCTCCGTTACCGTTACCCTGGCCAGAGCAGGAATACCGGGTGCTGGTGGAAGAGCTTGTAGTTTGGCGGGTGTCTTGTGAGGTTTGTTGGCCAGACGATTCAGATAGCTGGCCTTGTTGTTGGTCATGTCCGGAGCCAGTCATAGTGGAAATTGTAAACGGCTCATCCTGTCTCAACTCTTGTTGTTTCATCGGGTTAAACAGCATTGAATCAGGATTCCAATAGCTTTTAAAAAGCCAACAAACAGCGACAATCTCTTCTATCGGCAGCGATGAGTAAGGGGTGGTTCTGAAACGGATATCTTTGCTGGTCAGGTACAGTTCGAAGGCAACCAGCAGATTCGCGGCGTAAAGCAACTGCCACGAAATCGACTCAATGAGGGTTGTTTTTACCCTGTAACTGTAATGTCTTTGTCGTTTATAATAAGCTGGAAATTCTGATTCTGGATAACCGTTGGCACCAGCAATGACTGACGGGTTAACCGACGATCTATGCTGGTCATGGCTTGTAGAGTAGCTCCTGTTAGGAAAACCAGCACCTTGTTCAAGATCAATAACAAAACGTCTTTTCAAAGGTTCGGCATGACAGGCGACGGATAATGGCAGTGTCAGCAACAGCAGTGCTACAAAGAGTGAGTGTTTAATAATTCTATCCTTGCATTCTGGTTTACAGAGAGGAAGGATAGATCAAGATAATAAGTGTGTTTGTTTCTTAAAAGCCTTCTGTTAAAGATAATTACTTATTCACTTTACCTTTTGAAGGACTGAGGTCATCGTTCTGGTCCAGATCGACGGGCTTGCGTTTTCGATGTCTTCTTATGTGCTCCGACAGGCCTTGAGCACCCTTGAAGACCTTACCACATGGCCGCAGTTCGCCATTCATCGCGGTCACTTCCACTTCACAGGTTTTTTGTCCGGTGTGGTGTCTTCTTTTGTGATCAGCCAGAGCCTGGGCATGCATGCAGACTTTCCCGCATGGTCGTTGTTGGCCATCCTCTGTGATCAGAGTCTCTTGACAGGTATGCTGCCCAGTGTGGTATCTGCTTTTGTGATGCGACAGGGATTTAGAGCTATTGCAGCGTTTCCCGCACGACTGTTGTCGGCCATCCTTCCCGACTGATATTATGTCACAGATTTTTTGTCCGCTGTGGGCTTTTCTTTTGTGTTCCGACAAGACATGACTATTCTTGCAGACCATCCCGCATGGTTTCTGTTGGCTATCCTCTCCGACTATAGCCACATTGCAGGTTCTGGGTCCGGAGTGGTAGTTGCTTTTGTGAGCCGAAAGGGCTCTGATATTCTTACAAATAACCCCGCAAGGCTGCTGCTGGTGATCCTCCTCGATCAGGATCACGTCACAGGTTTGTTGACCGCTGTGATTTCTTATTTTGTGATTCGACAGGGCTTGAATATTGTTGCAGATTTTTCCGCATGGTTGTTGCTGGCCATTCTGCCCGACCACTGTCACATCACAGGCTCGTTGTCCATCGGAGCCGGTAGCTGGTACCTTGCCACTACGAGACAGATAAGATGGGGTTCCACCTAATCGGGATGATACTATTGTTGTATGTTGTGTTTCTGGAGTCACCATTGGGGGAGGGAAATGGTCAAGCGGACAGGAAGTTACGGCTCCTTTTAAAAGCCTGCGACTACGGAGTTTGAGTAAACCGTTGACTATAACCAGGTCATTAGTGGAGAGAGACGAATTCCCGGGCATTGGCGCTTTATTATTGAGCGACTCTTTAGAGTCAGTGTATGCAGCCTCTGTTCCCGGTGAATGTGTATTATCGGATGATGTTCGGAACCTGCAAACGCCATGACAGGGATGGACGAAACAATTTAAACACAAAGTATGTGAGTGTTCTTGAAAGTCTCCGTCACCGTCGTCAGAGCCAGAATACAGTGGGCTGGTGAAAGAACCTGTAGGTAGGCTGGTGGCTTGTGAGGCCTGTTCACAGGATGATTCTGGTTGCTGGCCCTGTTGTTGGTCGTGTCCAGAGCCTGGCATCATAGTGGTGATCGCAATCGGTTGCCCCCCCTGTGTCAACATTGATGTTGCCTCCGGTTGTTGAATCGGGTTAAACAGCGGTAAATCCAGGTTCCCATAGCTTTTCAAAAGCCAGCCGACAGCGAAAACCGTTTCTACAGGTAGCCATGAAAAGGGACCCAAAGGGGGCTCTTTGGTGGTCAGTATCAGTTCGTATGCAACCAGCAAGTTGGTGGCGTAAAGCCATTGCCAGGAAATCGATTCAACGAGGGGCGTTTTGACACTATAACCGTCTGGTTTTTGTCGTTTGTCATAAAATAGAAAATCTGATCCTGAATAGCCGTAGATATCGTCAATGTCTGACGGGGCACCCACCAATACACGACGGTATGTTTTTATAGAAAAACTCTGGTTTGGAGAACCTGCATCCTGTTGAAGCGCGACGATAAAATGCCTCGTCGACAATTCGGCCCGGCAGACGAAAGACAACAACAGCGGCAACAGCAATGCCGTAAAGAGAGATTGTTTAATAATTCTATCTTTGCTTTTTGGCTTACAGAGAGGAAGGATAGATCAAGAAAGTAATTTTGTTTCTCTGCAAAAAATCTTCTGTTAAAGATCGTTACTTACTCTCTTTAGCTTTTGGAGGGCTGAGGTCATCATTCTGGTCCACATCAACAGGCTTGCGTTTTCGATGTGTTTTTTTGTGAATTGAAAGGGTCTGAGCATTCTTGCAGGCCGTCCCGCATGGCCGCTGCCGACCATCCTTGCCATCCACTGCTATGTCGCAGGTTTGTTGCTTGTTGTGAGTGCCTCTTTTGTGATCCCGCAGAGCGCTGGCATTCTTGCAGACCTTCCCGCATGACCACGGTCGGCCAAAATCATCGGACACGTTCACAACACAGGTTCTTTGTCCGCTGTGCTTTCTTTTTTTGTGATCTAACAGGACGTAGGCATTATTGCAGACCTTCCCGCATGGTTGCTGTTTACCATTCTTGCCGACCACGATTACTTCACAGGTTTTTTTTCCGCTGTGGTATCTGAGCTTGTGAAACGATAAGATTCTGTCGTTCTTGCAGACCCTTCCGCAAGGCCACTGCTGGCCATCCTTTCCGACCAGAGTTACGTCACAGCTTCTTAGTCCGGTGTGGGTGGGTTTTTTTTTGTGATTCGACAGGGCCTTGGCATCCTTGCAGAGCTTCCCGCATAGCCGCTGCAGACCATCCTCCCCGACTATGGTCAGGTCACAGGTTCTCTGTCTGGTGTGGGCGTTTTTTTTGTGATCCGACAGGGCGATGGCATCCTTGCAGATCTTCCCGCATGGCCGTTGCAGACCATCCTCCCCGAGTACGGTAAGATCACAGGTTGTTTCGCCGCTGTGGGCGAATTTTATGTGATCCGGCGGGGTCATGGCATTCTTGCAGACCTTCTCGCATGGTCGTTGCAGACCATCCTCCCCGACCACGGTCTCGACGCAGTTTTTTTGCCCGGAGTGCGTCCTTCTTTTGTGATCCGACAGGGTCTTGGCACTCTTGCAGAACTTACCGCATGGTCGCAGCCGGCAATCCTTCCCGACCATGTGCGCGAGGCAGGTTTTTTTACCGGAGTGGACTTTTTTTTGATGATTCAAAAGGGATTGAATGCTCTTGAAGACTGCCCTGCAATTCCGTAGCTGGCCATCATCATCGACCTTTTTCATGTTACAGTGGACTGGCACTGCCGATGCGGTTGTATTGACAGGGTTGTCATTAATGTCATGGTCCTGAAGTTGAATGGCAAAGGGATCATTTGACCTTTCATTTGCCGAATCAGAATATGATCGGAATTTACAAACGCCATGACAGGGGTGGACGAAACAATCTAAACCCAAAGTGTGTGAGTGTTTTTGAGGGTCTTCGTAGCCGTCACCGGAGCCAGAAGACAGAGGGCTGGTGAAAGCGCTTGTTGGCTGGCGGGTAGTTTGTGGGGCTTGTTGGCCAGATGACTCTGGTAGCTGGCTTTGTTGTTGGTCATCTCCGGAGCCGTACATCATAGTAGTGATCGCATAGAGCTGATTCCCCTGTGTCAGCCTCACCTGTGTTTGTTCAGTCGGTTTAAACAGCGGTGAGTCGGGATTCCAATAGCTTTTCAAAAGCCATCCGACAGTGACAATCCCTTCTATCGGTAGCCATGAATAAGAGGTAGTACCCAAAGGGGGGGCTTTGCTGGTCGTGATCAATTCGAAGGCAACCAGCAAATTCGTGGCGTAAAGCAACTGCCATGAGATCGATTCAATGAGGGTTGTTTCTACTTCGTAACTGAAAAATCTTTGTTGTTTATCATCAGAGGGTAAATCTGGTCTTTTAAAGCCGTTTTTGTTGGCAATATCTGACGGGTTATCGGACAGCGCACGTTGGTCTGGCTTTATGGAAAAACTCTGGTTTGAAAAAGCTGCATCCTGTTGAAGCTCGACAATATAACGTCTTTTCAACGTTTCGGCCTGACAGGCGACAGTCAGCGAAAGTAGCAGAGGTGCCGCAAAGAGTGGGTATTTAATGATTTTATCCTTGCCTCTGGATATACAGAGAGGAAGGATAGATCAAGAAAGTAAGTTTGTTTTTCTGTCAAAAACCTTCTGCTAAAGGTCGCCATTTATTCACTTTAGCTTATGGAGGACTGAGACCGTCTTTCTGGTTCGCATCAACAGGCTTGCGCTTTCGATGTATTCTTTTGTGCGCAGACAGGGTTTTGGCATTCTTGCAAACCTTTCTACATGGCCGCTGTTGACCATCCTCACCGGCTATCACAAGGTCACAGGTTTGTTGCCCGGTGTGGGTGCTTTTTTTGTGATGCTGAAGAGCGATGACATTCTTGAAGACCTTGCCGCATGCCCGAGGTTGGCCATTTTCCCCAGTCTCGGTTACTTTACAGGTTTGTTGCCTGGAGTGGTATTTGCTTTTGTGATCTGACAGGGCTCTGGAATTCTTGCACAGAATCCCGCATGGTCGTTGTAGGCCAGCCTCCCCGACCACCATGAGGTTACAGATTCGTTGCTCGGTGTGGGCGCTTCTTTTGTGATACTTCAGAGCGTTGACATTCATGCAGACCTTCCCGCATGGCCGCTGCTGGCCATCCTCATCGGCAACGAGCGTGTTGCAGGTTTTTTGCCCGCTGTGGCGTGCAAGCTTGTGAGCCAACAAGGCTCTGGCGCTCTTGTGGACCGTTCCGCAAGGTCGCTGCTGGCCATCCTCTCCGACAACGGTTAAGACACAGGTTTTTTGCCCGGTGTGGTGATCGAATTTATGACACGAGAGAACTTGAGCATTCTTGCAGAGTGTCCCACATGGCCGCGTCTGACCATCTTCTCCGACCACGGTCACATCACAGGTTCTTTGCCCGGTGTGGGCGTTTCTTTTGTGATTCGACAGGGCGCTGCTATTCTTGCAGGTCCTCCCGCATGGTTGTGCTTTACCATCCTTACCGACCATAATGACTTCACAGGTTTTTTGCCCGCTGTGGCATCCAAACTTGTGAGCTGACAAGGCTCTTGCGCTCTTGCAGACCGTTCCGCAGGGTCGCTGCTGGCCATCCTGTCCGACCAGGGTCACGCCACAGGTTTTTTGCCCGGTGTGTTGCCTGGATTTATGACACGAGAGAGATTGAGCGCTCCTGCAGAGTGCCCCGCATGGACGCAGCTGACCATCCTCCCCGACCACGGCCACATCACAGGTTCTTTGCCCGGTGTGGGCGTTTCTTTTGTGACTCGACAGGACGTTGGCACTCTTGTAGACCCTCCCGCATGGTCGCTGTTTACCATCCTTGCCGACCACGATTACTTCACAGGTTTTTTGCCCGCTGTGGCATCCAAGCTTGTGATCCGACAAGGCTTTGGCGCTCTTGCAGACCGTTCCGCAAGGTCGCTGCTGGCCATCCTCTCCGACCAGGGTCATGTCGCAGGTTTGTCGCCCAGTGTGGACCTTTCTTCTGTGATACGACAGGACGCTGGCATTCATGAAGATCTTTCCACATGGCCGTTCCTGACCATCCTCTGTGACTATTATGGCGTTACAGGTTTTTTGCCCGGTGTGCGCCTTTCTTTTATGGTCAGACAGGGCACCGGCATTTTTACAAACCTCCCCGCATGGTTGCAGCCGGCCATCCTTCCCGACCACGGGCGCGAGACAGGTTTTTTTGCCGCTGTGGACTCTTTTTTGATGATACAAAAGGGATTGAGCACTTTTGTAGACTTTCACGCAATTCCGTAGCTGGCCATCCTTATCGACCGTTGTCAGGTTACAGGGGACTGGCACTACAGGGGGAGGGGTATTGACCGGGTTGTCATCAATGTCATGTGTCTGAAGTGGAATGGCAAAGGGATCATTTGACCTTTCATTTGCCGAATCAGAGTGTGATCGGAATTTACAAACGCCATGACAGGGGTGGATGAAACAATCTAAAGCCAAAGTGTGTGAGTGTTGTTGAGGGTCTTCGTAGCCGTCGCCGGAGCCAGAATACAGAGAGCTGGCGAAAGCACTTGTTGGTTGACCGGTAGCCTGTGGAGGTTGTTGGCCAGATGACTCTGATAGCTGGCTTTGTTGTTGATCATCTCCGGAGCCGTGCATCATAACAGTGATCGCAAAGGGTTGACTCCCCAGTGTCGACCTGGCCTCTGTTTGTTCAGTCGGTTTAAACAGGGGGGAGTCGGGATTCCAATAGCTTTTCAAAAGCCAGCCGACGGTGATAATCCCTTCTATCGGTAGCCATGAATAAGAGGTAGCACCCAGAGGAGGGGCTTTGCTGGTGATGATCAGTTCGAAGGCAACCAGCAAATTCGTGGCGTAAAGCAACTGCCAGGAAATCGACTCAATGAGGTGTGTTTTTTCTTTGTAACTAAAAAAACTCTGTCGTTTATAATCAGAGGGTAAGTCTGGTCTTTTAAATCCGTTTTTGTCGGCAATATCTGACGGATTATACGACAGTAAACGTTGGTCTGGTTTTATAGAAAAACTCTGGTTTGAAAAAACTGCATCCTGCTGAAGCTCGAAAATAAAACGTCTGGTCAACGTTTCGGCCTGACAGGCGACAGTCAGCGAAAGTAGCAGCAGAGGTGCCGCAAAGAGTGAATATTTAATGATTTTATCCTTGCCTCCAGATATACAGAGAGGAAGGATAGATCAAGAAAGCAAGCGTGTTTTTCTATCAAAAACCTTCTGCTAAGGTCGTTACTTATTCACATTACGTTATAGAGGGCTGAGACCGTCTTTCCGGTGCATATCAACAGGCTTGCGTTTGCCATGTGTGCTTTTGTGAACAGACAGTATTTTGGCATTCTTGTAAACCTTTCCACATGGCTGCTGTCGGCCATCCTCTGTGACCATTATGATGTCACAGGTTGGTAAGGTGTGGGCAACTCTTTGGTGATCATAAAGGACCTTGCTACTCTTGCAAACCTCTCCGCATGGCTGTCGCTCGCCATCCTCTCCAACCATCATAACGTTACAGATTCGTCGCCCGGTGTGAGCGGTTTGTTTGTGATTCCATAGAGCACTGACATTCTTGAAGACCTTGCCGCATGTCCGAGGTTGGCCATTTTCTCCAGTCTCGGTTACTTTACAGGTTTGTTGTCTGGAGTGGTATCTGCTTTTGTGATCTGACAGGGCTCTGGAATTCTTGCACAGAGTCCCGCATAGTCGTTGCTCGGTGTGAGCGCTTCTTTTGTGATACTTCAGGGCGTTGACATTCATGCAGACCGTCCCGCATGGCCGCTGCTGGCCATCTTCATCGGCAACGAGCATATTGCAGGTTTTTTGCCCGCTGTGAAATCCAATCTTGTGAGCCGACAAGGCTTTGGCGCTCTTGCAGACCTTTCCGCATAACCGTTGCATACCATCCTCCCCGACCACGGTCACGACACAGTTTCTTTTCCCGGAGTGCGTCTTTCTTTTGTGATCCGAGAGGGCACCGGCATTTTTCCAGACCTCCCCGCATGGTCGCAGCCGGCCATCCTTCCCGACAACGGGCGCGAGACAGGTTCTTTGGCCGCTGTGGACTCTTTTTCGGTGATTCGAAAGGGATTGAGCACTGTTGTAGACTTTCTCGCATTTCCGTAGCTGGCCATCCTTATCGACTGTTGTCAGGTCACAGGGGACTGGCACTACAGGGACCGTTGTATTGACCGGGTTGTCAGCAATGCCATGTACCTGAAGTTGAATGGCAAAGGGATCATTTGACCTTTCATTTGCTGAATCAGAATGTGATCGGAATTTACAAACGCCATGACAGGGGTGGACGAAACAATCTAAACCCAAAGTGTGTGAGTGTTGTTGAGGGTCTTCGTAGCCGTCGCCGGAGCCAGAATACAGAGGGCTGGTGAAAGCACTTGTTGGTTGACTGGTAGCCTGTGGAGGTTGTTGGCCAGATGACTCTGATAGCTGGCTTTGTTGTTGGTCATCCCCGGAGCCGTACATCATAGCAGTGATCGCAAAGGGTTGACTCCCCTGTGTCAACCTCACCTCTGTTTGTCCAGTCGGTTTAAACAGCGGCGAGCCGGGGTTCCAATAGCTTTTCAAAAGCCAGCCGACAGTGACAATCCCTTCTATCGGTAGCCATGAATAAGAGGTAGCTCCCAAAGGGTGGGCTTTGCTGGTCGTGATCAGTTCGAAGACAACCAGCAAACTCGTGGCGTAAAGCAACTGCCAGGAAACCGATTCAATGAGGGTTGTTTTTACTGCGTAACTGAAAAATTTTTGTCGTTTATAATCAGAGGGTAAATCTGGTTTTTTAAAGCCGTTTTTGTTGGCAATGTCTGACGGGTTATACGGTAGTGCACGTTGGTCTGGCTTTATAGAAAAACTCTGGTTAGAAAAAACTGCATTCTGTTGAAGCTCTATAACATAACGTCTTGTCAACGTTCCGGCCTGACAAGCGACAGTCAGCGAAAGTAGCAGTAAAGGTGCCGCAAAGAGTGAGTATTTAATGATTTTATCCTTGCCTCAGATATACAGAGAGGAAGGATAGATCAAGAAAGTAAGTTTGTTTTTCTGTCAAAAACCTTCTGCTAAAGGTCGTCATTTATTCGCTGGAGGGCTGAGACCGTCTTTCTGTTTCGCATCAACAGGCTTGCGTTTTTGATGTGTTCTTTTGTGCACAGGCAGGGTTTTGGCATTCTTGCAGACCGTTGCCCAAGGTCGCTGCTGGCCATCCTCTCCGATCAGGGTTAGGTCACAGGTTTATTGCCCGCTGTGGAATCCTAGCCTGTGAGACGACAAGGCTTTGGTGCTCTTGCAGATCTTCCCGCATGGCCGTTGCAGACCATCCCTCCCGACCACGGTCACGACACATTTTTTTTGCCCGGAGTGCGCCCTTCTTTTGTGATCCGACAGGGTCTTGGCATTCTTGCAGAGCTTACCGCATGGGCGCCGTCGGCCATCCTTCTCGACCACGGTCGCGAGACAGGTTTTTTTACCGGAGTGGACTCTTCTTTGGTGATCCAAAAGGGATTTAACGCTCTTGTAGACTCCCTCGCAATTGCGAAGCTGGCCATCCTCATCGACGATTGTCAGTTTACAGTTGACTGGCACTGCAGGAGCGGTTGTATTGACCGGGTTGTCATTTATGCCACGTACCTGAAGTTGAATGTCAAAGGGATCATCTGACCTTTCATTTGCCGAATCAGGATGTGATCGGAATGTACAAACGCCATGACAGGGGTGGACGAAACAATCTAAACCCAAAGTGTGTGAGTGTTGTTGGGGGTCTCCGTAGCCGTCACCGGAGCCAGAATACAGAGAGCTGGCGAAAGCACTTGTTGGCTGACTGGTAGCCTGTGGAGGTTGTTGGCCAGATGACTCTGATAGCTGGCTTTGTTGTTGCTCATCTCCGGAGCCATGCATCATAGCAGTGATCGCAAAGGGTTGACTCCCCTGTGTCAACCTCACCTCTGTTTGTTCACTCGGTTTAAACAGCGTTGAGTCGGGATTCCAATAGCTTTTCAAAAGCCAGCCGACAGTGACAATCCCTTCTATCGGTAGCCATGAATAAGAGGTAGTACCCAAAGGGGGAGCTTTGCTGGTGGTGATCAGTTCGAAGGCAAACAGCAAATTCGTGGCGTAAAGCAATTGCCAGGAAATCGACTCAATGAAGGTTGTTTTTACTTCGTAACTGAAAAATCTTTGTCGTTTATAATCAGAAGGTAAACCTGATCTTACAAAGCCGTTTTTGTCGGCAATATCTGATGGATTATCCGACAGTGCACGTTGCTCTGGCTTTATAAAAAAACTCTGGTTTGAAAAAAGTGCATCCTGTTTAAGCTCGACAATATAACGTCTGGTCAACGTTTCGGCCTGACAGGTGACAGTCAGCGAAAGTAGCAGCAGAGGTGCCGCGAAGAGTGAGTATTTAATGATTTTATCCTTGCCTCCAGATATACAGAGAAGAAGGATAGATCAAGAAAGTAAGTTTTTTCTTTCAAAAACCTTCTGCTGAAGGTTCTTACTTATTCACTTCACCTTATGGAGGGCTTGAGTCGTCTTTCTGGTTCGCATCAACAGGCTTGCGTTTTCGATGAATTCTTTTGTGTTTAGACAGGGTTTTGCCATTCTTGTAAACCTTTCTACATGGTCGTTGTTGACCATCCTCCCCGACTATCATAACGTCACAGGTTTGTTGCCCGGTGTGGTGGGCGTTTTTTTTGTGATCCGCAAGGACCGGCTTATTCTTGTAGACCTTCCCGCATGGTCGTCGCTGACCATTCTCCCCGACTATCATTAAGTCACAGGTTTGTTGCCCTGTGTGGGCATTTCTTTTGTGATTACAAAGGGCTCGGCGATTCTTGCAAACTGTTCCGCATGGCCGTCGCTGGCCATCCTTCCCGACCATCATAACGTCACAGGTTTGTTGCCTGTCGTGAGCACTTCTTTTGTGCTCCTGCAGAATGCCAGCATGCTTGCAGACCTTCCCGCATGGCCGCGGTTGACCATCCTCCCCGACCACGGTCACATCACAGGCTCTTTGCCCGCTGTGCTTTCTATTTTTGTGATTTGACAGGCTATAGTCATTCTTGCAAACCTCTCCGCATGGCCGTTGCTGGCCATCCTCCCCGACCATCATAACGTCACAGGTTTTTTGCCCGGTGTGGGTGCTTCTTTTGTGATACTGTAGAGCGCCGACATTCTTGCAGACAGTTCCGCAAGGTCGCGGCTGGCCATCCTCTGCGAACATGGTTACGTCACAGGTTTTTTTCCCGGTGTGTTGTTTGAATTTATGACACGAGAGAGAATCAGCACTATTGCAGAGTTTCCCGCATGGCCGCGGCTGACCATCCTCCCCGACCACGGTCACATCACAGGTTCTTTGCCCGGTGTGAGCGCTTTTTTTGTGACTCGACAGGGCGCTGGTATTCATGCAGACCCTCCCGCATGGTTGCGGTTTATCATCCTCGCCGACCACGATTACTTCACAGGTTCTTTGCCCACTGTGACATCCAAACTTGTGAGACGACAAGGCTCTGGCACTTTTGCAGACCTTTCCGCAAGGTTGCTGCCGGCCATTCTCTCCGACCAGGGTCACGTCACAGATTTGTTGCCCGGTGTGGGCGTCTCTTTTGTGATCCGAAATGGCGCTGGCATTCTTGCAGACCTTCCCGCAAAGCCGCAACTGACCATCCTCACCGACCACGCTAACATCACAGGTTCTTTGCCCGGAATGGGCGCTTGTTTTGTGACTCGACAGGGCGTTGGCATTCTTGCAGACCTTTCCGCATTGACGTTCCTGACCATCCTCTGTGACCATTATGATTTCACAGGTTTGTGGCGCGGTGTGCCTCCTTCTTCTGTGGCTCGACAGGGCACTGGCATTTTTCCAGACCTCTCCGCAGGGTCGCAGTCGGCCATTCTTCCCGACCACGGGCGCGAGACAGATTTTATTCCCGGTGTGGTATCCTCTTCTGTGATTCAAAAGTGATTTAGCACTCTTGTAGACTTTCTCGCAATTCCGAAGCTGGCCATTCCTATCGACCATTTTCAGGTTACAGGCGACTTGCTTTGCAGGGGCGGTTGTATTGACCAGGTTGTCATCAATGCCGTGTGCCTGAGATAGTTGACCAGAAGTGCATTGCAGTTGAATGGCAAACGGATCATTCGATGTTTCATTTGCTGGATCAGAATGCCAGATGCAACGATAGCATTGACAATTATGGGTGCATGATTTTTGTCCGGATGTTGCTCCTGTATGGCTAGTCAGACTTTCTTCAGAATTCAGCGATCTTTCAGCTGGCCCCATGTTTTCGGAAGATGGTCGGAATTCACAAACGCCATGACAGGGGTGAACGAAACAATCTAAACCCAAAGTATGTGCGTGTTGTTGAGGGTCTCCGTAGCCGTCACCGGAGCCAGAAGACAGAG
This sequence comes from Endozoicomonas sp. 8E, assembly GCF_032883915.1. Classification (NCBI taxonomy): domain Bacteria; kingdom Pseudomonadati; phylum Pseudomonadota; class Gammaproteobacteria; order Oceanospirillales; family Endozoicomonadaceae; genus Endozoicomonas; species Endozoicomonas sp. 8E. The sequence continues at coordinate 5,992,897 of NZ_CP120717.1, read as the reverse complement.
GGCTGGTGAAAGCGCTTGTTGACTGGCTGGTGGCCTGTGGGGCTTGTTGGCCAGATGATTCTGATAGCTGGCTTTGTGGTTGTTGTTGGTCATATCCGGAGCCGTGCATCATAGTGGTGATCGCAAAGGGCTGATTCCCCTGTGTCAACCTCATTTCTGATTGTTCATTCGGTTTAAACATTGCTGAGCCGGGGTTCCAATAGCTTTTCAAAAGCCAGCCGACAGTGACAATCCCTTCTATCGGTAGCCATGAATAAGAGGAAATACCCAAAGAGGAGGCTTTGCTGGTCATGATCAGTTCGAAGGCAACCAGCAAATTCGTGGTGTAAAGCAACTGCCAGGAAATCGACTCAATGGTGGTTGTTTTTACTTCGTAAATGAAAAAAATCTGTCGTTTATAATCAGAGGGTAAACCTGATCTTATAAAACCGTTTTTGTCGGCAATATCTGACGGATTATCCGACAGTGCACGTTGCTCTGGCTTTATAGAAAAACTCTGGTTTGAAAAAACTGCATCCTGTTTAAGCTCGACAATATAACGTCTGGTCAACGTTTCGGCCTGGCAGGAGACAGTCAGCGAAAGTAGCAGCAGAGGTGCCGCAAAGAGTGAATATTTAATGATTTTATCCTTGTCTCCAGATATACAGAGAGGAAGGATAGATGAAGAAATTAAACGTGTTTTTCTGTCAAAAACCTTCTGCTAAAGGTTGTTACTTATTCACATTACCTCATGGAGGGCTGAGACCGTCTTTCTGGTTCGCATCAAATGGCTTGCGTTTTCGGTGTATTCCTTTGTGCTGAGACAGGGTAAATACATTCTTGTAAACCTTTCCACACGGTCGCGGCTGACCATCCTCTCCGACCACCATCACATCACAGGTTTGTTGCCCATTGTGGGAAATTCTTTTGTGATCATAAAGGGCCTGGCTATTCTTGCAAACCTTACCGCATGGCCGTCGCTCGCCATTCTTCATGACCATCATAACGTCACAGGTTTGTTGCCCGGTGTGAGTGCTTTTTTTGTGGTACCGTAGAGCGTCGACATTCTTGCAGACCGTTCCGCAAGGTCGCTGCTGGCCATCCTCTGCGACCAGAATTACGTCGCAGGTTTTTTGCCCGTAGTGGTGTCTGGATTTATGACACGAGAGAGATTGGGCACTCTTGCACAGTGTCCCGCATGGCTGCAGCTGACCACCCTCCCCGACCACGGTCACATCACAGGTTTGTTGCCTGGTGTGGGCGCTTTTTTTGTGACTCGACAGGGCGCTGGCATTCATGCAGACTTTTCCACATGGTCGTTCCTGATCATCCTCTGTGACCATTATGACCTTACAGGTTTGTTGCCCGGTGTGCGCCTTTCTTTTGTGGTCCGACAGGGCACCGGCATTTTTCCAGACCTCCCCGCATGATTGCAGCCGGCCATCCTTCCCGACCACGGGCGCGAGACAGGTTTTTTTGCCGCTGTGGACTCTTTTTTGGTGTTTCAAAAGGGATTGAGTACTTTTGTAGACTTTCTCGCAATTCCTTAACTGGCCATCCTTATCGACCATTGTCAGGTTACAGGGGATTGGCACTGGAGGGGCGGTTGTATTGACCGGGTTGTCATCAATGCCATGTACCTGAAGTTGAATGGCAAAGGGATCATTTGACCTTTCATTTGCCGAATCAGAATGTGATCGGAATTTACAAACGCCATGACAAGAGTGGACGAAACAATCTAAACCCAAAGTGTGTGAGTGTTGTTGAGGGTCTGCGTAGCCGTCACCGGAGCCAGAATACAGAGAGTTGGCGAAAGAACTTGTTGGTTGACTGGTAGCCTGTGGAGGTTGTTGGCCAGATGACTCTGATAGCTGGCTTTGTTGTTGGTCAGCTCTGGAGCTGTGCATCATAACAGTGATCGCAAAGGGTTGACTCCCCTGTGTCGACCTCACCTCTGTTTGTTCAGTCGGTTTAAACAGCGGTGAGTCGGGATACCAATAGCTTTTCAAAAGCCAGCCGACAGTGACAATCCCTTCTAACGGTAGCCATGAATAAGAGGTAGTACCCAAAGGGGGGGCTTTGCTGGTTGTGATCAGTTCGAAGGTAACCAGCAAATTCTTGGCGTAAAGCAACTGCCATGAGATCGATTCAATAAGGGTTGTTTTTACTTCGTCAGTGAAAAATCTTTGTCGTTTATAATCAGAGGGTAAATCTGGTTTTTTAAAGCCGTCTTTGTTGGCAATGTCTGACGTGTTATACGGCAGTAAACGTTGGTATGGATTCATAGAAAAACTCTGGTTTGAAGAAGCTGTATCCTGTTGAAGCTCGACAACATAACGTCTGGTCAACGTTTCGGCATGACAGGCGACAGTCAGCGAAAGTAGCAGCAGAGGTGCCGCAAAGAGTGAATATTTAATGATTTTATCCTTGTCTCGAGATATACAGAGAGGAAGGATAGATCAAGAAAGCAAGCGTGTTTTTTCTGTCAAAAACCTTCTGCTAAAGGTTGTTACTTATTCACATTACCTTATGGAGGGCTGAGACCGTCTTTCTGGTTCGCATCAACAGGCTTGCGTTTTCGGTGTATTCTTTTGTGCTTGGACAGGGTAAATACATTCTTGTAAACCTTTCTACACGGTCGCGGCTGACCATCCTCTCCGACCACCATCACATCACAGGCTTGCCCATTGTGGGGAGTTCTTTTGTGATCATAAAGGGCCTGGCTATTCTTGCAAACCTTTCCGCATGGCCGTCGCTCGCCATCCGCCCCGACCATAATAACGTCACAGGTTTGTTGCCCGGTGTGAGCGCTTTTTTTGTGATACCTTAGAGCCCAGACATTGATGCAGACCTTCCCGCATGACCGCTGCTGGCCATCCTTTCCGACCAGGGTCACGTCACAGGTTTTTTGCCCGGTGTGGTAATTGAACTTGTGGGAGTAGAGAGATTTAGCACTCTTGCAGAATGTCCCGCATGGCCGCTGCTGACCATCCTTATCGGCCAAGATCACATCACAGGTTTTTTGCCCGCTGTGCTCTCTTTTTTTGTGATCTGACAGGATATAGGCATTCTTGAAGACACTCCCACACGGTTGCGGTTTACCATCCTTGCCGACCACAAGTACTGTACAGGTTTTTTGCCCGCTGTGGTATCCAGCCTTGTGAGATGAAAGGGCTTTGGCGCTCTTGCAGACCGTTCCGCATGGTCGCTGCAGACCACCCTCTCCGACCATGGTTGCGTCACAGGTTCTTTGCCGAGTGTGGGCGTTTTTTTTGTGATCCCTGAGGCAGTTGGCATTCTTGCAGAGTGTCCCGCATGGTCGCTGTTTACCATCCTTGCCGACCACGATTACTTCACAGGTTTTTTGCCCGCTGTGGCATCCAAACTTGTGTGATGACAAGGCTTTGGCACTCTTGCAGACCGTTCCGCAAGGTCGCTGCTGGCCATCCTTTTCGATCACGGTCACATCACAGGCTCTTTGCCCTGTGTGCGTGCTTCTTTTGTGATTCGACAGGGCGATGGCATTCATGCAGATCTTTCCGCATGGCCGTTCCTGACCATCCTTTGTGACTATTATGACTTCACAGGTTAGTTGCCCGGTGTGGGCTTGTCTTTTGTGATTCGACAGGGCACCGGCATTTTTCAAAACCTCCCCGCATGGTTGCAACCGGCCATCCTTCCAGACCACGGGCGCGAAACAGGTTTTTTTACCGGTGTGAACTTTTTTTTTGTGATTCAAAAGGCATTGAACACTCTTGTAGACTTTCTCGCAATTCCGTAGCTGACCATCCTCATCGAGCATTGTCAGGTTACAGGGGACTGGCACTGCAGGAGCGGTTGTATTGACCGGGTTGTCATCAATATCATGTACCTGAAATAGTTGGTCAGAAGCCCATTGGAGTTGAATGGCAAAGGGGTCATTTGATGCTTTATTTGCAGGATCATAATGCCAGACGCAACGATAGCAGAGACAATTATGGGGGTATGAGTTTTGTCCGGGTGTTGTTTCTGTGTGGCTTGCCAGACTTTCTTCACAATTCAGCCACCTTTCAGCTGGCCCCATGTTTTCGGAAGGTGATCGGAATTTACAAACGCCATAACAGGGGTTGACGAAACAATCTAAACCCAAAGTATGTGCGTTTTGTTGAGGGTCTCCGTAGCCGTCACCGGAGCCAGAAGACAGAGGGCTGGTGAAAACACTTGTTGGTTGACTGGTAGCCTGTGGGGGTTGTTGGCCAGATGACTCTGATAGCTGGCTTTGTTGCTGGTCATCTCCGGAGCCGTGCATCATAGCAGTGACCGCAAAGGGTTGACTCCCCTGTGTCAACCTCACCTCTGTTTGTCCAGTCAGTTTAAACAGCAGTGAGTCGGGGTTCCAATAGCTTTTCAAAAGCCAGCCGACAGCGACAATCCCTTCTATTGGTTGCCATGAATAAGAGGTAGCACCCAGAGAGGGGGCTTTGCTGGTCGTAATAAGTTCGAAGGCAACCAGCAAATTCGTGACGTAAAGCAACTGCCAGGAAACCGACTCAATGAGGGTTGTTTTCACTTCGTAACTGAAAAATCTTTGTCGTTTATCATCAGAGGGTAAATCTGGTGTTATAAAGCCTTTTTTGTCGGCAATATCTGACGGATTATCCGACAGTGCGCGATGGTCTGGCTTTATGCAAAAACTCTGGTTTGAAAAAACTGCATCCTGTTGAAGCTCGACAATAAAACGTCCGGTCAACGTTTTGGCCTGACAGGCGACAGCCAGCGAAAGTAGCAGCAGTGGTGCCGCAAAGAGTGAGTATTTAATGATTTTATCCTTGTCTCCAGATATACAGAGAGGAAGGATAGATCAAGAAAATAAAGGTGTTTTTCTGTCAAAAACCTTCTGCTAAAGGTTCTTACTTATTCACTTTACCTTATGGAGGGCTTAGGCCGTCTTTCTGGTTCGCATCAACAGGCTTGCGTTTTCGATGTGTTCTTTTGTGCTTATTTAGGGTACATGTATTCTTGTAAACCTTTCCACATGGCCGCGGCTGACCATTCTCCCCGACCACCGTCACATCACAGGTTTGTTGCCCGCTGTGCTTTCTATTTTTGTGATCTGACAGGCTATAGTCATTCTTGCAAACCTCTCCGCATGGCCGTCGCTGGCCATCCTCTGTGACCATCATAACGTCACAGGTTTGTTGCCCGGTGTGGGTACTTCTTTTGTGATACCCCAGGGCGTTGACATTCTTGCAGACCGTTCCGCAAGGTCGCTGCTGGCCATCCTCTTCGACCAGGGTCACGTCACAGGTTTTTTGCCCGCTGTGGCATCCAAGCTTGTGAGACGACAGGGCTCTGGCGCTCTTGCAGACCTTTCCGCAAGGCCGCTGCTGGCAATTCTCTCCGACTACGGTTACGTCACAGGTTTTTTTCCCGGTGTGTTGTCTGAATTTATGACTCGAGAGGGATTGAGCACTCTTGCAGAGTTTCCCGCATGGCCGCGGCTGACCATCCTCCCCAACCACGGTCACATCACAGGTTCTTTGCCCGGTGTGGGCGTTTTTTTTGTGATTCGACAGGGCGCTGGCATTCATGCAGACCTTTCCGCATGGCCGTTTCTGACCATCCTCTGTGACTATTGTGACTTCACAGATTTGATGCCCGGTGTGGGCCTTTCTTCTGTGACTCGACAGGGCACCGGCATTTTTCCAGACCTCCCCGCATGGTCGCAGTCGGCCATCCTCCCCGACCACGGGCGCGAAACAGGTTTTTTTTCCGGCGTGGACTTTTCTTTGGTGATTCAAAAGGGATTGAACACTCTTGTAGACTTTCTCGCAATTCCGTAGCTGACCATCCTTATCAAGCATTGTCAGGTTACAGGGGACTGGCACCGGAGCGGTTGTATTGACCGGATTGTTATCAATGCGATGGACCTGAAATACTTGGCCAGAAGCGCATTGGAGTTGAATGGCAAAGGGATTATGTGATGTCTCATTTGCAGGATCAGAATGTCTGATGCAACGATAACAGAGACAATTATCGGGGCATGGGTTTTGTCCGGGTGGTGGTGCTGCATGGCTTGCAAGGCTTTCTTCAGAATTCAGCGATCTTTCTGCTGGCCCCATGTTTTCGGGAGATGGTCGGAATTTACAAATGCCATGACAGGGGTGAACGAAACAATCTAAACCCATTGTATGTGCGTGTTGTTGAGGGTCTTCGTAGCCGTCACCAGAGCCAGAAGACAGAGGGCTGGTGAAAGCACTTGTTGGTTGACTGATGGCCTGTGGGGCTTGTTGGCCAGATGATTCTGATAGCTGGCTTTGTTGTTGTGGTTGTTGTTGGTTATATCCGGAGCAGTGCATCACAGTAGTGATCGCAAAGGGCTTATTTCCCTGTGTCAACCTCATTTCTGATTGTTCAATCGGTTTAAACATTGCTGAGCCGGGGTTCCAATAGCTTTTCAAAAGCCAGCCGACAGTGACAATCCCTTCTATTGGTTGCCATGAATAAGAGGTAGCAGCCAGAGAGGGGGCTTTGCTGGTCGCAATAAGTTCGAAGGCAACCAGCAAGTTCGTGGCGTAAAGCAACTGCCAGGGAACCGACTCAATGAGGGTTGTTTTTACTTCGTAACTGAAAAATCTTTGTCGTTTATCATCAGAGGGTAAATCTGGTGTTATAAAGCCTTTTTTTTCGGCAATATCTGACGGATTATAAGACAGTGAACGTTGGTCTGGCTTTATGCAAAAACTCTGGTTTGAAAAAACTGCATCCTGTTGAAGCTCGACAATATAATGTCTGGTCAACGTTTCGGCCTGACAGGCGACAGTCAGCGAAAGTAGCAGCAGAGGTGCTGCAAAGAGTGAGTATTTAATGATTTTATCCTTACCTCCAGATATACAGAGAGGAAGGATAGATCAAGAAAGTAAACGTGTTTTTCTGTCAAAAACCTTCTGCTAAAGGTTCCTGGTTATTCACTTTACCTTATGGAGGGCTTGAGCCGTCTTTCTGGTTCGCATCAAAAGGCTTGCGTTTTCGGTGTATTCTTTTGTGATTCGACAGGGCGCCGGCATTCTTGCAGGTCCTCCCGCATGGTTGCGCTTTACCCTCCTTACCGACCACAATTACTTCACAGGTTTTTTGCCCGCTGTGGCATCCAAGCTTGTGAGCTGACAAGGCTTTTGTGCTCTTGCAGACCGTTCCGCAGGGTCGCTGCTGGCCATCCTGTCCGACCAGGGTTACGTCACAGGTTCTTTGCCCGGTGTGCGTGCTTTTTTTGTGATTCGACAGGGCTCTGGCATTCATGCAGACCTTTCCGCATGGCCGTTCCTGACCATCCTCTGTGATCATTATGACGTTAAAGGTTTGTTGCCCGGTGTGCGCCTTTATTCTGTGATTCGCCAGAGCACTGACATTTTTCCAGACCTCCCCGCATGGTCGTAGCCGGCCATCCTTATCGACCATTTTCAGGTTACAGGCGATTTGCTCTGCAGGGGCGGTTGTATTGACCGGGTTGTCATCAATGCCATGTGCCAGTTGGCCAGAAGTGCATTGGAGTTGAATGGCAAAGGGATCATTTGATGTTTTATTTGCAGGATCAGAATGCCTGATGCAACGATGGCAGAGGCAATTATGGGGCATGAGTCTTGTCCGGGTGATGCAGCTGTTCGGCTTGCAAGACTTTCTTTAGAATTCAGGCCCTTTCAGTTGGCCCCATGTTTTCGGAAGATGGTCGGAATTTACAAACGCCGTGACAGGGGTGAACGAAACAATCTAAAGCCAAAGTGTGTGAGTGTTGTTGAGGGTCTTCGTAGCCGTCACCGGAGCCAGAATACAGAGGGCTGGTGAAAGCACTTGTTGGTTGACTGATGGCCTGTGGAGCTTGTTGGCCAGATGATTCTGATGGCTGGTTTTGTTGTTGCTCATCTCCGGAGCCATGCATCATAGCAGTGATCGCAAAGGGTTGACTCCCCTGTGTCAACCTCACCTCTGTTTGTCCAGTCGGTTTAAACAGCGCTGAGTCGGGGTTCCAATAGCTTTTCAAAAGCCAGCCGACAGTGGCAATCTTTTCTGTCAAAAACCTTCTGCTAAAGGTCGTCACTTATTCACTGGAGAGCTGAGACCGTCTTTCTCTTTCGCATCGACAGGCTTGCGTTTGCGATGTACTCTTTTGTGCGCAGACAGGGCTTTGGTATTCTTGTAAACCTTTCCACATGGCCAACGCTGGCCATCCTCTGAGACCATTATGACGTCACAGGTTTGTCGTTCGGTGTGGGTAATTCTTTTGTGATGATAAAGGACCTTGCTATTCTTGCAAACCTTTCCGCACAGCTGTCGCTCGCCATCCTCTCCAACCATCATAACGTCACAGGTTTGTTGCCCGGTGTGGGTGCTTTTTTTGTGATACCATAGAGCACTGACATTCTTGAAGACCTTGCCGCATGCCCGAGGTTGGCCATTTTCCCCAGTCTCGGTTACTATACAGGTTTGTTGTCTGGAGTGGTATCTGCTTTTGTGATCTGACAGGGCTTTGGAATTTTTGCACAGAATCCCGCATGGTCGTTTTAGGCCACTCTCCTCGACCACCATATCGTTACAGATTCGTTGCTCTGTGTGAGCGCTTCTTTTGTGATACTTCAGGGCGTTGACATTCATGCAGACCTTCCCGCATGGCCGCTGTTGGCCATCCTCATCGGCAACGAGCATATTGCAGGTTTTTTGCCCGCTGTGGAATCCAAGCTTGTGAGCCGACAAGGCTCTGGCGCTCTTGCAGGTCGCTCCGCAAGGTCGCTGCTGGCTATCCTCCGCGACCACGGTCACATCACAGGTTCTTTGCCCGGTGTGGTGATCGAATTTATGACCCGCGAGAAGTTGAGCACTCTTGCAGAGTGTCCCGCATGGCCGCGTCTGATCATCCTCTCCGACCACGGTCACATCACAGGTTCTTTGCCGTGTGTGGGCGCTTCTTTTGTGATACGACAGGGCGCCGGCATTTTTGCAGGTCCTCCTGCATGGTTGCGCTTTACCATCCTTACCGACCACAATTACGTCACAGGTTTTTTGCCCACTGTGGCATCCAAGCTTGTGAGCCGACAAGGCTCTGGTGCTCTTGCAGACCGTTCCGCAAGGTCGTTGCTGGCCATCCTCCCGAAACATCATAACGTCACAGGTTTGTTGCCCGGTGTGAGTGCTTTTTTTGTGATACCGTAGAGCGTCGACATTCTTGCAGACCGTTCCGCAAGTTCGCTGCTGGCCGTCCTCTGTGACCAGGGTTACGTCACAGGTTTTTTGCCCACTGTGGAGTCCAAACTTGTGAGACGACAAGGCTCTGGCATTCTTGCAGACCTTCCCGCATGGCCGTTGTACACCACCCTCCCCGACCACGGGCGCGAGACAGGTTTTTTTAACGGAGTGGACTTTTCTTTGATGATTCAAAAGGGATTGAACGCTCTTGTAGACTCCCTCGCAATTCCGAGGCTGGCCATCCTCATCGACCATTGTCAGGTTACAGTTGACTGGCACTGCAGGAGCGGTTGTATTGACCGGGTTGTCATTAATGCCATGCACCTGAAGTTGAATAGTAAAGGGATCATTTGACCTTTCATTTGCTGAATCAGAGTGTGATCGGAATTTACAAACGCCATAACAGGGGTGGACGAAACAATCTAAACCCAAAGTGTGTGAGTGTTGTTGGGGGTCACCGTAGCCGTCACCGGAGCCAGAATACAGAGAGCTGGCGAAAGTACTTGTTGGTTGATTGGTAGCCTGTGGGGGTTGTTGGCCAGATGACTCTGGTAGCTGGCTTTGTTGTTGTGGTTGTTGTTGGTCATCTCCGGGGTCGTGCATCATAGCAGTGATCGCAAAGGGTTGACTCCCCTGTGTCAACCTCACCTCTGTTTGTTCAGTCGATTTAAACAGCGGTGAGTCGGGGTTCCAATAGCTTTTCAAAAGCCAGCCGACAGTGACAATCCCTTCTATCGGTAGCCATGAATAAGAGGTAGCACCCAGAGGAGGGGCTTTGCTGGTCATGATCAGTTCGAAGGCAACCAGCAAATTCGTGGTGTAAAGTAACTGCCAGGAAATCGACTCAATGAGGGTTGTTTTTACTTCGTAACTGAAAAAAAACTGTCGTTTATAATCAGAGTGTAAATATGATCTTATAAAGCCGTTTTTGTCGGCAATACCTGACATATTATGCGACAGTGAGCGTTTGTCTGGCTTTATAGAAAAACTCTGGTTTGAAAAAACGGCATCCTGTTGAAGCTCAACAATAAAACGTCTGGTCAACGTTTCGGCCTGGCAGGAGACAGTCAGCGAAAGTAGCAGCAGAGGTGCCGCAAAGAGTGAATATTTAATGATTTTATCCTTGTCTCCAGATGTACAGAGAGGAAGGATAGATCAAGAAAGTAAACGTGTTTTCCTGTCAAAAATCTTCTGCTAAAGGTCGTCATTTATTCACTGGAGGGCTGAGACCGTCTTTCTCTTTCGCATCGACAGGCTTGCGTTTGCGATGTATTCTTTTGTGTACAGACAGGGCTTTGGCATTCTTGTAAACCTTTCCACATAGCCACTGCTGGCCATCCTCCCCGACCATTTTGACGCCACAGGCTTGTTGCCCAGTGTGGGGAATTCTTTTGTGATCATAAAGGGCCTGGCTATTCTTGCAAACCTTACCGCATGGTCGTTGCTCGCCATCCTCCCCGATCATCATAACGCTACAGGTTTGTTGCCCGGTGTGAGTGATTTTTTTGTGATACCGTAGAGTGTTGATATTCATACAGACTTTCCCGCATGGCCGCTGCTGGCCATCCTCACCGACCATCATAACGTTACAGGTTCGTTGCTCGGTGTGAGCGCTTTTTTTGTGATACCGCAGAGCGTTGATATTCATACAGACCTTCCCGCATGGCCGCTGCTGGCCATCCTCATCGGCAACGAGCATATTGCAGGTTTTTTGCCCGCTGTGGCATCCAAGCTTGTGAGACGACAAGGCTCTGGCGCTCTTGCAGGCGGTTCCGCAAGGTCGCTGCTGGCTATCCTCTCCGACCACGGTTAAGTCACAGGTTTTTTGCCCGCTGTGTTGATCGAATTTATGAGACGAGAGAAGTTGAGCACTCTTGCAGATTGTCCCACATGGCCGCGGCTGACCATCCTCTGCGACCACGGTCACATCACAGGCTCTTTGCCCTGTGTGGGCAGCTTTTTTGTGACTCGACAGAGCATTGGCATTCATGCAGACCCTCCCGCATGGCTGCGGTTTACCATCCTTGCCGATCACGATTACTTCACAGATTTTTTGCCCGCTGTGGCATCCAAGCTTGTGAGCCGACAAGGCTCTGGCGCTCTTGCAGGCCGTTCCGCAAGGTTGCTGCTGGCCATCCTCTACGACCAGGGTTACGTCACAGGTTTTTTGCCCGCTGTGTTGATTGAACTTATGAGAATAGAGAGATTGAGTGCTCTTGCAGAGTTTCCCGCATGGCCGCAGCTGACCATCCTTCCCGACCACGGTCACATTACAGGTTCTTTGCCCGGTGTGGGCGTTTTTTTTGTGACTCGACAGGGCGCTGGCATTCTTGCAGACCCTCCCGCATGGTTGCTGTTTACCATCCTTGCCGACCAGGATTACTTCACAGGTTTTTTGCCCGCTGTGGTATCCAAGCTTGTGAGTCGACAAGGCTCTGGCGCTTTTGCAGACCTTTGCGCAAGGCCGTTGCTGGCCATTCTCTGCGACCACGGTCACATCACAGGCTCTTTGCCCTGTGTGGGCACCTTTTTTGTGACTCGACAGAGCATTGGCATTCATGCAGATCTTTCCGCATGGCCGTTCCTGACCATCTTCTATGACCATTATGACGTTACAGGTTTGTTGCCCGCTGTGCACCTTTCTTCTGTGATTCGACAGGGCAAGGGCATTTTTCCAGATCTCTCCGCATGGTCGCAGCTGGCCATCCTTCCCGACCACGGGCGAGAAACAGGTTTTTTTACCGGTGTGGACTTTTCTTTTGTGATTCAAAAGGGATTGAGTATTCTTGTAGACTTTCTCGCAATTGCGCGGCTGGCCATGCTTATCGACGATTTTCAGGTTACAGGGGACTGGCACTGCAGGAGCGGTTGTATTGACCGGATTCTCATCAATGTCATGTACCTGAAATACCTGGCCAGAAGCGCATTGGAGTTGAATGGCAAAGGGATTATGTGATGTCTCATTTGCAGGATCAGAATGTCTGATGCAACGATAGCAGAGACAATTATGGGGGCATGAGTTTTGTCCGGGTGTTGCTCCTGCAGGGCTTGCCAGACTTTCTTCAGAATTCAGCGACCATGCAGCGGGCTCCATGTTTTCAGATGAAGATCGGAACTTACAAACGCCATGACAGGGGTGGACGAAACAATCTAAGCCTAAAGTATGTGCGTTTTGTTGAGGGTCTCCGTAGCCGTCACCGGAGCCAGAATGCAGAGGGCTGGTGAAAGCGCTTGTTGGCTGGTGGCTGATGGCTGGTGGGGCCTGTTGGCCAGATGACTCTGGTAGCTGGCTTTGTTGCTGGTCATATCCGGAGCCGTGCATCATAGTAGTGATCGCAAAGGGTTGACTCCCCTGTGTCAACCTCACCTCTGCTTGTTCAGTCGGTTTAAACAGCGGTGAGTCGGGGTTCCAATAGCTTTTCAAAAGCCAGCCGGCAGTGACAATCCCTTCTACCGGTAGCCATGAACAAGAGGTAGCACCCAGAGGGGGGGCTTTGCTGGTCATGATCAGTTCGAAGGCAACCAGCAAATTCGTGGCGTAAAGCAGCTGCCAGGAAACCGAATCAATGAGGGTTGTTTTTACTTCGTAACTGAACAATCTTTGTCGATTATAATCAGAGGGTAAATCTGATCTTATAGAGCCGTTTTTGTCGGCAATATCCGATCGATTAACCGACAGTGCACGTTGGTCTGGCTTTATAGAAAAACTCTGGTTTGAAAAAACTGCATCCTGTTTAAGCTCGACAATATAACGTCTGGTCAACGTATCGGCCTGACAGGCAACGGTCAGCGAAAGTAGCAGCAGAGGTGCTGCAAAGAGTGAGTATTTAATGATTTTATCCTTGCCTCCAGATCTACAGAGAGGAAGGATAGATCAAGAAAGTAAGCGTGTTTTTTCTGTCAAAAATCTTCTGCTAAAGGTCGTCACTTATTCACTTGAGGGCTGAGACCGTCTTTCTGTTTCGCATCGACAGGCTTGCGTTTGCGATGTATTCTTTTGTGCACAGACAGGGCTTTGACATTCTTGTAAACCTTTCCACATAGCCACTGTTGGCCATCCTCCCCGACCATTTTGACGTCACAGGTTTGTTGCCCAGTGTGGGGAATTCTTTTGTGAACATAAAGGGCCTGGCTATTCTTGCAAACCTTACCGCATGGCCATTGCTCGCCATTCTTCCCGACCATCATTACGCTACAGGTTTGTTGCCCGGTGTGAGCACTTGTTTTGTGATACTTTAGAGCCCTGACATTCACGCAGACCTTCCCGCATGGCCGCTGCTGGCCATCCTCTCCGACCAGGGTCAGGTCACAGGTTTTTTTCCCGCTGTGGCATCCAAGCTTGTGAGACGACAGGGTTTTGGCGCTCTTGCAGACTCTCCCGCATGGTTGCAGTTTACCATCCTCTCCGACCACGGTTACGTCACAGGTTTTTTTCCCGGTGTGTTGTCTGAATTTATGGCACGAGAGAGATTGAGCACTTTTGCAGAGTTTCCCGCATGGCCGCGGCTGACCATCCTCTGCGACCACGGCCATATCACAGGTTCTTTGTCCGGAGTGGGCGCTTTTTTTGTGGCTCGACAGGGCGATGGCATTCACGCAGACCTTTCCGCATGGCCGTTCCTGACCATCCTCTGTGACCATTATGACTGCACAGATTTGTTGCCCGGTATGGGTCTTTTTTTTGTGACTCGACAGGGCACCGGCATTTTTCCAGACCTTCCCGCATGGTCGCAGTCGGCCATCCTTCCCGACCACGGGCGCGAGACAGGTTTTTTGGCCGGTGTGGATTTTTCTTTGGTGATTCAAAAGGGATTGAACACTCTTGTAGACTTTCTCGCAATTGTGCAGCTGGCCATGCTGATCGACGATTTTCAGGTTACAGGGGGCTGGCACTGCAGGAGCGGTTGTATTGACCGGATTGTCATCAATGTCATGTATCTGAAATACTTGGCCAGAAGCGCATTGGAGTTGAATGGCAAAGGGATTATGTGATGTCTCATTTGCAGGATCAGAATGTTTGATGCAACGATAGCAGAGACAATTATGGGGGCATGAGCTTTGTCCGGGTGCTGCTCCTGCAGGGCTCGCCAGACTTTCTTCAGAATTCAGCGACCTTTCAGCGGGCTCCATGTTTTCAGATGATGATCGGAACTTACAAACGCCATGACAAGGGGGGACGAAACAATCTAAACCTAAAGTATGTGCGTTTTGTTGAGGGTCTCCGTAGCCGTCACCGGAGCCAGAATGCAGAGGGCTGGTGAAAGCGCTTGTTGGCTGGTGGCTGGTGGCTGGTGGGGCCTGTTGGCCAGATGACTCTGGTAGCTGGCTTTGTTGTTGGCCATATCCGGAGCCGTGCATCATAGTAGTGATCGCAAAGGGCTGATTCCCCAGTATCAACCTCATTTCTGATTGTTCAATCGGTTTAAGCAGCTCTGAGTCGGGGTTCCAATAGCTTTTCAAAAGCCAGCCGGCAGTGACAACCCCTTCTACCGGTAGCCATGAATAAGAGGTAGCACCCAGAGGTGGGGCTTTGCTGGTCATAATCAGTTCGAAGGCAACCAGCAAATTCGTGGCGTAAAGCAACTGCCAGGAAATCGACTCAATGAGGGTTGTTTTTACTTCGTAACTGAAAAATTTTTGTCGATTATAATCAGAGGGTAAATCTGATCTTATAGAGCCTTTTTTGTGGGCAATATCCGACGTATTATACGACAATACACGTTGGTCTGGCTTTATAGAAAAACTTTGGTTTGAAAAAACTGCATCCTGTTTAAGCTCGACAATATATCGTCTGGTCAACGTTTCGGCCTGACAGGCGACAGTCAGCGAAAGTAGCAGCAGAGGTGCCGCAAAGAGTGAGTATTTAATGATTTTATCCTTGCCTCCAGATATACAGAGAGGAAGGATAGATCAAGAAAGCAAACGTGTTTTTCTGTCAAAAATCTTTTGCTAAAAGTGGTTGCTTATTCACATTACCTTATGGAGGGTTGAGGCCGTCTTTCAGGTCCGCATCAACAGGCTTTCGTTTTTGATGTGCTCTTTTGTGCTTAGACAGGGTACATGCATTCTTGTAAACCTTTCCACATAACCTCGGCTGGCCATATTCGTCGACCACGGTCACGTCACAGATTTTTTCCCCGGTGTGGTGGCTGAATTTATGACACGAGAAAGATTGAGCACTCTTGCAGAGTGTTCCGCATGGCCGCGCCTGACCATCCTCCCCGACCACGGTCAGGTCACAGATTCTTTGCCCGGTGTGGGCGTTTCTTTTGTGACTCGACAGGGCGATGACGCTCTTGCAGACCCTCCCGCATGGTTGCGGCTTATCATCCTTGCCGACCACGATTACTTCACAGGTTTTTTGCCCGCTGTGGCATCCACGCTTGTGAGACGACAAGGCTCTGGAGCTCTTGCAGACCGTTCCGCAAGGTCGCTGCTGGCCATCCTCTTCGATCACTGTCACGTCGCAGGTTTGTTGCCCGGTGTGGGTCCTTATCTTGTGATTTGACAGGGCACCGGCATTTTTCCAGACCTTCCCACAAGGTCGCTGCTGGCCATCCTCTTCGACCACTGTCACGTCACAGGTCTGTTGCCCGGTGTGGGTCCTTCTTTTGTGATTCGACAGGGCACTGGCATTTTTGCAGACCTTCCCGCATGGTCGCAGCCGACCATCCTTCCCGACTACGGGCGCGAGACAGTTTTTTTTACCGGTGTGGACTTTTCTTTGGTGATCCGAAAGGGATTGAACACTCTTGTAGACTTTCTCGCAATACCGTAGCTGGCCATCCTCATCGACCATTGTCAGGTTACAGCTGACCTTTTGAGACGACAAGGCTATAGTGCTCTTGCAGACCGTTGTGCAAGGTCGCTGCTGGCCATCCTCTTCGATCACTGTCACGTCGCAGGTTTGTTGCCCGGTGTGGGCCCTTATCTTGTGATTCGATAGGGCTCCGGCATTTTTCCGGACCTTCCCACAAGGTCGCTGCTGGCCATCCTCTTCGATCACTGTCACGTCGCAGGTCTGTTGCCCGGTGTGGGCCCTTCTTTTGTGATTCGACAGGGCACTGGCATTTTTGCAGACCTCCCCGCATGGTCGCAGCCGGTCATCCTTCCCGACCACGGGCGCGAGACAGGCTTTTTTACCGGTGTGGAATTTTCTTTGGTGATTCGAAAGGGATTGAACACTCTTGTAGACTTTCTCGCAATACTGTAGCTGGCCATCCTCATTGACCATTGTCAGGTTACAGCTGACTGTA
Organism: Endozoicomonas sp. 8E; assembly: GCF_032883915.1. Taxonomy (NCBI): domain Bacteria; kingdom Pseudomonadati; phylum Pseudomonadota; class Gammaproteobacteria; order Oceanospirillales; family Endozoicomonadaceae; genus Endozoicomonas; species Endozoicomonas sp. 8E. Next base: position 5,976,446 of record NZ_CP120717.1, on the reverse strand, counting down.
TCCTCAGGGGCGGTTGTATTGACCGGGTTGTCATCAATGCCGTGTATCTGAAATAGTAGGTCAGAAGCCCATTGGAGTTGAATGCCAAAGGGATCACTTGATGTTTCATTTGCAGGATCAAAATTCCAGATGCAACGATAGCAGAGACAATTATGGGGGCATGAGTTTTGTCCGGGTATTGCTCCTGTATGGCTTGCCAGAATTTCTCCAGAATTCAGCGCCCCTTCAGCTGGCCCTGTGTTTTCGGAAGATGATCGGAATTTACAAACGCCATGACAGGGGTCGACGAAACAATCTAAACCCAAGGTATGCGAGTGTTGTTGAGGGTCTCCGTAGCCGTCACCGGAGCCATAAGACAGAGGGCTGGTGAAAACACTTGCTGGTTGGCTGTTGGCCTTTGGAGCCTGTTGGCCAGATGACTCTGATAGCTGGCTTTGTTGTTGGTCATATGCGGAGCCGTGCATCATAGCAATGATCGCAAACGGTTGACTCCCCTGTGTCAAACTCACCTCTGTTTGTTCAGTCGGTTTAAACAGCGGTGAGTCTGAGTTCCAATAGCTTTTCAAAAGCCAGCCGACAGTGATAATCCCTTCTATCGGTAGCCATGAATAAGAGGTAATACCCAAAGGGGGGGCTTTGCTGGTCGTGATCAGTTCGAAGGCAACCAGCAAATTCGTGGCGTAAAGCAACTGCCATGAGATCGATTCAATCAGAGTTGTTTTTACTTCGTAACTGAAAAATCTTTGTCGTTTATAATCAGAGGGTAAATCTGGTCTTTTAAAGCCGTTTTTGTTGGCAATATCTGACGGGCTATCGGACAGCGCACGTTGGTCTGGCTTTATGGAAAAACTCTGGTTTGAAAAAGCTGCATCCTGTTGAAGCTCGACAATATAACGTCTTTTCAACGTTTCGGCCTGACAGGCGACAGTCAGCGAAAGTAGCAGAGGTGCCGCAAAGAGTGAGTATTTAATGATTTTATCCTTGCCTCTATATACACAGAGAGGAAGGATAGGTCAAGAAAGTAAGTTTGTTTTTCTGTCAAAAACCTTCTGCTAAAGGTCGTTGCTTATTCACTTTACCTTATGGAGGGCTGAGACCGTCTTTCTGGTTCGTATCAACAGGCTTGCGTTTGAGATGTGTTCTTTTGTGCACAGACAGGTCTTTGGCATTCTTGTAAACCTTTCCACATGGCCGCTGTTGGCCATCCTCATCGGCCAGGATCACATCACAGGCTTTTTGCCCGGTGTGGGCATTTTTTTTGTGATCCCAGAGGGTCTTTCTATTCTTGTAGACCTTCCCGCATGGTCGCCGCTGGCCATCCTCTGTGACCATCATAAGGCCACAGGTTTGTCGTCCGGTGTGTTCTCTTCTTTTGTGATTATTAAGGGCTTGGGCATTGTTGCATACCTTTCCGCATGGCCGTCGCTCGCCATCCTCCCCAGCCATCATAACGACACAGGTTTGTCGCCCGGTGTGTTCTCTTCTTTTGTGATAATAAAGGGCTTGAGTATTGTTGCAAACCTTTCCGCATGGCCGCGGCTGACCATACTCCCCGATCAGGGTCACATCACAGGTTCTTTGCCCGGTGTGGATGTTTGTTCTGTGACTCGACAGGGCGCTGGCATTCATGCAGACCTTTCCGCATGGCCGTTCCTGGCCATCCTCTGTGACCATTATGAGGTCACAGGTTTGTTGACTCGTGTGCGCCGTTCTTCTGTGATGCAACAGGGCAACGGCATTTTTCCAGACCTCCCCGCATGGTCGCAACCGGCCATCGTTTCCGACCACGGTCGTAAGACAGGTTTTTTTACCGGTGTGGATTTTTCTTTGGTGATTCAAAAGGGATTGAACACTCTTGTAGACTTTCTCGCAATTCCGAAGCTGACCATCCTCATCAAGCATTGTCAGGTTACAGGGGACTGGCACTGCAGGAGCGGTTGTATTGACCGGGTTGTCAACAATGCCAATTGCTCCTGTATGGCTTGCCAGACTACCTTCAGAAATCAGCGACCTTTCGGCTGGCCCCATGTTTTCGAAAGGTGGTCGTAATTTACAAATGCCATGACAGGGGTGGACGAAACAATCTAAACCTAAAGTATGTACGTGTTGTTGAGGGTCTCGGTAGCCGTCACCGGAGCCAGAAGACAGAGGGCTGGTGAAAACACTTGCTGGTTGGCTGGTGGCCTCTGGGGCTTGTTGGCCAGATGACTCCGATAGCTGGCTTTGTTGTTGGTCATCTCCGGAGCCGTGCATCATAGCAGCGATCGCAAAGGGTTGACTCCCCTGTGTCAACCTCACCTCTGCTTGTTCAGTCGGTTTAAACAGCGGTGAGTCGGGGTTCCAATAGCTTTCCAAAAGCCAGCCGACAGTGACAATCTCTTCTATCGGTAGCCTTGAATAGGCACTGGAACCCAGAGAGGAGGTTTTGCTGGTAATGATCAGTTCGAAGGCAACCAGCAAATTTGTGGCGTAAAGCACATGCCATGAGATCGATTCAATGAGGGTTGTTTTTACTTCGTAACTGAAAAATCTTTGTCGCTTATCATCAGAGGGTAAATCTGGTCTTTTGAAGCCGTTTTTGTTGGCAATACCTGACGGTTTATACGACAGTAAACATTTGTCTGTTTTTATAGAAAAACTCCGGTTTGAAAAAACAGCATCCTGCTGAGGTTCGACAATAAAACGTCTGGTCAACGTTTCGGCCTGGCAGGCGAGAGTCAGGGAAAGTAGCAGCAGGGGTGCCGTACAGACTGAGTATTTAATGATTTTATCCTCGCCTCCAGATATACAGAGAGGAAGGATAGATCAAGAAAGTAAGCGTGTTTTTCTGTCAAAAACCTTCTGTTAAAGGTGGTTACTTATTCACATTACCTTAAAGAGGGCTGAGACCGTCTTTCTGGTCCGCATCAACAAGCTTGCGTTTTCGATGTATTCTTTTGTGCACAGACAGGGTATATATATTCTTGTAAACCTTTCCACATAGCCGCTGCTGGCCATCCTTATCGGCCACGATCACATCGCAGGTTTTTTGCCCGCTGTGTTGTCTTTTTTTGTGATCTGACAGGGTATAGGCAGTCTTGCAGACCCTCCCGCATGGTTGCGGTTTACCATCCTTGCCGACCACGATGACTTCACAGGTCATTTGCCCGCTGTGGTATCCAAGCTTGTGAGACGACAGAGCTATGGCGCTCTTGCAGACCGTTCCGCAAGGTCGCTGTCGGCCATCCTCTTCGACCACGGTCAGGTCACAGTTTTTTTGCCCGGTGTGGGCGTTATTTTTGTGCTTCGACAGGATATAGGCATTCTTGCAGACCCTCCCGCATGGTTGCGGTTTACCATCCTTGCCGACCACGATGACTTCGCAGGTTTTTTGCCCGCTGTGGTATCCAAGCTTGTGAGACGACAGGGCTTTGGCGCTCTTGCAGACCCTTCCGCAAGGTCGCTGCTTGCCATCCTCTTCGACCACGGTCACGTCACAGTTTTTTTGCTCCGTGTGCGCCCTTCCTTTGTGCTTCGACAGGGCACTGGCATTTTTGCAGACCTTCCCGCACGGTTGCGGCTTACCATCCTTGCCGACCACGATGACTTCACAGGCTTTTTGCCCGCTGTGGTATCCAAGCTTGTGAGACGACCAGGCTCTGGCGTTCTTGCAGACAGCTCCGCAAGGTCGCTGTTGGCCATCCTCTTCGACCATGATCAGGTCACAGGTTTTTTGCCCGCTGTGGTGTCTCAATTTGTGACACGCGAGAGATTGAGCACTCTTGAAGAGTCTCCCGCATGGCTGCGGTTGACCATCCTCGCTGACCACCGTCAGATCACAGGTTCTTTGCCCGGTGTGGGTGCTATTTTTGTGATTCGACAGGATATAGGCATTCTTGCAGACCCTCCCGCATGGTTGCGGTCTACCATCCTTGCCGACCACGATGACTTCACAGGTTTTTTGCCCGCTGTGGCATCCAAGCTTGTGAGACGACAGGGCTTTGGCGCTCTTGCAGACCGTTCCGCAAGGTCGCTGCTTGCCATCCTCTTCGATCACGGTCACGTCACAGTTTTTTTGCTCCGTGTGCGCACTTCCTTTGTGCTTCGACAGGGCACTGGCATTTTTGCAGGCCTTCCCGCATGGTTGCGGTTTACCGTCCTTGCCGACCACGATGACTTCACAGGCTTTTTTCCCGCTGTGGGTGTCTCTTTTGTGATTCGACAGGGCTCTGGCATTTTTGCAGACCTTCCCGCATGGTTGCGGTTTACCATCCTTGCCGATCACGATGACTTCACAGGCTTTTTGCTCGCTGTGGGCGTTTTTTTTGTGATCCGACAGGGCGCTGGCATTTATGCAGACCTTTCCGCATGGCCGTTCCTGACCATCCTCTGTGACTATCATGACGTTACAGGTTTGTTGCCCGGTGTGCGCTGTTCTTTTGTGATACGACAGGGCAACGGCATTTTTCCGGACCTCCCCGCATGGTCGCAGTCGGCCATCCTTCCCGACCACGGGCGCGAGACAGGTTTTTTTACCGGTGTGGTATGCTCTTCTGTGATTCAAAAGGGATTGAGCACTCTTGTAAACTTTCTCGCAATTCCGTAGCTGGCCATCCTTATCGACCATTTTCAGGTTACAGGCGATTTGCTCTGCAGGGGCGGTTGTATTGACCGGGTTATCATCAATGCCATGTACCAGTTGGCCAGAAGTGCATTGGAGTTGAATGGCAAAGGGATCATTTGATGTTTCATTTGCAGGATCAGAATGCCAGGTGCAACGATAGCACTGACAATTATGGGGACATGAGTTTTGTCCGGATGTTGCTCCTGTACGGCTAGCCCGACTTTCTTCAGAATTCAGCGACCTTTCAGCTGGCCCCATGTTTTCGGAAGATGATCGGAATTTACAAACGCCATGACAGGGGTGGACGAAACAATCTAAACCTAAAGTATGTGCGTTTCGTTGAGGGTCTCCATGGCCATCACCGGAGCCAGAATAGAGAGGGCTGGTGAAAGCGCCTGTTGGCTGGCTGAGGGCATGCTGGCCAGATGACTCTGGTGTCTGGCTTTGTTGTTGTGGTTGTTGTTGGTCATCTCCGGAGCCGTGCATCATAGCAGTGATCGCAAAGGGTTGACTCCCCTGTGTCAACCTCATTTCTGATTGTTCAATCGGTTTAAACAGTAGTGAGTCGGGGTTCCAATAGCTTTTCAAAAGCCAGCCGACAGTGACAATCCCTTCTATCGGTAGCCATGAATAAGAGGTAGCACCCAGAGGAGGGGCTTTGCTGGTCATGATCAGTTCGAAGGCAACCAGCAAATTCGTGGCGTAAAGCAACTGCCAGGAAATCGACTCAATGAGGGTTGTTTTTTCTTTGTAACTAAAAAAACTCTGTCGTTTATAATCAGAGACTAAATCTGGTCTTTTAAAGCCGTTTTTGTCAGCAATATCTGACGGGTTATCCGACAGTGAACGTTGGTCTGTTTTTATAGAAAAACTCTGGTTTGAAAAAACTGCATCCTGCTGAAGCTCGACAATAAAACGTCTGGTCAACGTTTCGGCCTGACAGGCGACAGTCAGGGAAAGTAGCAGCAGAGGTGCCGCAAAGAGTGAGTATTTAATGATTTTATCCTTGCTTCCAGACGCACAGAGAGGAAAGATAGATCAAGAAAGCAGGCGTGTTTTTCTGTCAAAAACCTTCTGCTAAAGGTCATTACTTATTCACATTACCTCATGGAGGGTTGAGACCGTCTTTCTGGTCCGTATCAACAGGCTTGCGTTTTCGATGTATTCTTTTGTGCTGATACAGGGTAATTGCATTCTTGTAAACCTTACCACATAGCCGCGGCTGACCATCCTCCCCGACCAGGGTCACATCACAGGTTTGTTGCCCGGTGTGGTGGCGTCTTTTGTGACTCGAGAGTGCCTGACTATTCTTGAAGACCTTCCCGCACGGCCGTTGCTCGTCCTTCTCGTCGATCATTATAGCTTTGCAGGTTTGTTGCCCGGTGTGGTATTTGCTTTTGTGACATATTAGGGCTCGAGCATTCTTGCAGACTTTTTCACATGCTCGTGGCTGGCTGTCCTCCCCGAGTATTATAACCTTGCAGGTTTGTCGCCCGGTGTGGGTACTTCTCTTGTGATTACAAAGGGATGGGCTATTCTTGCAAACTGTTCCGCATGGCCGTCGCTCGCCATCTCCCCCGACCATCATACTTTGGTCCGCACCAACAAGCTTACGTTTTCGATGCATTCTTTTGTGCTTAGACAGGGTATATATATTCTTGAAAACCTTTCCACATGGCTGCGGCTGACCATCCTCCCCGACCAAGGTCACATCACAGGTTTTTTGCGCGGTGTGGGTGCTTCTTTTGTGATCCGACAGGACCTGGCTATTCTTGCAGACCCTCCCGCACGGCCTTTGCTGGTCATCCTCGCCGACCAATATAGCGTTGCAGGTTTTTTGCCCGGTGTGGTATCTGCTTTTGTGACATGACAGGGCTCGAACACTCTTGCAGACTTTTCCGCATGGGCGAGGTTGGCCATTCTCCCCGATCACGGTCGTATCACAGTTTTGTTCTGGGGTGTGGAAGCTTCTTTTGTGGACCGACAACTTTTTATAATTCTTGCAGAGAGTCCCGCATGGCCGCTGCTGGCCATCCTCATCGGCCACGATCACATCACAGGTTCTTTGCACGATGTGGACGCTTCTTTTATGAATGTACAGTCTTTTAGTGCTCCTGCAGACTTTTCCACATGGGTATGTTTGACCATCCTCCCCGACCATTATGAAGTCACAGATTGGTTGCGCGATGTGACCTTTTTTTTTGTGATTCCAGAGGACATGCTTATTCTTGTAGACCTTCCCGCATTGTCGCCGTTGGCCATCCTCTGTGACTATTTTGACGTCACAGGCTTGTCGCCCGGAGTGCTCTCTTCTTTTGTGTTTCGACAGCTCATCGGCACTCCTGCAGATCGTTCCACAGCGTCGTGGCTGGCTGTCCTCTTCGAGTATTATAACGTCGCAGGTTTGTTGCCCGGTGTGGGTTCTTCTTTTGTGATTACCAAGATCCCGGCTCTTCTTGAAAACCTTTCCGCATGGCCGTCGCTGGCCATCCTCCCCAAACATCATAACGTCACAGGTTTGTTGCTCGGTGTGAGCTCTTCTTTTGTGCTCCTGCAGAATGCCGACACTCTTGCAGACCTTCCCACATGGCCGCTGATGGCCATCCTCATCGGTCACGATCACATCACAGGCTTTTTGCCCGCTGTGATTTCTTTTTTTGTGATCTGACAGGCTACGGGCATTCTTGCAAACCTTTCCACATGGCTGTCGTCGGCCATCCTCCCTGACCATCATAACGTCACAGGTTTCTTGCCCGGAGTGAGTGGTTTTTTTGTGATACCTTAGAGCGCAGACATTCTTGCAGACTGTTCCGCAAGGTCGTTGCTGGCCATCCTCTGAGACTATGTTCACGTCACAGGTTTTATTTCCGTTGTGTTGTCTGAATTTATGACACGAGAGAGATTGAGAACTCTTGCAGAGTTTCCCGCATGGCCGCTGCAGACCATCCTCCCCGACCACGGTGACATCACAGGTTCTTTGCCCGGTGTGGGCACTTTTTTTGTGATCCGACAGGGCTCTGGCATTCATGCAGACCTTTCCACATGGCCGTTCCTGACCATCCTCTGTGACCATTATGACTTCACAGGTTTGTTGCCCGGTGTGCGCTGTTATTCTGTGATAAGACAGGACAACGGTATTTTTCCGGACCTCCCCGCATGGTCGCAGCTGACCATCGTTTCCGACCACAGGCACAAGACAGGTTTTTTTGCCGCTGTGGACTCTTTTTTGGTGCTTCAAAAGGGATTGAGCACTTTTGTAGACTTTCTCGCAATTCCGTAGCTGGCCATCCTTATCTACTATTGTCAGGTTACAGTTGACTTGCTCTGCAGGGGCGGTTGTATTGACCGGGTTGTCATCAATGCCGTGTACCTGAAATAGTTGGCCAGAAGTGCATTGGAGTTGAATGGCAAAGGGATCATTTGATGTTTCATTTGCAGGATCAGAATGCCAGTTGCAACGATAGCATTGACAATTATGGGGACATGAGTTTTGTACGGATGTTGCTCCTGTTCGACTAGCCAGACTTTCCTCAGAATTCAGCGACCTTTCAGCTGGCTCCATGTTTTCGGAAGATGATCGGAATTTACAAACGCCATGACAGGGCTGGACGAAACAATCTAAACCTAAAGTATGTGCGTTTCGTTGAGGATCTCCATGGCCATCACCGGAGCCAGAAGACAGAGGGTTGGTGAAAGCGCTTGTTGGCTGGCTGGGGGCTTGCTGGCCAGATGGTTCTGGTGACTGGCTTTGTTGTTGTGGTCGTTGTTGGTCATAGCCGGAACCGTGCATCATAGTAGTTATTGCAAAAGGCTGGTTCCTCTGTGTCAACCTCATTACTGATTGTTCAATCGGTTTAAGCAGTTCTGAGTCGGGGTTCCAATAGCTTTTCAAAAGCCAGCCGACAGTGACAATCCCTTCTATCGCTAACCATGAATAAGAGGTAGCACCCAGAGGAGGGGCTTTGCTGGTCATGATCAGTTCGAAGGCAACCAGCAAATTCGTGGCGTAAAGCAACTGCCAGGAAATCGACTCAATGAGGGTTGTTTTTTCTTTGTAACTAAAAAAACTCTGTCGTTTATAATCAGAGGCTAAATTTGGTCTTTTAAAGCCGTTTTTGTCAGCAATATCTGACGGGTTATCCGACAGTGAACGTTGGTCTGTTTTTATAGAAAAACTCTGGTTTGAAAAAACTGCATCCTGCTGAAGCTCGACAATAAAACGTCTGGTCAACGTTTCGGCCTGGCAGGCGACAGTCAGCGAAAGTAGCAGCAGAGGTGCCGCAAAGAGTGAGTATTTAATGATGTTATCCTTGCCTCCAGATATACAGAGAGGAAGGATAGATCAAGAAAGTAAGTGTGTTTTTCTGTCAAAAACCTTCTGTTAAAAGTGGTTGCTTATTCACATTACCTTAAAGAGGGCTGAGACCGTCTTTCTGGTCCGCATCAACAGGCTTGCGTTTTCGATGTATTCTTTTGTGCACAGACAGGGTATATATACTCTTGTAAACCTTTCCACATAGCCGCTGCTGGCCATCCTCTGTGACCATTATGACGTCACAGGTTCGTTGCCCGGTATGAGCGCTTGTTTTGTGATAGTGTAGAGCGCTGACATTCTTGCAGACCTTCCCGCATGGCCGCTGCTGGCCATCCTTATCGGCCACGATCACATCGCAGGTTTTTTGCCCGCTGTGTTGCCTTTTTTTGTGATCTGAGAGGATATAGGCATTCTTGCAGACCCTCCCGCATGGTGTCGGTTTACCATCCTTGTCGGCCACGATGACTTCGCAGGTTTTTTGCCCGCTGTGGCATCCAAGCTTGTGAGATGACAGAGCCATGGCGCTCTTGCAGACCGTTGTGCAAGGTCGCTGTCGGCCATCCTCTTCGACCACGGTCAGGTCACAGGTTTTTTGCCCGGTGTGGGCGTTATTTTTGTGCTTCGAAAGGATATAGGCATTCTTGCAGACCCTCCCGCATGGTTGCGGTTTTCCATCCTTGCCGACCACGGTCAGATCACAGGTTCTTTGCCTGGTGTGGGCCCTATTTTTGTGATTCGACAGGATATAGGCATTCTTGCAGACCCTCCCGCATGGTTGCGGTTTACCATCCTTGTCGACCACGATTATTTCACAGATTTTTTGCCCGCTGTGGTATCCAAGCTTGTGAGACGACAGGGCTTTGGCGCTCTTGCAGACCATTCCGCAAGGTCGCTGCTTGCCATCCTCTTCGACCACGGTCACGTCACAGTTTCTTTGCTCCGTGTGCGCACTTCCTTTGTGCTTCGACAGGGCACTGGCATTTTTGCAGACCTTCCCGCATGGTTGCGGTTTACCATCCTTGCCGACCACGATTACTTCACAGGTTTGTTGCCCGGTGTGCGCCGTTCTTCTGTGATACGACAGGGTGCTGGCATTCATGCAGACCTTTCCGCATGGCCGTTCCTGGCCATCCTCTGTGACCATTATGACGTTACAGGTTTGTTGCCCGGTGTGCGCCGTTCTTCTGTGATACGACAGGGCAACGGCATTTTTCCGGACCTCCCCGCATGGTCGCAGCCGGCCATCCTTCCCGACCACGGGCGCAAGACAGGTTTTTTTACCGGAGTGGTATGCTCTTCTGTGATTCAAAAGGGATTGAGCACTCTTGTAGACTTTCTCGCAATTCCGTAGCTGGCCATCCTTATCGACCATTTTCAGGTTACAGGCGATTTGCTTTGCAGGGGCGGTTGTATTGACCGGGTTGTCATCAATGCCGTGTGCCAGTTGGCCAGAAGTGCATTGGAGTTGAATGGCAAAGGGATCATTTGATGTTTCATTTGCAGGATCAGAATGCCAGGTGCAACGATAGCATTGACAATTATGGGGACATGAGTTTTTTTCGGGTGTTGCTCTTGTACGGCTAGCCAGACTTTCTTCAGAATTCAGCGACCTTTCAGCTGGCCCCATGTTTTCGGAAGATGATCGGTATTTACAAACGCCATGACAGGGGGGGACGGAACAATCTAAACCCAGAGTGTGTGCGTTTTGATGAGGGTCTCCGTAGCCGTCACCGGAGCCAGAAAACAGAGGTTTGGTGAAAGCGCCTGTTTGTTGGCTCGTGACTTGTGGAGCTTGTTGGCCAGATGAATCTGGTGGCTGGCTTTGTTGTAGTGGTTGTTGTTGTGGTTGTTGTTGGTCATATCCGGAGCCGTGCATCATAGTAGTGATTGCAAAAGGCTGATTCCCCTGTGTCAATCTCATTTCTGATTGTTCAATCGGTTTAAACAGTGGTGAGTCGGGGTTCCAATAGCTTTTCAAAAGCCAGCCGACAGTGACAATTCCTTCTACGGGGAGCCATGAATAAGAGGTAGCACCCAGAGGGTGGGCTTTGTTGGTCATGGTCAGTTCGTAAGCAACCAGCAAATTCGTGGCATAAAGCAACTGCCAGGAAATCGACACAATAAGGGTTGTTTTTACTTCGTAACTAAAAAAAACTCTGTCGTTTATAATCAGAGGGTAAATCTGGTCTTTTAAAGCCGTTTTTGTTGGCAATATCTGACGGGTTATCGGACAGCGCACGTTGGTCTGGCTTTATGGAAAAACTCTGGTTTGAAAAAGCTGTATCCTGCTGAAGCTCGACAATAAAACGTCTGGTCAACGTTTCGGCCTGACAGGCGACAGTCAGAGAAAGTAGCAGCAGGGGCGCCGCACAGAGTAAGTACTTAATGATTTTATCCTAGCCTCAGATATACAGAGAGGAAGGATAGATCAAGAAAGCAGGCGTGTTTTTCTGTCAAAAACCTTCTGCTAAAGGTGGTTACTTATTCACATTACCTTATAGAGGGCTGGGACCGTCCTTCTGGTCCCCATCAACAGGCTTGCGTTTGTGAAGTATTCTTTTGTGCTTGGACAGGGTATATGAATTCTTGTAAACCTTTCCACATGGCCGCGGCTGCCCATCCTCCCCGACCACGATCACATCACAGGTTTGTCGCCCGGTGTGGAATCTGCTTTTGTGATTCGTAAGGGCTCCAGCATTCTTGCAGACCTTCCTGCATGGCTGTCGCTGGCCATCCTCTCCGACCACAATTACTTTACAAGTTTTTTGCCCGGTGTGGCCTTTTCTTTTATGATCTGAAAGAGCACAGACACTCCTGCAGACCTTCCCGCATGGACGTTGCTGGCCATCCTCCCCGACCACGGTCACTTTACAGGTTTGTTGCCCGGTGTGATATCTGCGCTTGTGATTCGACAGGGCTAAAGCATTTTTGCAGACTTTCCCGCATGGCCGTCGCTGGCCATCCTCCTCGACCACGATCACTTTACAGGCTTTTTGTACGCCGTGGCTTTTTCTTTTGTGTTCCGAAAGGGCTTTGGCATTCTTACAGATCACCCCACATGGCCGTTGCTGGCCATAGTCTCCAACCATTATAACGTGACAGGTTTGTTGTCCGGCGTGTTGTCTGAGTTTGTGAGCCGAAAGGGCAACAGCATTTTTACAGACTGTCCCACATGTCCGCCGAAGGCCATTTTCCCCGACCAAGGCCGTGTCACAAGTTTTTAGCCCGCAATGGTACTTGCTTTTGTGAGATGCCAGAGATTGGGCATTTTTGCAAACTACCCTGCATGGTTGCTGCTGGCCATCCTTCCCGACCACGGTTACCTCACAGGTTTTTTGTCCGGTATGGATTCTCCTTTTGTGACTCGACAGGGCTCGAGTACTCTTAAAAGCTTTCTCGCATTGCCGAATCCCACCATCTTTCTCAATGACTATCAGTTTGCAGGTTGCTTGCCCGGCAGGGGCCGTTGTCTTGACTGAGTCGCGTGCCTGAGATCGTCGTGTCTTAGCGCATTGGAGCAGAATGGCAAGGGGGTCATTTGATGTTTCGTTTGCAGGGTCAGAATGTCTGATGCAACGATAGCAGTGTCTGTTGGCCAAGTGAGTGCATGAATTTTGTCCGTGTATTGCGTCTGTATGGTTTGCCATGTTTTCAAAAGGTGGTCGAAATCTACAAAAGCCATGACAGGGATGGATGAAACAATCTAAGCCCAAAGTATGTGGTCGTTGTTGAGGATCCAGGTTACCTTCGCCGAAGCCAGAATATAGGGCGCTGGTAAAGGAGCTTGTAGTTTGGGTGGTGGCTTGTTGGGTCTGTTGGCCAGATGACTCTGGTAGCTGGCCTTGTTGTTGGTCATCTCTGTTACCATGCAGCATAATGGTGCTCACAAAAGGCTGATCCCACTGTGTCAACATAGAAGTCATTTCTTGTTGCTCAATCGGGTTTAACCGCAGTGAATCATGGTTCCAGTAGTTTTTTAAAAGCCAGCCAACAGCAAAAACCATTTCTTCTGGCAGCCATGAATAAGGGGTGGGGCTCAGAGGGGCGGCTCTGGTGTTCAAGATCAGTTCGAAGGCAAGCGGTAGATTCGTGGCGTAAAGTAACTGCCAGGAAACTGACTCAATGAGGGTCGCTATTACCTCGTAACTGATAGGTTTCTGTCGATTATAATAAAGTGCTGAGTCTGGTCCTGAATCACCGTTTATGTCGGCAATGTCTGACGGGTTGCCCGGCAATGAACGCCGGTCCGGTTTTATTGAAAAGCACTGGTTTGGAAAACCTGAATCCTGTTGAAGCTCGATGATAAAATGTCTTGTCAACGGATCAGCCTGACAGATGAAAGACAACAACAATAGCGTCAACAGCATTGCCTTGAAGAGTGAGTGTTTAATCATTCTATCTCTGCTTTCTGGTTTACAGAGAGGAAGGGTAGATCAAGAAAATGAGCCTGTTTTTCTTTCTAAAGTCTTCTGTTAAAGATCGTTAATCAATCAATTTAACTTTTGGAGAGCTGAGCTCATTATCCTGATTTACATCAACAGACTTGCGTTTTCGATGTCTTCTTTTGTGATCAGACAGGGTTCTGATATTTTTGCAGACCCTTCCACATGGCCGTTGCCGACCATCCTCATCGACCACGATCAGGTTGCAGGTTTGTTGCCCGGTGTGCTTGTTTCTTTTGTGATCTGACAGGGCTTTAGAATTCTTGCACGCGGCCCCGCATGGCCGCTGCTGGCCATCTTCACAGACCATGGTTACTTTACAGGTTTGTTGTCCAGTGTGGTATCTGCTTTTGTGATCTGAGAGGGCTTTGGAATTCTTGCACAGAGTCCCGCATAGCCGTTGCAGGCCATCCCCCCCGACCACGGTCACTTTACAGGTTTGTTGCTCGGTATGGTATCTGCTTTTGTGAGTCCACAGAGCTACAGTATTTTTGCACACCGTCGCGCATGAACGTTGCTGACCATCCTCTCCCACCATGGTCACTTTGCAGGTTTTATGCCCGGTGTGGTATATGCTTTTATGAGATGACAGGGCTTTAAGACTATTGCAGATCTTTCCGCATGCCCGGGGTTGGCCATTTTCCCCAACCTCGGTCACTTTACAGGTTTGTTGCCCGGTGTGGTATCTGCTTTTGTGATTCGTCAGGGCTCCAGCATTCTTGCAGGTCATCCTGCATGGCCGTTGCTGGCCATCCTCACCGACCACGATCAAGTTACAGGTTTTTTGCCCGGTGTGGCCTTTTCTTTTGTGATCTGAAAGGGCACAGGCATTCTTGCAGACCGTCCCGCATGGCCGTTGCTGGCCATCCTCCCCGACCACGGTCAATTTACAGGTTCGTTGCCCGCTGTGGTATCTGCGTTTGTGATCCGAAAGGGCTATAGCATTTTTGCAGACCTTCCCGCAGGTCCGCTGCAGGCCGTCTTCCCCGACCAAGGCCAGGTTACAGGTTTTTTGTCTGGTATGTATTTTTCTTTTGTGATTCGACAGGGCTAGAGTATTCTCGCAGACCGTCCCGCATGGTCGCTGTTGCCCATCCTGCCCGACTACCGCAAAGTTACAGATTTTTTGCCCGGTATGGTATTTTCTTTTGTGAGTTGAAAGGACTTGAATATTTTTGTAGGTCTTTCCACATAGCGACTGCTGGCCGTCCTTCCCTACCACTGTCGCGTTACAGATTTTTTGCCTGGTGTGGTAGTTGCTTTTGTGGCTCCAAAGAGATTGAGTCTTCTTGCAGGCCACCCCACATTGTTGCTGCTGGCTATTCTCCCCAGTTGCGGTTACATCATGGGGTCGTTGTCCGGTTTGGTTCGTGGCTGGTACCTTGACTGTACGAGAAAGATGAGATGGTTTTTGACCCAATTGGGATGATCTTGTTGTTAGTTGTGTTTCTGAAGTTTCCATTTGAGGGATTAAATCGGTATGTCTGGAGGAAATTTCGGTTTCTTTTAGAAGACTATGACCACGTAAACTGAGTAACCCTCTGACTATAGCCAAATCATCGGCAGTGACAGACAAATCCCAGGGTATTGGTCTATCATCGTCGAGTGGCCCGTCAAGGTCGCTATATGCAGTTCCTGCAGACATTGAATGTGAACTGTCGGTTGATCGTCGGAACCTGCAAACGCCATGACAGGGATGTACGAAACAATCTAAACCCAAAGTATGTGAGTGTTGTTGAGGGGCTTCGTTACCGTCATCAAAGTCAGAATTCAGAAGACTGGTTAAATAACCTATAGGGTGGATGGGTGTTTCGAGGGCTTGCTGGCCGTACGATTCTGATGCTTGAGCCTGTTTTTGGTCATCTCCGGAGTCAGGCATTGCAGTGGTAATCACGAACGGGTGATCCTGACTTGTCTCTTGTTGGATCAGATTAAACAGCGATGAATCGGGCTTCCAATAGCATCTTAAAAGCCAGCCGACAGCAACAAACGTTTCTAACGGTAGCCATGAATATGAGGTAGGGCTCAGAGGGTCGTCTCTGCTGGTCAGGATCAGTTCGAAGGCAACCAGCAGATTCGTGTCGAAAATCAACTGCCAGGAAATCGACTCAATGAAGGTTGCTGTTACCTCGTAACTGATAAGTTTCTGTCGTTTATAATAAGCGAGTAAATCTGGTCCTGCATCGCCGTTTATTTCGGCATTGAACAACGGACTGCCCGACACTGAACGCAGGTCTGGCTTTATTGGAAAGCTCTGGTATGAAAAACCTGAGTTCTGTTGAGAATCGACGATATAACGTTTTGTCAACGGTTCGGCCTGGCAGATGGAAGACATCAACAATAGATGCAGCAGCGGTGCCGCAAAGAGTGAGTGTTTAATCATTCTATCCTTGCATTCCGGTTTACAGGGAGGAAGGATAGATCAAGAAAATAAGCGTGTTTTTCTTTCAAAAATTTTCTGTTAAAGATCGTTATTCAATCGATTCAACTTTTGGAGAGCTGAGCTCATTATTCATGTTTACATCAACAGACTTGCGTTTTCGATGTGTTCTTTTGTGATCGGACAGGACTCTGGTATTTTTGCAGACCCTTCCGCATGGCCGTTGCTGGCCATCCTCATCGACCAAGATCAGGTTGCAGGTTTGTTGCCCGGTGTGTTTTCTTCTTTTGTGATCTGACAGGGCTCTTGCATTCTTGCAGAGTTTTCCGCATGGCTGCGGATTGCTATCTTTTCCGACAACGGCCAAGCCACAAGTTTTTTGCCCACTGTGGACTTTACTTTTGTGCTCCGAAAAGATTTGAGCATTCATGCAGATCTTTCTGCACGGCCGTTGCTGGCCATCTTTCCCGACCTTGGGCAGGCCACAGATTTTTTGCTCGGTGTGGTATCTTCTTTTGTGAACCGACAGGAAACCAGAGTTCTTACAGACCTGTTCGCATGGCCGCTGACGACCATCATCCCCGACTACAGCCAAGTTACAGGTTCTTTGCCTGGTATGGTATTTTCTTTTATGATCCGACAGGGTTTGAATATTTTTGTAGACTTTCCCGCATGCTTGCTGCTGGCCATCCTTCCCGACCGTAATAACGTCACAGGTTTGTTGCCCGGTGTGGGTGCGTCTTTTGTGATACCACAGGGCTTGAGGATTCATGCAGATTGTTCCGCATGGCCGTTGCTGGCCATCCTTTCCGATCAGGAACACGTCACAGGTTTTTAGAGCGGTGTGGTGTCTTCTTTTGTGACTCGAAAGGGCTTCAGCATTTTTGCAGACCTTCCCGCATCTCCGCTGCAGGCCATCTTCATCGGTTTCGGTCAGGTCACAGGTTTTTGGCCCACGATGGTATTTGCTTTTGTGAGACGCCAGAGATTGGTCATTTTTGCAAACCACCCCGCATGGTTGCTGCTGGCCATTCTCCCCGACTACGGTCACCTCACAGTTTTTTTGCCCTGTGTGGATTCTTTTTTTGTGATTCGACAGGGTTTGAGCACTTTTAAAGGCTTTCGTGCATTGCCGCAGATGGCCGTCCTTCATGATCACTGTCGCATTACAGGTTGTTTGCTCGGCAAGAGCCGCTATATCGGTTGTCACCGCACCCGTTGAATCCGGGGCGAACCCTATAGAGTTGCAGCTATTGGCTGGGTTGCCATCAATGCCGTGTGCCCGGGATAGTTGGCCAGAAACGTATTGGAGTCGAATGGCAGGGGAATCATTGGATGTTTCTTTTGCAGGATCAGAATGCCTGATGTAAAGATAGGAGTATCTATTGGCCAAACGGGGGCATGAGTTTTGTCCAGGTGTTGCTTCTGTAGAGCTTGCCACGCTTTCAGACGGTGGTCGGAATTTACAAATGCCGTAACAGGGATGGACGAAACAATCTAAACCCAGAGTATGCCGGTGTTGTTGTTGAGGGTTTTCGTTACCCTTGTTAAAGCCGGAATGCAGAAGGCTGGTGGAATAGCCTTGCGGTTGGATAGTGGCTGCGGAGGTTTGCAGACCCGATGATCCTGAAGGTTGACTTTGTTGTTGGTTATTTCCGGAGCCAGGCATCATAGCGGTAATCACAAACGGGTGATCCTGACTCATCTCTTGTTGTCGAATCAGATTAAGCAGCGTTGAATCGGGCTTCCAATAGCTTTTTAAAAGCCAGCCGAAAGCGACAATCGTTTCTATCGGTAGCCATGAATAAGGGGCGAAGCTCAGAGGAGCGTCTCTGGAGGTCAGGATCAGTTCAAAGGCAACCAGCAGATTTCTGAGGCAAAGCAACCGCAAGGAAATCGACTCAATGAAGGCTGCGTTTACCTCAAAACGGATCGGTTTCTGTCGTTTATAATAAGGTGGTAAATCTTGTCCTGTACAGGCGCTGGTGTCGGCAATGACTGACGGGCTACCCGACAATGAGCATCGGTCTTGCTTTATTGAAAAACTCTGATTTGGAAAACCTGAAACCTGTTGAAACTCGACAATAAAGTATCTTGTCAACGGATTGGCCTGACCGATGGCAAACAGCGAATGTAGCAGTAATAGCGATGCCGCAAAAATTGAGTGTTTAATCATTCTATCCTTGCGTTCTGGTCTACAGAGAGGAAGGATAGATCAAAAAAATAAGCGTGTTTTTCTGTCAAAAGCCTCCTGTTAAAGATCGTTACTTACTTTACCTTTTGGATGGCTGAGGTCACCATCCTGTTCCACGTCGACAGACTTGCGTTTTAGATGATATTTTCTTTTGTGCTCAGAAAGGGTCAGATTATTCTTAAAGACCTTTCCGCATCGCCTTTGCTGAGCGTCTTTTCCAGTTACGATCACGTCGCAGGTTTGTTGCTCGCCGTGGGCTCTGCTTTTGTGAGCCCAGAGGGCATGAGAATTCTTGCAGAACATCCCGCATGGCTGAGGCTGGCCATGTTTTCCAACAATCTCCACGTCACAGGTTCTTTGTGGGGTGTGTTTTCTTTTTTTGTGATCCGACAGGATTCCAGCATTCTTGCAGATCGTCCCGCATGGTCGTTGCTGGCCATTCTCTCCGACCACTGCTACGTTGCAGGTTTTTTGCTCGCTGTGCTTCCTTATTTTGTGACTCAAAAGGTTTGAAGCATTTTTGCAGACTTTCCCGCATGGCTGTTGTTGGCCATCTTTCCCGATCACTGTTGCGGCACAGGTTTTTTGCCCGCTGTGGTATCTGCATTTGTGAGTCAAAAGGGCTTTAACATTCTGGCAAACTGTCCCGCAGGGCCGTGGCTGACCATTCTGTCCGACCACAGTGACGTCACAGTTTTGTGGCCCGGTGTGGCATCTGACTTTGTGATCCGACAGGAAACCAGAGTTCTTGCAGACCTTTCCGCATGGCCGCTGCTGACCATCATCTCCAACCACAGTGACGTCACAGGTTTTTAGCCCACAAGGGTATTTGCTTTTGTGAGGCGCCGAAGATTTGTCGTTTTTGCAAACCACTCCGCATGGCTGTTGCTGGCTATTCTCCCTGACCGCGGTCACCTCACAGTTTTTTTGCCTTGTATGGATTCTTCTTTTCTGATTCGACAGGGCTTTAGCACTTTGAAAGGCTTTCCCGGATTGTTGCAGATGATCATCTTCCCCGACCACTATCGCACTGCAGGTTGCTTGCTCGGCAGAAGCTCTTATATCGGTTGTGCCTGCACCCGTTGAGTTTGAGGCGACTCCTTCAGAGTTGCAGCTATTGGTTGGATTGCCATCAATGCCATGTGCCCGGGATAGTTCGCAAGATAAGCATTGGAGTGTAATGGCAGGGGAATCATTCGATGTTTCGTTTATAGGATCAGAATGCCTGATGCAAAGATAGTAGTGTGTATTGGCCACATAGGTACATGAGTTTTGTTCGGGTGTTGCTTCTGCAAGATTTGTCATGCTTTCAAAGGGTGATCGAAATTTACAAACGCCATAACAGGGGTCGACGAAACAATCTAAACCGAGAGTATGTTGCTGTTGTTGAGGGTTCCTGTTACCTTCGCCAGATTCGGAATACAGAAGGCTGGTGAAATAGCCTATCGGATGGCCGGGGGCTGCGGGGGTCTGCAGGCCCGATGATCCTGAAGGTTGACCTTGCTGTTGGTTATTTCCGGAGCCAGGCATCATAGTAGTAATCACAAACGGGGGATCCTGACTTATCTCTTGTTGTCGAATCAGATTAAGCAGCGCTGAATCTGGGTTCCAATAGCTTTTTAAAATCCAGCCGAAAGCGACAATCGTCTCTACCGGTAGCCATGAATAAGGGGCGGAGCTCAGATGGGCATCTCTGGAGGTCAGGATCACTTCGAAGGCAACCAGCAGATTCGTGGCGTAAAGCAACTGCCGGGAAATCGACTCAATGAAGGTTACTTTTACCTCATAATGTTTTTGTCGTTTATAATAAGATGGTAAATATTGTCCTGTATAGCGACTTGTGTCGGCAATGACTGACGGGTTACCCGATAATCTCCGGTCTTTGTTTATTGGAAAACCTGAATCCTGTTGAGACTCGAAAATAAAACGTCTTGTCAACGGATCGGCTTGACCGATGGCAAACAGCGAATGTAGCAGTAATAGTGATGCTACAAAAAGTGAGTGTTTAATCATTCTATCCTTGCATTCTGGTCTACAGAGAGGAAGGATAGATCAAGAATAAGCGTGTTTTTCTGTCAAAAGCCTCCTGTCAAAGATCGTTACTTGCTTTACCTTTTGGAGGGCTGAGGTCATCATGCTGCTCCAGATCAACAAGCTTGCGTTTTTGATGATATCTACTTTTGTGCTCAGATAGGGATTTAATATTCCGGTAGACCTTCCCGCATCGCCGCTGCTGGCCATCCTTTGCGACCATCGTAGAGTTACAGGTTTGTTCCCCGGTGTGGTCTTTTCTTTTGTGAAACCACAGTGCTTGAGCGCTAATGAAGATTTTCCCGCATGGTTGCGACTCCGGATCTTCTCCAACAATGTGCTCGTCACAGATTCTTGGTCGATTGTGGTTTCTTTTTTTGTGTTCCGACAGGGCTCCAGCACTCTTGCAGATCTTCCCGCATGGTTGCTGCTGACCATTCTCTGTGACCATGTTTACGTCACAGGCTTTTTGCCCGCTGTGCTGCCTGCCTTTGTGATCCGAAAGGGAGCTGATATTTTTACAGACCCTCCCGCATGGCCTTGGCCGACCATCTTTTCCGACCACGATTGCGTCACAGGCTTTTTTCCCGGTGTGGAGTCTTCTTTTGTGATCCCAGAAGGCTTTAGGATTCTTGCAGACCATCCCGCATGGTCGCTGCTGGCCATCCTTTGTGACCACTGTTATGTCACAGACTGGTTGCTCGGTGTGGTGCCTGAGTTTATGAGATGACAGGGCTCTGGAATTTCTGCAAACCAAGCCGCATGGCCGCCGCTGACCATCCTCCCCAACCACGGTTACTTCACAGGTTTGTTGCTTGCTGTGAATACCTCTTTTATGTTCCGACAGGGATTGTGCTGTCTTGTAGACCTTTCCGCAAGGTTGCAGGTGGCCATCACTGTTTAACACTATTACGTTGCACCTATTGGCCGGTCTGTTATTAATGGTATATATGTGAGATTGCTGGCCAGAAGCGGATTGGAGCTGAATGGCAAGGGGGGGATTCGATGTTTCGATTTCAGGGTCAGAATGCCTGATGCAACGATAGCAGTGATTATTGGTCAAATGAGGGCATGAGTTTTGTCCGGGTTCAGATCCTGCAGGGCTTGCCAGACTTTCGGAAGGTGGCCGGAATATACAAACGCCATTACAGGGATGGACGAAACAATCTAAACCCAAAGTATGCGACTGTTGTTGAGGGTCTCCGTTACCTTCGCCGGAGCTGAAATAAAAAAGTCTAATGAAATAGCTTAGAGGGTTGAAGGGTGTTTCGGGGGGCTGGTCCGATGAACCTGATGGTTGATCTTGTTGTTGGTTATGTTCAGAGCCAGGCATCATAGCAGTAATTACAAACGGGTGATCCTGACTTATCTCTTGTTGTTGAACCAGATTCAGCGGCGGTGAATCGGGGGTCCAATAGCTTTTTAAAAGCCAACCGACAGCAACAACCGTTTCTACCGGTAGCCATGAATAAGGAGCGGGGTTGGGAGAGGTGTCTCTGGTGGTAAAGATCAGCTCGAAGGCAACCAGCAGATTCGTGGAGTAAAGTAACTGCCAGTAAATCGACTCAATGAGGGGTGTTATTACCTCGTAACTGATATTCTTCTGTCGTTTATAATAAGGAGGTAAATCTGGTCCTGCATCGCCGTTTATGTAGGCAATGACTGACGGGTTAACGGACAATAGACGCCGGTCTGTCTTTATTGAAAAGCTCTGGTTTGGAAAACCTGCATCCTGTTGAAGCTCGACAATAAAACGCTCCGTCAACGGTTCCGCCTGGCTGGTGAAGGGCAACAACATTAGCGGCAACAGCAGTGCCGCAAAGAGTGAGTCTTTAATAATTCTATCCTTGCATTCCGGTTTACAGAGAGGAAGGATAGATCAAGAAAATAAGAGTGCTTTTCTGTCAAATACTTTCTGTTAAAGATCGTTAATTTCTTGCTTTACTTTTTGGAGGACTGAGGATCATCGTCCTGGTCCACATCAACAGACTTGCGCTTACGATGTATTCTTTTGTGGTTAGCCAGGGCTTTAGCATTATTGAAAACCACTCCGCATGGCCGCTGTTGGCCACCCTTCCCGACGAAGGTTAAGTGACAGTTTCGTTGTTTAGTGTGGAAGCTTCTTTTGTGAGACGTGAGGGCTACAGCATTCTTGCAGACTTTCCCGCAGGGCCGTGACTGACCATTCTGTCCGACCACAGTGACGTCACAGTTTTGTGGCCCGGTGTGGAATGTTCTTTTGTGATTCGATAAGGCTTTAACATTCTTGCTGACCATTGCGCATGATCGCGGGCGGCCATCCTCCCCGAACAAGGTCGCGTCGCAGGTTTGTTGCCCGGTGTGGTATATTCTTTTGTGATCCGACAAGGCTTTGGCATTCTTGCAGACGGTTTCGCATGGTCGCGGCTGACCATCCTCCCCGACCACGGTTAGGGCACAGGTTTTTTGCCCGGTATGGTAACTGCTTTTGTGCTCCGACAAGGCTTGAGAATTCTTGCAGACCTTTCCGCATGTCCGCTGCTGGCCATCATTCCCGACTATAGTCACTTGACAGGTTTGTTGCCCGGTGTGGTCTCTGCTCATGTGATGCAACCGGGCTTGGGCATTTTTGCAGATGGTTCCACATGGCTGCTGTTGGCCATCCTCCCGGAACATCATTAAATTACAGGTTTTTTGCCCTGTATGGTATCTTCTCTTGTGAGACGACAGGGCTACAGCATTCTTGCAGGCTTTCCCGCAGGGCCGTGGCTGACCATTCTGTCCGACCTCGGTCACGTCACAGGTTTGTTGCCCGGTGTGCTCTCTTCTTTTGTGATACGACAGGGCTTTGGCGCTCTTGCAGATCTTTTCGCATGTCCGCTGCTGACCATCCTCCCTAACCACCGTCAGGTTACAGGCTTTTTGCTCTGAGTGGTGTCTTCTTCTGTGATCCGACAGGGCTTTTGCGGTCTTGCAGACCGTCCCGCATGGCAGCTGCTGGCCATCAGTGCCGACCAATGTTAAGTGACAGGTTCGTTGTCCAGTGTGGAAGCTGCTTTTGTGAGACGACAGGGCTCCAGCATTCTTGCAGACTACCCGACAAGGCCGCGGTTGGCCATTCTGCCCGATCACAGTCGCGTCACAGGTTTGTTGTCCGGTGTGGTATCTTCTTTTGTGAGTCCAGAGGCCCCGGGCATTCTTGTAGAACTTCCCACATTGGCGCAGCTGGCCATCCTCATCGACTTCTATCAGGTTACAGATTACCAACCCGGTGGGCTGAGTTTTATCAGCTGTATCAGTACCCATTGAGCCTGAGGCGACCCCGTCTGAGGCGACCCCGACCACTAACTGGCAACGATAGCTGTATCTATTGACCCATTGGGGGAATGAGCCTTGTTCGGCTGTTTCTCTCGTGTGGTCTGCCTCACAATCCGACGTTTTGCTATCGGATGAATCGGGTGATGATCGGAATCTACAAACGCCATGACAGGGATAGACGAAACAATTTAAGCCCATAGTATGTGAGTGTTGTTGTGGGTCTCCGTTACTGTCGCCAGATTCAGAATGCAGGAGGCTGGAGACATAGCCTGTAGGACAGGTGGTGGTTTTTGGGGCTTGATGGCGGGATGATTCTGACGGCTGACGTTGTTGCTGGTCATGTCCCGAGCCGCGCATCATAGTGGTGATGACAAACGGGTGATCCTGATTTATCTCTTGTTGCTTAATCGGGTTGAAAAGCCATGAATCGGGGTTCCAATAGTTTTTTAAAAGCCAACCGACAGCAATAGCTCCTTCGACAGGTAGCAATAAATAAGGAGTGGCACTCAGAGTGACGTCTCTGGCAGTCAGGATCAGTTCATAAGCAACCAGAAGGTTAGTGGCATAAAGCCCTGGCCAGTAAATCAACTCAATGAGAGATTTTTTTATTCTGTAATTATTAGATATGTGTCGTTTATTATCAGGGGGCGGATCTGATATTACGCAGCTAATTGCATGGTCGATGTCTGACGGGCCCGGTAACCTGAGCTGGTCAGGCTTTTCAGAAAAGATCTGCTTTTGAGAACCTGTATTCTCCTCAAGCGCGATAATAAAACGTTCTGTCAAAGGTTCGGCCTTACAGACGACAGAAAACGACAATAGTAAGAACAGCGGTGCTGCAAAGGGTGAATGTTTAATAATTCTATCCTTGCTTTGCGGGTTACAGGAGGGAAAGGATAGATTATGAAATAAGCATGTTTTTCGGTCGAAGATCTTCTGCTATAAACCAGGGGGTTACTGTGAAAACTGAATAAAAGTGCTGATCTCAGGTCTTTATTTACTTTACCTTTTCAGGGTTGAGGCACCGCCCCGTTCTCCTTCGGCTGGTCTGCGTTTTCTATGTGTTCTTTTGTGAGAATCCATAGCCCTGGCATTCTTGCAGACCTTCCCGCATATCCGATGCTGGCCATCCTCTGTGACCACTTTTGTATTGCAGGTTTTTTGCCCGCTATGGTGTCTTCTTTTGTGATCCGATAGAGCTCTGAGTGACTTGCAGACTCTCCCGCATGGCTGCTGCTGGCCATCCTCCCAGACCACGTTTACGTGACAAGTTTTTTGCCCTGTGTGGAATCTGCCTTTGTGCGACGAGAGGGCTCGAGCGCTCTTGCAGACCTTTCCGCATGGCTGCTGCTGGCCATCCTTCCCGACCACGTTTACGTCACAGGTTCTTTGCCCGGTATGATAATTGCTTTTGTGCTCTGACAAGGTTTTAGCATTCTTGCAGACCTTTTCGCATGGCCGCTGCTGGCCATCCGCCCAGACCACGTTTACGTGACAAGTTTTTTGCCCTGTGTGGAATCTGCCTTTGTGCGACGAGAGGGCTCGAGCGCTCTTGCAGACCTTTCCGCATGGCTGCTGCTGGCCATCCTTCCCGACCACGTTTACGTCACAGGTTTTTTGCCCGGTATGATAATTGCTTTTGTGCTCTGACAAGGTTTTAGCATTCTTGCAGACCTTTTCGCAAGGCCGCTGCTGGCCATCCTCTGTGACCACGGTTGTATCGCAGACTTGTTGACCGGTGTGAGTAAATCTTTTGTGCATCGAGAGGTCTTGAGCGCTCTTGCAGACCGTCCCACATGAGCGCAGTTGGCCATCCTCTGTGACGACTCTTACATCGCAGACTTTTTGTCCGGTGTGATATCTTCTTTTGTGAGACGCCAGGGCTCGAGCATTGCGGCAGACCACTCCGCATGGCTGTTGTTGGCCATCCTCGCCGACCAATGTTAAGTGACAGGTTTGTTGCCCGGTATGCTCTGTTCTTTTGTGAGCCGACAGGGCTGCGGAATTCTTGTAGAGCTTCCCACATTGGCGCAGCTGGCCATCCTCCCCGACTAATGTTAAGTGACAGGTTTGTTGTCCAGTGTGGACGCTGCTTTTGTGAACCATCAGGGCTCCAGCGTTCTTACAGACTGCCCCGCAAGGCCGCGGCTGGCCATTATGCACGATCACAATCGCGTCACAGGTTTGTTGCCCGGTGTGGTATCTTCTTTTGTGAGACGCAAGGGCTTGGGCATTTTTGTAGAGCTTCCCACATTGGCGCAGCTGGCCATACTCATCGAACCCTATCAGGTTACAGATTGCTTGCCGGATGGGCTGAGTATTATCGGCTGCATCAGCACCCACTGAGTCTGAGGCGACCCCGACCATTAACTGGCAATGATAGCAGTGTCTATTGGCCAAATGGGGGTATGAGCTTTGTTCGGCTATTTCTTCCGTGTAGTCTGCCTCACAATCCGACGTTACGCTATCGGGTGAATCGGATGATGATCGGAATCTACAAGCGCCATGACAGGGATAGATGAAACAATTTAAACCCAAAGTATGTGAGTTTTGTTGTGGGTCTCCGTCACCGTCGGCAGATTCAGAATGCGGGAGTCTGGTGACATAGCCTGCAGGACGGGTAGCGGCTTTTGGGGCTTGATGGCGGGATGGTTCTGACGGCTGGCGTTGTTGCTGGTCATGTCCTGGGCCGGGTATCACATTGGTGATGACAAAAGGGTGATCCTGATTTATCTCTTGTTGCTTAATCGGGTTAAACAGTGGTGACTCGGGGTTCCAATAGTTTTTTAAAAGCCAGCCGACAGCGATAGCTCCTCCGGCGGGTAGCGATGAATAAGGAGTGGCACTCAGAGTGACTTCTCTGGCAGTCAGGATCAGTTCATAAGCAACCAGAAGGTTAGTGGCATAAAGCCCTGGCCAGTAAATCAACTCAATGAGAGATTTTTTTATCCTGTAATTGTCAGATCTGTGTCGTTTATTATCAGGGGGCGGATCTGATATTACGCAGCTAATTGCATGGTCGATGTCTGACGGGCCCGGTAACCTGAGCTGGTCAGGCTTTGCAGAAAAGATCTGCTTTTGAGAACCTGTATTCTCCTCAAGCGCGATAATAAAATGTTCTGTCAAAGGTTCGGCCCTACAGACGACAGAAAACAAAAATAGTAAGAACAGCGGTGCTGCAAAGGGTGAATGTTTAATAATTCTATCCTTGCTTTCCGGGTTACAGGAGAGAAAGGATAGATTATGAAATAAGCATGTTTTTCAATCGAAGATCTTCTGCAATAAACCAAAGCATTACTGAGAAAACTGAATAAAAGTGTTGATCTCAGATTGTTATTTATTCACTTTACTTTTTGAGGGCTGGCGCAGCGTTCTGTTCTCCTTCAGTTGGTTTGCGTTTTCTGTGTGTTTTTTTGTGATATGCCATAACTGTACTATTCTTGCAGAGCTTCCCGCATGTCCGATGCTGGCCATCCTCCCCGAACACAGTCTTTTGACAGGTTTGTTGCCCTGTGTGATGTCTGTTCTTGTGATGAAACAGGGCCTGAGAATCCTTGCAGATGGTTCCACATGACCGCTGTTGGCGATCCTCTGTGACCACTCTTGGATCGCAGACTTTTTGTTCGGTGTGATATCTTCTTTTGTGAGACGTCAGGGCTCGAGCGCTCTTGCAGACCTTTCCGCATGGCTGCTGCTGGCCATCCTCCCCGACCACGTTTACGTTACAGGTTTTTTGCCCGGTGTGGTAATTGCTTTTGTGCTCTGACAAAGTTTGAGCATTCTTGCAGACCTTTCCGCATGGCTGCTGCTGGCCATCCTCCCCGACCACGTTTACATCACAGGTTTTTTGCCCGGTGTGGTACTTGCTTTTGTGCTCTGACAGGGTTTTAGCATTCTTGCAGACCTTTTCGCATGGCCGCTGCTGGCCATCCTCCCCGACCACGTTTACGTCACAGGTTTTTTGCCCGGTGTGGTACTTGCTTTTGTGCTCTGACAAGGTTTTAGCATTCTTGCAGACCTTTTCGCATGGCCGCTGCTGGCCATCCTCTGTGACCACGGTTGTATCGCAGACTTGTTGACTGGTGTGAGTAAATCTTTTGTGCACCGAGAGGGCTTGAGCGCTCTTGCAGACCGTCCCACATGATCGTAGTTGGCCATTCTCTGTGACCACTCTTAGATCGCAGACTTTTTGTCCGGTGTGATATCTTCTTTTGTGAGACGTCAGGGCCCGAGCATTGCGGCAGACCACTCCACATGGCTGTTGCTGGCCATCCTCGCCGACCAATGTTAAGTGACAGGTTTGTTGTCCGGTATGCTCTCTTCTTTTGTGAGCTGACAGGGCTCCGGCATTCTTGTAGAGCTTCCCACATTGGCGCAGCTGGCCATCCTCGGCGACTAATGTTAAGTGACAGGTTTGTTGTCCAGTGTGGACGCTGCTTTTGTGAACCATCAGGGCTCCAGCATTCTTGCAGACTGCCCCGCAAGGCCGCGGCTGGCCATTTTGTCCGACCACAGTCGTTTCACAGGCCTGTTCTTCGGTGTGGTATCTTCTTTTGTGAGCCGACAGGGTTTGGACTTTCTTGTAGAACTTCCCGCACTGGCGCAGCTGGCCATTTTCATCGATCTCTATTACGTTGCAGTTTGCTGTCACATTGGGCTGAGTTTTATTGGCTGTATCAGCGCCCACTGAGTCTGAAGCGATCCCGTCTGAGGCGACCCCGATCACTAACTGGCAACGATAGCAGTGTCTATTGGCCAAATGAGGGCATGAGCTTTCTTCGGCTAATTCTCTCGTATGGTCTGCCTCACAGTCCGACGTTCTACTATCGGATGAATCAGATGATGGTCGGAATCTACAAACGCCATGACAGGGATAGACGAAACAATTTAAGCCCAAAGTATGTGAGTGTTGTTGTGGGTCTCCGTTATCGTCGCCAGATTCAGAATGCAGGAGGCTGGAGGCACAGCCTTCAGGACGGGTAGTGGCTTTTGGGGCTTGATGGCGGGATGACTCTGACGGCTGTCGTTGTTGCTGGTCATGTCTCGAGCCGTGCATCATAGTGGTGATGACAAACGGGTGATCCTGATTTATCTCTTGTTGCTTCATTGGGTTAAAGAGCCATGAATCGGGCTTCCAATAGTTTTTTAAAAGCCAGCCGACAGCGATAGCTCCTTCGGCGGGTAGCCATGAATAAAGGGTGGCAACCACAGTGGCGCCCCTGGCGGTCAGGATCAGTTCATAAGCAACCAGCGGGTTCGTGGCATAAAGCGATTGCCACGAAGTCGACTCCATGAGAGTTGTTTTTATCGTGTCATTGTCAGGTCTGTATCGTTTGTTATCAGGGGGCGAATCTGATACTGCGTAGCTACTTGCATGGTCGATGTCTGGCGGGCCCGGTAATGTATTCCGGTCAGGCTTTACAGAAAAGATCTGTTCTTGAGAGTCTGTATTCACTTCAAGCGCGACAATAAAACGTCCTGTCAAAGGTTCGGCCTTACAGACGAAAGAAAACGACAATAGTAAGAACAGCGGTGCTGCAAAGGGTGAATGTTTAATAATTCTATCCTTGCTTTCCGGGTTACAGGAGGAAAGGATAGATTATGAAATAAGCCTGTTTTTCGGTCGAAGATCTTCTGGTATAAATCAGGGGGTTACAGGGAAAACTGAATAAAAGTGCTGATCTCAGATCGTTATTTATTCACTTTACTTTTTGAGGGCTGAGGCATCCTCCTGTGCGCCTTTAGCTGTTTTGCGTTTTCTATGTGTTCTTTTATGATACGCCGAAGTCGTAGCACTCTTGCAGACCTTTCCGCATGCCCGGCGCTGGCCATCCTCCCCGACCACTATGATGTTGCAGATTTGTTGCCCGCTATGGTGTGTTCTTCTGTGATCTGACAGGGCTTTAGCAGTCTTGCAGACCTTCCCGCAGGAATGCGGCTGACCACTCTTCCCGACCAATGTCAAGCGACAGGTCTGTTTCCCGGTGTGGAGGCTGCTTTTGTGAGACGCCAGGGCACCAGCATTCTTGCAAACTTTCCCACATGGTCGCCGCCGACCATTTTGCCCGACAACGCTCACGTCACAGGTTTGTTGCCCGGTATGCTCTCTTCTTTTGTGATTAGACAGGGCTATGTCATTCATGCAGACCTTTGCGCATGGTTGCGGCTGGCCATCCTCCCCGACCAAGGCTTCGTTACAGGTTTTTTGTTTGCCGTGGTATCTTCTTTTGTGAGACGCCAGGGCTCGAGCATTGTGGCAGACCACCCCGCATGGCTGCTGCTGGCCATCCTCCCCGACCAATGTTAAGTGACAGGTTTGTTGTCCAGTGTGGAAGCTGCTTTTGTGAGACGCCAGTGATCCAGCATTCTTGCAGACTACCCGGCAAGGCCTCGGTTGGCCATTCTTCCCGACTATGATCAAGTTGCAGGTTTTTTGCCTGGTGTGATACTTGCCTTTGTGGATCTGCAGGGCTTTGGCATTCTTGCAGACACTTCCGCATGGACGTTGCAGACCATCCTTCCCGACCACGTTTACGTCACAGGTTTTTTGCCCGCTGTGATAGCAGCTTTTATGAACCGACAGGGCTTGAGCATTCTTGCAGACTTTTCCACATGCCTGCCGCTGGCCATCCTTTCCGATGACAGCCACGTTACAGGTTTGTTGACCGGTGTGAGCAGTTCTTTTGTGATCCAACAAGGATTTAGTATTACTGCAGACCCTCCCGCATGATTGCGGTCGACCGTCGTTCCCGACCACGGTTACCTTACAGCTTTGTTGTCGGCTGTGGGTCTTGCTTTTGTGAGACCACAGAGATCGAGCATTCTTGAAGGCTCTCCCGCATGGTTGCTGCTGGCCATCCTTCCCAACCACCGTCACGTAACAGTTTCTTCGCCCGGTGTGGACACTTTTTTTGTGATTAAGCAGGGCTATAGTATTCTGGTAGATCTTCCCGCATGGCAGCTGTTGACCATTTTGTCCGATCACTGTTTCGCCGCAAGTTTGTTGTTCGGTGTAGACAATTTTTATGTGAGAATCCGGGGCTCGGGTATACTTGCGGATCGCTCCGTAGGTTTGTTGTTGGGCATCCTCTCCGGCCACTGTCAGGTTACAGATTGCCTGTCTGGCAGGTTCAGTTGTATCGGCTGCCTCTGAATTTATTGTGCATGCGACTCCGTCTGAGGAGACCCAGTCTGCATAGTTGCAGCTGTCGATCGGGTTGCTATCAATGTTATGCGTCTGTGGCTGATATGACAGTGAATGAAGCTGTTGGCCAGAATCGCCCGAGAGTTGAATGTCAAGGATACCATTGAAATCTTCGAAAGCTGAGTTTTGTTGAGAATCTGCACTGTCTTCAGGATTAAAATGGCCTATGCAACTGAAACAGTGTCCATTGGCCAAATGATGGCACGCGCCCGTTAAGGACGTTTCCCATCTATGGTTTATCGAACTTTCTATGGAGTTGAGCGGCCATTCATTTGGCCCTCTGCTATCGAATGATGATCTGAATCGACAAATGCCGCGACAGGTAGAGACGAAACAATTTAAACCCAAAGTATGCAGGTTTGGCTGAAGACCTTCATTACCGTCTTCATAATCATTGTTCAGGTGGCCAGCGCAAGAGCCTCTATAGTGGGTAGTTGTCTCACGGGCTTTCCGGCAGGATGATTCTGATGGCTGGTATTGTTGTTGCTCGTCTCCAGAGCCAAATACTATAGTGATGGCCGCACACGGATGTCTCTGAGTCGCCTGTTGTTCAATCGGGTTAAACAGCGATGAATAGGGGGCCCAATAGTTTTTTAAAAGCCGGGCGACAGCGACAACCACTTCTATGAGCAGCCATGAAGAAGTTATAGCACTGAGGGTGGGACCCTTGGTAGTGAAGATCAGTTCGTAAGCAACAAGCAGCTTGGTAGTGTGGAGCCATTGCCCAGAGATCGATTCAAGAAAAGTTGTTTTGACCCCGTAATTGTCAGGTTTCTGTCGCTTGTCGTAAGGCGACAAATCTGATCCTGCATTGCCGCTTGTGTCGACAGCGTTTGATGGTTTTTCTGACAATGCGTGTCTGGCACACTTTATAGAAGAGCTTCGGTTTGGAAAATTTGCATTCTGTCCAAGCTCGACAACAAAGTACCTCGTTGACTCTTCAGCCTGACAGACGAAAGAAAATGAAACCAGCAGCAATAGCGATGCTGGAAAAAGTGAGCGTTTAATAACTCTATCCTTGCACTCTGCTATTCAGAGAGGAAGGATAGGTTATGAAGATAAGTGTGCTTTTCTATCAAAGACCTTTGTCATAGACGAGAGGCTGCAATGGGCAAAACCCTTTACTTATTCACTTAGTCTTTTTGAGAGCTGAAGCCATCGTCCTGGTTTGTATCAACAGGCTTGCGTTTTCGATGTCTTCTTTTGTGCTTAGACATAGCGTCAGCATTATTGCAGACTGTTCCACATGGATGCTGCTCGCCATCCTTACCGATTACTGTTATATCACAGGTTTTTTGCCCAGTATGACTCTTCTTTTGTGATCTGACAGGACCTTGTCATTCTTGCAGATTCTCCCGCATGGTCGCTGCCGACCATCCTGCCCGATCACTGTCATGTCACGGGTTCGCTGCCCGGTATGGAGTCTGCTTTTGGCGTCAGGCTGGTTTTGTGCTTCAACTGCCGGGGAAAGATGAGATGGGCTACGACCCGAATAGGGTGATCTTGTTGTTGTCTTTCGTGTTTCAGAAGTCAACATTGAGGAGAGGGAATGGGTTAGCTTACAGAAAATCCCGAATGCTTCTGGAAGACCATGACCACCCAGATCAAGCAGCCCTTCGATTATAATCCAATCATCGGTGTTGGCAGGCAAATTCCCGGGCATTGATGCATGTTCATTGGCTCGCCCGTCAGGGTTAAAAACAGTCAGTAGCTTCTGCACCTGCAATCACTGTCTGTGTATTCTCGGGTAAGGGTCTTAATTTACAAACGCCATGACAGGGGGGGACGAAACAATTTAAAGCTAAACTATGTGCGTTTTGTTGAGAGTCTCTGTTACCGTCCCCAGAGCCAGAAAGCAAGGGGTTGGTGGAAGAGCCTCCAGGCTGGGGGGCGACTTTCAGGGCCTGCTGGCCACATGATTCTGAGGGCTGACCTGGTTGCAGGTTATCTTCTGAGCTGTGCAGTATGTTGGTGATTGCAAACAGACGACATCTCTTTCTGTCAAAATAGATGTCGTCTGTTGTTTAATCAGGCTAAATATCGGTGAATTTGGATTCCAATAGCTTTTTAAAAGCCAAGCGACAGCGAAAACCTTTTCTACAGGTATCCGTGAATAAGTGTCAGCGTACAGAGAGTGTTCTGGTGATCAGGATCACTTCATAAGCAATCAGCAGATTCGACGCATAAAGCCATTGCCAGGAAATCGACTTAATGTCGGTCGTTTTTACGCCGTGTCTGTCATGTTTGTGTCGTTTGTTATCCGATGGCAAATCGGGTTCTGAATAGCCTTTAGTGTCGGCCATGACCGGAGAGTTATCTGGCAATATGCTAAGGTTTCGCTTTATAGAAAAACTGTGGTTTGGAAAAT
The DNA here is from genome assembly GCF_032883915.1 of Endozoicomonas sp. 8E. Classification (NCBI taxonomy): domain Bacteria; kingdom Pseudomonadati; phylum Pseudomonadota; class Gammaproteobacteria; order Oceanospirillales; family Endozoicomonadaceae; genus Endozoicomonas; species Endozoicomonas sp. 8E. The sequence goes on along the minus strand of NZ_CP120717.1, from coordinate 5,943,612 downwards.
CTGCATCCTGTCCGAACTCCACAGTAAAGCGTCTGGCCAAGGGGTCGGCCTGACAGACGACAGACAACGAAAGTACCAGCAACAGCGTTAGAGCAAAGAGTGAATGTTCAATTATTCTATCCTTGCGTTCTGATTTACAGAAAGGAAGGGGAGATCAAGAAAATTAGCGTGTTTTGCTCTCACACACCTTTTTTAATTCTGATCCGCGTCGACAGGTTTGCGTTTTCGATGCCTGCTTCTATGCTCCGAAAGTATTTTAGCATTTTTGCAGATAATCCCGCATGGTCGCTGTTGGCCATCCTTCCCAATCATCATCAGGTCACAGATTTGTTGTCCGGCGTGGTCTTTTCTTTTGTGATTCGAAAGAGCTTCACTATTCTTCAGGACCTTCCCGCATGGCCGCTGCCGATTGTCCTCCCCGACCACGATTACGCCACAGGTTTTTTGTCCGCTGTGGGTATGGCTTTTGTGACTGGTCAGGGCTTTGGCATTTTTGTAGACCTTTCCGCATGGCCCTGGCTGCCCATCCTTTCCAATCACGATTGCATTACAGGTTTTTTGCCCGGTATGGGCGAGTCTTTTGTGATCCGAGAAAGCTTGAGAATTCTTGCAGACTATGCCGCATGGCCCCGGCTGGCCATCCTTCCCGATCACGGTTTCGAGACAGACCTTTTGCCTGGTGTGATAGGCGCTTTTGTGATTCGTCAGACTTCTTTCACTGGAGAAGACCTTCTTGCATGGTTGCAGCTGGCCATCCTCCCCGATTACCATTAAATCGCAGACTTGTTGTCCTGAGTGGCTTTTGCTTTTGTGATACCACAGGGTTTTGGCATTCTTGCAGGTTGCCCCGCACGGCCGCTGCTGCCCATCTTTCCCGACCACGATCACGTCACAGTTTTGTTGCTTACTGTGGTCATTTGCTCTGTGGTCAAATAAAGCTTGAGCATGCTCGAAAACCCTCCCACATGTTCGACGCCGGCCGCCCTCTCCGACAATGGTGACCTTACAGGTTTTTTGCCCGGTGTGGTATTTGCTTTTGTGACATGCCAGAGACCTGGCATGCTTGCAGACGCTCCCACATGGTCGCTGTCGGCCGTCTTTCCCGACCACTGTTTCATTACAGATTTGCTCCTTGAGGATGCTTCTTTGGTCATCCGACAGGGTTTGTTGGCAATGTGCCGTGCCGAATATGGCATTCTCGGGTGCTACCGGGGCTTGTGCTCTGTCTGTTCGGGTAAGCTTGATGGAAATTCCGATTTTTTCGCGAAGATTCTTTAGATTGAGTGGCCCATTAATGACCGCAAAATCATTAGTGGTGGAAGACAGGCCATAAGGGCATTGGGTCGGAATGTCAGAGGGATCATCTACTATTTCTGACGGCGAGATTTCAGCGTTTGCAGGATTTAGAAAATCAAAGTGATCCAAACAACTAAAGCAGTATCCGTTGGCCAAATGGGGGCATGAGCTTTGTTTGGGTATTGCTCTTGTTTGGCCTGTCAGGCTTTCTTCAAAATTCAGCGGCCATTCAGCGGGCTCTGAGCTATCAGAAGATGTTCGGAATTGACAAACGCCATTGCAGGGATAGAAGAAACAATTTAAACCCAGAGTATGTGAGTGTTGTTGAGGGTCTTTGTTACCATCGCCAGAACCAGAGCCAGAATAGGGGCGGCCAGTCAATAAATCTGTAGGGTGGGTAGTGGCTTCTGGAACTTGCTGGCCAGATGATTCTGAAGGCTGGATTTGTTGGGTGCCTCCAGAGCCAAACATTGTGGTGATGCTCACAAATGGTTGATTCCCCTGTGTCAACATAGATGCCACTTGTTGTTCAATCGGATTAAACAGCAGCGAGTTCAGGTTCCAATAGTTTGTTAATAGCCAAACAACAGCGAAAACGGCTTCTATGGGCAGCCGCGAATAAGAGGTAGCGCACAGAGGGGCCTCTTTTGTGGTCAGGATCAATTCGTAAGCAACCAGAAGACGAGTGGCGTAAAGCCATTGCCATGAAACCGGCTCAGTGATGGTTGTTTTTACCCGGTAACCGCCGGTTCTGTAGCGTTTCTCATCAGGCGATGAATCTGATCTTGCATAGCCGATTGTGTGGGCAATTGCGTGGGCAATGTCCGACGGGTTGCCCCTCAGTGTATGCAGGTCACGCTTTATTGAAAAGCTCCGGTTTGGAAAACCTTCATTCTGTTCAAACTCCAAAATAAGACGGCTTGTCAGAGGTTCGGTATGACAGGCGACAGGCAACATCACCAGCAGCGACAGCAGTGCACCTAAGAGTGAAAGTTTGATATTTCTATCCTTGCCTTCTGGTTTGCAGAAAGGAAGGATAGACCACACCCATGATTGAAGGGGTCGTAAAGCTCTGGTTCCAGCTTGGGAACACGTTGAAGATCACCGCAAGAAGGCCTTCCTTATCTGAACGAGCAGACCCGGTCTGCTCCGGTAAAATCGCTAACTTCATCAAATAGCGAGTGTCAGAACCAGATTGTTACTTAAATACTTTGCCTTTTTGAAGACTGAGGTCCTCTTTCTGGTCCACATCAGCAGGCTTGCGCTTTCGGTGTCTTCTTTTATGATCCGAGAAGGCTTTAGCATTCTGGCAGATCGTCCAGCATTGCTGCCGCGTGCCATCCTTCCCGATTATGGTTTCGTCGCAGATTTTTTTGCTACTGTGGTTCCTTCTTCTGTGATCGGAGAGGGCTTGAAGACTGTTAAAAACGGATCCGCATGGCTGCTGTTGGTTATCCTTCCCGAACACAGTCACGTCACAGGTCTTTTGTCCGGTATGGTATTTGCATTTGTGAGATGACAGAGATTCAGCATTCTTGAAGATTCTTCCGCACGGCCGCAGCTGGCCGTCTTCACCAATCACTGCCACGGGACAGGTTTTTTGCCCGCTGTGGAGAGTTCTTTTGTGATGCGTCAGGGCATAAGTATTTTTGAAGATCTTCCCGCATGACTGCGTTTGGCCATCTTCTCCAGCCACTACCTCAGCGCAGGTTTTTTGTTTAGTGTGTTCTCTTCTTCTGTGATCTGAAAGAGCATTAGCATGCTTGAAGACTCTTCCGCATGGCTGCGGTTGACCATCCACTCCGATTACGGTATCGATACAGTTTTTTTGCCCGGTGTGGTATTTGCTTTTGTGAATCGAAAGGGCAGAAGTATTCATGCAGACCTTCCAGCATGGTTGCTGCAGGCCATTCTTTGTGACCACTGTTGCGTTACAAATTTTCTGCCCGCTGAGGTTTGTGACTTGTTCTCTGCCTGTCCGGGAAATATGAGGTGGGTTATGATCCAATTGGGGAGATCCTGTTATTTGTTGTGTTTTTGACGCCCCCGCTGGACGTCTGAAAGGCTTACGGGCACAGGAATTCCTGGTTTTTTTGAGAAGACTATGATCACGCAGATTGAGTAAACCATTGACTATAACCAAATCATCATCAGTGATAGACAAACACTTATGCCTTGGCGCATTATCATGGAGTGGCTGGTCAGAGTTAGACTGTGCTTTCCCTGCATTCATCGAGAGGGCATGGTTGCTGCTGTTTGTCGGGTTGTCTTTAACATCATGGGGCTGAGCCTGATGCGTCTGAGGCAGAAAGGTTTGACCAGAAGTGCATTGGAATTGAAAAGAAAAGCGATCATTTAATGTTTTTGCAGGCGGTTTTTTTTGTGGCTCTGTAGTGTTGACAGAATCATAATAGCCTGTGCAACTGAGACCGTGTTTAATCGCCAAAGGAGGGCATGAGCTTTGTCCGGGTATTGCTCCTGTGGGACCTGTTGAACTTTTTTCTAAATTCAATGGTGATTCAGCAAGCCTTCTGCTGCTGGCTGATGGTCGGAATTGACAAATGCCTCGACAGGGATCTACGAAACAATTTAGACCTAAAGTGTGAGATTCTTGCTGAGGGTTTCTTTTACCTTCGCCAGAGACAGAATAGAGGTGATTAATGAAATAGCCTCCAGGCTGGGTGGTGGCCTTTGGGGCTTGCTGGCTGGATGATTCTGAATGCTGGCCTTGTTGCTGGTTATGTCCGGAGCCAAACATTGTAATCATGCTTGCAAACGGCTGATCCCAGTGTCTCAACATAGATGCCGCCTGTTGCTCAACCGGTTTAAACAACGGTGAGTTGGGGCTCCAGTAGTTTTTTAAAAGCAAACCGACAGCGAAAACGGCCTCTACAGGTAGCCATGTATAGGGGTTGGCTCTCAGAGGAGTGTCTTGAGTGGTGAGGATCAGTTCGTAAGCAATCAGCAGGTTAGTGGTGTAAACCCATTGCCACGAAATAGACTCAATGAGAGTTGGCTTTACCCCGTAAATGCCTGACCAGTGTCGCTTTTCATCAGGCAGCGAAGATGATCCTGTGTAGCCGTTTGTGTCGGCAATATCTGAAGAGGTGTAAGGCGTTATAGAAAAACTCTGGTCTGGAAAACCTCCATTCTGTTCAAACTCGACAATAAAACGACTTGTCAACGGTTCAGCCTGACAGACGACGGAAATAGATAGTAGAAACAACGGTGTCGAAAAGAGTGAATATTTAATAATTCTATCCTTGGATTCTGGTTTACAAAGAGGAAGGATAGATCAAGAAAATAAGTTTGTTTTTCCGCCAAAGAGCTCTTGTTAATCCAGATTCGTATCAACAGGCTTGCGTTTTCGATGTTTTCTTTTGTGCTGCCGCAAGGCTTCAACATTCTTGCAGGCTTTCCCGCATGGTCGCTGCTGACCATCCTCTCCGATCAGGGGCTCGTCGCAGGTTTGTTGTCCGGTGTGGACCCTTTTTTTGTGATTCTTCAGGTATCGAGCATTAATGAGGACCATTCCGCATGGCCGAAGCAGACCATCCTCACCGATCACGGTTAGGTCACAGATTTTTTTTCTGCTGTGAAAGTGTTCTTTATGATGCATCAGGGCAATAGTATTCTTGAGGATCTTCCCGCATAGCTGAGGCTGGCCATCCTCCCCAACCATGGTAGCGTTGCAGGTTCTTTGTCCGGTGTGGTAACCGCTTTTGTGATCCGTCAGGGCTTGAGCATTTTTGCAGACTTTTCCACATGGCTGCTGCTGGCCATCTTCCCCAACCACGGTTACTTCACAGGTTTGTTGCCCAGTGTGGTCTCTTCTCCTGTGATCTGACAAGGCATTATTATGCTTGCAGACCTTACCGCATTGTCTTAGCTGGCCATCCTCTGCGATCACGGTCTTAAGGCAGATTTTTTCCCCGCTGTGGTAACTGCTTTTGTGAACCGATAAAGCTGCGGCACTCCAGCAGACCTTTCCGCACAATCGCTGCTGGCCATCCTTCCCGATCACTATTGCTTTACAGCTTTTTTGCCTTATGTGGTTTTTGGCTTGCACTGTGCCTTTCCGGGAAAAATGAAGTGGGTTATGAGCGAATTGGGTTAATCCCTCCGTTGTTTTTTGTGTTTCTGAAGTCTCCATTGGGGGGCGGAAATGTTCACGAATAAAGGAAATCCCTGTTTTTACGCGAAAACTGTGACAACTCAGATTGAGTAATCCATTGACTATAACCCAATCTTCAGCGGTGAGAGGCAAATGCCCGGGTATTGGCACATCGTGATTGAGTGACCCGGCAGGGTCAGTATGTGCTGCTTCTGCACGCCCTGATTGTTTCGGGTTACAGTTATTTGTCGGTTTGTCATTAATGCCATAAGGAGTGCTTGGGCTTTGTCCGAATATCACTTCTGTGCAACCTTTCGAACTTTCTTTGAAATTCAGCAGCCATTCAGCAGCTTCTCTGCTTTCGGATGTTGGTTGGAATCGACAAACACCGTGACAGGGATGGACGAAACAGTTTAAACCCATAGTGTGTGAGTACTGTGGTGGGTTTCCGTCACCGTCGTCAGAGTCAGAGTAGGGGCGATGAGCGAAATAGCCGGTAGTCTGGATGGTAGCTTTTGGGGCTTGTTGACCAGATGATTCTGAAGGCTGGACCTGTTGTTGGTCATGCCCAGAGTCAAACATTGTATTGATAATCGTAAACGGCTGATCCTGCTCTTCCAAGATAGATGGCGCCTGTAGTTCAATTGGGTTAAACAACGATGAGTCCGGTTTCCAATAGCTTTTTAGAAGCCAACCGACAGTGAAAACCACTTCTACAGGTAGCCATGAATAAGGGCTGCTGTCTGGAGACGCATCGTTAGTAGTGAGGATCAGTTCGTATGCAGCCATCAGGTTAGTGGTGTAAATCCACTGCCACGAGATCGACTGAATGGTGGTTATTTTTATTTCGTAACCGCTTAATCTGTGTCGTTTTTTATCAGGCATCGAATCTGATCCTGCATAGTTTTTTGTGTCGGTAATATCTGACGGGTTGCCCAGCAATGTGAAACGGTCCGGCTTTATAGAAAAGCGCTGGTTTGGAAAACTTTCATGCTGTTCAAGCTCGACAATAAATCGACTTTTCAACAGTTCAGTCTGACAGAAGGCAGAAAACGAAAGCAGCAACAGCGTTGCCGCAAAGAATAAGTGTTTAATAATTCTATCCTTGGATTCTGATATGCAATGAGGAAGGATAGATCAAGAAAATAAGTGTATTTTTCTATCAAAGAGCTTCTGTTAATCCTGGTCGGCTTCAAGAGGCTTGCGTTTTCGATGTAATCTTTTGTGCTCTGACAGGGCTCGAGCATCCCTGTAGAGATTCCCGCATTGCCGCTGCTGACCATCCTCCCCGACTACAATCACGCGGCATGCTGGTTGCATCCTGTGCTTTCTTCTTCTGTGATCTGACAGGGATTTGGCATTTTTGCAGGCTAGCCCGCATGCTCGCTGCTGGCCATCCTTGTCAACCACGGTTAGGTCGCAGGTTTTTTGCCCACTGTGCTTTGTTCTTTTGTGATCTGCCAGGGCTTGAGGGTTTTTGCAGACCGTCTTGCAGGGCCGTGGCTGTCCATCTTCCCCAATAGAGGTGATGTCACAGGTTTGCTGCCCGATGTGGTATTTTCTTTTGTGATCCGATAGGGCTTTAGAATTCTTGTAGGCCTTCCCACAAGGCCGCAGCCTGCCATCCTCTGCGACCCTGGTTACGTCACAGATTCGTTGCCTGTTGTGGTATCTGGCTTTGTGAAATGACAGGGCTCGAATATTTTTGCAATCCACTCCGCATGACCGAGGCTGGCCATCCTCAGTGACCACGGTTAAGTCGCAGGTTTTTTGCCCGCTGTGGTCTTTATTTCTGTGATAGCTCAGGGCCAGGGCATTTTTGCAGACCGTCCCGCATGGCTGCTGCTGGCCGTTCTCCCAGACCACTGTCAGGTGACAGGTTTGCTCTCTGACGGCTTTGGGTTGTATTGAGCCTGTCTCTGAAAGATGATCCAGACTCTGTTCCGATTGGTATGATTCAGTGGTTGCTGGTTGTGTTTCTGAATGGTTAAACCTACTGAAAATCTCGTCTAGTTTGAGAAGGCATTGTGAATCTAACGTACCATTAATGACCTCAAAATCACCAATGCTGAAAGGCAAGCTCCGGAACTTTGCCCAGTCATCATTGCTTGAGCCAGCGGCGTCAGTCATGTCGGCGACCCGGCCTATAGATGAGTTTTTTTCGCAATCCAGCGACCATTCATTCGGTCCTCTGCTACCGGGTCGGAATTGACAAACGCCATGACAGGGATTGACAAAACAATATAAATCCAATGTGTGTGAGTGTTGTTGAGAGCCTCCGTTACCGCCACCGTAGTCATTATTCAGGGGGCTGGTGAAAGAACCTTCAGAATGGGGGTGGGCCTGCGGGGCTTGCTGGTTGGGTGATGCTGAAGGCAGGCATTGTCGCTGGTCATTTGTGGAGCCAAACATCATAGTGATGATTGCAAACGGGTGATCTTGCTGTGTCAATATAAGTGCTGCCCCTTTTTCAATCGGGTTAAGCAACGATGAGTTGGGATTCCAATAGCTTTTTAAAAGCCAGACAGAAGCGAGCACCGCTTCTGCAGGTAGCCATGAATAAGAGTTTGAGCCCGGAGAGTTGTCTCCGGTGGTCAGGATCAGTTCGTAAGCAACCCGCAGATTCGTTGCGTAAAGCCATCGCCAGGAAAGCGATTCAATGAGGGGAAGGGGCACCCTGAGACCGGGCTCTGCAGGACCGTTTTTGTCGTTGATATCTGACGGTTTGCCCGACAATGTATGCCGACCGGGTTTTATATAAAAGTTCTGGTTTGGAAAGTCTGCATTTTGTTCAAGCTTGACAATCAAATGTCTTGTCCACGGTCTGGCCTGACAGGTGACAGACAAAGACAGTAAAAGCAATAGCAGTGCTGCAAAGAGAGGGTGCTTAATAACTCTATCCTTGCCTTGCGGTTCACAGAGAGGAAGGATAGATCACTTCATGGAAGGGCGTTTGTCAGTTCAAGGATTGAGGCTATCGCTCTGGTCCACGTCAACAGACTTGCGCTTTTGATGCAGTCTTTTGTGCTTAGACAGGGCTTTGGCGTTCTTGCAGATTTTTGCGCATCGACGCTGCTGACCATCCTCTGTGACCACGGTCAGATTACAGGTTTTTTGTCCGCTGTGGCGAGTGCTTTTGTGAGACCAGAGAGACGCAGCATTCCTGCAGATTTTCCCGCATAGCGACTGCTGACCATCCTCCCCGAACACGGTCAGGTCACAGATTTTTTGCCCGCTGTGAATACTGCTTTTATGAGTCGACATAACTGCAGCATTCTTGCAGACTACCCCGCATGGCCGCAGCTGGCCATCTTTTCCGACCACTTTAAATTCACAGGTTTGTTGCCGGCTGTGGCCCCTTTTTTTATGATCTGTCAGGCCTCGAGAGTGCTTGCAGACCCTCCCGCACGGTTGTTGCTGGCCATCTTCCCCGACCAGGATGAAGTCACAGATCTGCTGCCCGGTGTGGTATTGGCTTTTGTGGGCGGATAAAGATTGAGCATTCTTGCAGACCTTCCCGCATGGCCGCTGACGACCATCCTCACCGGGCACGGTCACGCCACAGGTTTGTTGGCCGGTGTGGTCTCTTCTTTTGTGATCCGACAGTGCCTTGGTACTCCTCCAGGGTGTCCCGCATGGCTGCTTCAGGTCACCTTCTCCCATCACGATCACGTCACAGATTTGTTGCCCGCTGTGGTTTCTCTTTTTGTGACCCAACAGAGTTTGAACATTCTTGCAGACAGTCCCGCATGGCCGTAACTGGCCATCCTCCCCTTCCACGATCAAATCACAGATTTGTCGTCCAGTGTGGTTTCTTCTTTTGTGACCCGCCAGAGCTTGAGCATTCTTATAGACCATTCCGCATGGCCGTTGCTGACCATCCGTCCCGAGTACTCTCTCGAGACAGGTTCGTCTCACGGTATGGTTTTCTCTTCTCTTAGTCGACCTGACTTGTCGGCAATGGGCCGTCCCTCTGAAAGGACGACAGCCCGAAGGTGAAGCCCCTGCCCATTCAGGTGTGTCCGTTTGAGAGGTGTTCTGGTTTGATGCCGTGAATATAACCTTATCATGAGCTGTCGGAGCCTGAATTGTTGCTGCCAGGGAAGGATGAATTGAGCCTTGATCCCACTGGGACGATCCTGCTGAGAGTTTGAATTGGGAAAGGGCAAAGGCAATCCCGGTTTTTTCCACAAGGCCATGACTACCCAGATTGAGTAACCCACTGATTATGACCAAATCGTCATTGTTGTCAGGTAAATGCCCATGCATTGACACATAATGATTGAGTGGCTGGGCAGAATCAGTATAACTGGCCTCTGCAATCGGTGGATATGCATTATCGGATGATGGTCGGAGTCGACAAATGCCATGACAGGGATAGACGAAACAATTTAAACCCAAAGTATGTCGGTTTGGTTGAGGGTCTTCGTTACCTTTACCGTTACCAGAGCCAGAATGCTGCGGGCTGTTGAAAGCGCCTGTTCGTTGGGTGATGGCTTTTGGCGCTTGCTGGTCAGATAATTCTGATGACTGATAGTGTGGTGTGTGTTGTCCAGGGCCGGGCATCATAGTGGTGATCATCAACGGTTCACTTTGACTCGCCCCTTGTCGTTCAATCGGCTCAAACATGGGTGAATCGGGGTTCCAATAGCTTTTTAAAAGCCAACCGACAGCGATAACAACTTCTACAGGTACCCATAAACAGGATAGGGGGGGTTCTTTAGTGGTCAGAATCAGTTCGTAAGCAACCAGCAGATTCGTGGTGTAAAGCCATTGCCAGGAAATCGACTCAATGAGGGTCGTTTTCATTCCATAACTGACAGGTCTGCGTCGTTTGTTATCCGATCGTAAACCGGGTTCCGAGTAGTAGCCTGTGCCAACAATGCCTAAGGGATTGCCCGACAATGTGTGTTGGTCAGGTTTTATAGAAAATGTCTGGTTTGGAAAATCTGCATTCTGTTCAAGCTCGACAACAAAAGGTCTTGTCAAAGCTTTGGCCTGGCAGATGAAAGACAACGACAGTAAAAGTAGCAATAGTGTTGTAAAGAGTGAGTGTTTACCCCTTCCATCCTTGTATTCTAACTTAGTCATGGTCCTGGTCCACATCAACAGGTTTGCGTTTTCGATGTCTTCTTTTGTGATACGACAGGGCATTTGCATTATCAAAGACCGTCCCACATGGCCGCTGCTGGCCATCCTGCCCGACTACGGACAGGTCACAGATCTTTTGCCCGGTGTGGTATTTGCTTTTGTGACTCGACAGGGCATCAGCATTCTTGCAGGCCCTCCCGCATCGCAGCCACTGGCCATTCTTCCCGACTACGATCAAGTCACAGGTTTGTTGCCGACTGTGGTAGCTTTTTTTGTGCTTCAATAGTGTTCTGAGACTGCTGCAGACCATCCCGCATGATATCGGCTGGCCATCCTCGCTGACCTCGGTCGCATTACAGGTTCGTTGTCCGCTGTGATCTCTTCTTTTGTGATCCGTCAGACTACTGAAGTTTTTGTAGATCCCCCCGCATGACTGCCGCTGGCCATCCTCGTCGACCACGGTCACGTTACAGGTTTGTTGCCCGCTGTGGTATCTGCTTTTGTGAGATGACAGGGATTGAAGATTCTTGCAAACTTTCCCGCACGGTCGCGGTTGCCCAAACTTGTCGACCAAGATCTCTTCACAGGTTCTTGGCTTGCAGTGCACGCTATTTGTGTGACTGAGCAGGACTGAAAGATTCTTGCAAATCTTCCCGCATGGCCGCTGTTGACCATCCTCCCCGACCAGGGGCTCGTCACAGGTTTGTTGCCCGCTGTGTCTTCTTCTTTTGTGATCCGACAAGGCACCGGCACTCTTGCAGACCGCCCCGCATAACCCCGGCTTGCCATTCTCCCTGATGACTATCAAGTTGCAGGTTTTTATTCCGCTGTGGGCGTTTCTTTTGAGGTCTGTCAGGGCATGAGCACTATTACAGACTTTCCCGTATGGTCCCGGCTGACCATCGTCTCCGATTGCTGTTGCATCACAGACTTTTTGATTGCTGTGGGTTGTGGCTTGTATTCTGCCTGTGCCGGAAAAATGATGTTGGCTCTGATCCAATTGGGCTGATTCAGTCGTGGTTGGTTTTGTTTCTGAATGGTTAAGCGCAATGAACATCTCGTCTTCTTCGAGAAGATACTCCGGATCGAACGCCGTATTAATGGCCTCAAAATCATTCGTAGTGGAGGGCAAGCTTTCGCAACTTGCCCTGTCATTATTGTGTGATCCTGCGGCGTCTGTTTTATAGGCGATCTGGCCTACAGAGGCGCTTTCTTCGGAGTTCAGCCAACATTCACCCGGCTCTCTGCTGCCGGATGATGATCGGAGTCGACAAACGCCATGACAGGGGTAGACGAAACAATGTAAATCCAATGTGTGTGAGTGTTGTTGAGAGCCTCCGTCACCGCTACCGTAGTCATTATTCAGGGGGCTGGTGAAAGGGCCCCGGGGTCGGCTGTTGGTTTCCGGGGTTTGCTGGTCGGACGCTGCTGATAGCGGGTATTGTTGCTGGTCATGTCCGGAGCCAAAGGTCATTACAATGGTCGCAAATGGGTGATCCCCCTGTGTCAAAATACAATCCGATTGTCGTTTAATAGGATTAAAGAAGGGTGATTCGGGATTCCAATAACTTTTTAAAAAAAAGGCAGCAACGACCACTTCTAAAGGTAGCCATGAATAAGTGTTGAAGAATAGAGTGCTATGCTTGGCGGTCAGGATCAGTTCGTAACCAACCAGCAGGTTAGTGACGTAAAGCCATTGCCACGAAATCGAGTCAATGAGGGATGTTTTAACTCCGTAACTGAAAAGTCTGTGTCGTTTGTAATCTGATGGCAAATCGGGCCATGCGTAGCCGTTTGTGTCGACAATGCCTGACGGGGTGCCCGACAATGTATGCCAGCCAGACTTTATAGAAAAGCTCTGGTTTGGAAAATCTGAATTCTGTTCAAGCTCGACAATAAATCGTCTTGTCAGCGATTTGGCCTGACAGATGACAGACAACAACATCAGCAGCAATAGCAGTGCTGCAAAGATTGAATGTTTAATAATTCTATCCTTGCCTTCTGGTTTACAGAGAGGAAGGATAGATCAACTCATGAAAGCGTGGGTATTCATTCAAGGACTGAGGTTATCATTCCAGCCTACATTAACAGGTTTGCGTTTTCGATGTCTTTTTTTGTGATTCGACAGGGCTTTAGCATTCTCGCAGACTGCCCCGCATCGCCGCGTCTGGCCATCCTCCTCGATGACAGACTCGAAACAGGTTTGTGGCCCGGTGTGCTCTCTTTTTTTGTGATAGGACAGGGCTATAACATTATTGCAGACCTTCCTGCATGGCTGCGGCTGGCCATCTTTTCTAACCACAGGCTCGATACAGGTTTGTGGCCCGGTATGGTATCTTCGTTTGTGATACGACAGGGCTTCAGTATTCTTGCAGACCTTCCCGCATGGCTTCGACTGGTCATCTTTTCTAACCACAGGCTCGATACAGGTTTGTGTCCCGGTATGGTATCTTCGTTTGTGATACGACAGGGCTTCAATATTCTTGCAGACCTTCCCGCATGGCTTCGACTGGTCATCTTTCCCGGCCACAGTGACATTACAGGTTTTTCGACCACTGTGGATGATTCTTTTGTGATCCATCAGGGCTTCAGCACTCTTGCAGGTCTTTCCGCATGGTCGCTTCTGACCAGCTTCCCCGATCACGGTCATATCACAGGTTTGTGGCTCGGTGTGATATTTTTTTTTGTGATGCGACAGGGTGTAAACATTGCTGCAGAACACTCCACATGATCGCGGTTGGCCATTCTCGCCGATCATGATCGTGTTACAGGCTCGTTGCCCTTTGTGGTATCTGCTTCTGTGAGATGCCAGGGCTTGAAGATTCTTGCATAATTTTCCGCATGAACGCGGTTGACCATCCTCCCCGAGTATTGACTCGTCACAGGACTTGGGTTCGGTGTGGACGCTTCTTTTGTGGCAGCTCAGGGCTGAAAGATCCTTGCAGATCTTCCCGCATGGCCGCTGTTGACCACCCTCTCCGGTTAAGATCGCGCTACAGGTTTGTTGTCCGCTGTGTTTTCTTTTTTTGTGATCCGACAGGGTAAGAGCATTCTTACAAATCGTCCGGCACTGCTGAGGCCGGCCGTCCTCCCCCGTGATTGTTGCATCACAGTATTTATCCCTTCTGTGAGCTGGAGCTTCTGCTGTGGCTGTCTTGTAGAGAAGAGATTTGCTTTGATCCAATTGGGATGATCCAGTGGTTTTTGGTTGTGTTTCTGAATAATTAAGCGGAATGAAAACCTCATCATCTTCGAGAAGACACTCTGGATCGAACTTCCAATTAATGTCCTCAAAATCACTCATGATGGATGACAAGTTCCAGAAGCTTGCCATATCATCATTGAGTGACTCGGTAGCATCATTTGTATTGGCGGCTTCGGCCATAGATGAGCGCTTCTGGAAATACATTGCCGGTGCAGCAGGCTCTGTGCCATCAGATAATGGCCGGAATCGGCAAACGCCACGACAGGGATAGATGAAACAATCTAAATCCAGGGTATGTGAGTGTTTTTGAGAGCCTCCCTTACCATCATCATGGTCAGTATTCATAGGACTACTGAAAGAGCCTCCAGAATGGATGGTGGCCTGTGGGGCCTGCCGGTCAGAAGATGCTGATGGCAGGTATTGTTGCTGGTCATGTCCGGAGCCAAACATCATGGTGATGGTCGCAAAAGGGTAATCCTCCTGTGTGAATATAGATGCCGCCTGTTGTTCAATCGTGTTAAACAACGGTGAATTCGGATTCCAATAGCTTTTTAAAAGCCAGACTGCGGCGACAACCGCTTCTATAGGTAGCCATAAGTATGGGCTTGGGTATAGAAGGTCATCTTTGGTAGTCAGTATCAGTTCGTATGCAATCAGCAGATTCGTGGCATAAAGCCATTGCCACGAAATTGATTCAATGGGGATCGTTTTTACCCCGTAACTGTAAGGTCTGTGTCGTTTTTTATCCGATGGGAAACGAGGTTCTGCGTAGCCGTTTTTGTTGGCAATGTTTGATGGTTTTCCCGACAATCTAAGCTGGCCAGGCTTTACAGAAACGTTCTGGTTTGGAAAGTCTGCATTCTGCTCAAACTCGACAATAAAAAGTCGTGTCAACGTTTTTGCCTGACAGGTGACAGACAACGACAGTAACAGCAATGCTATAAAGAGGTAATGTTTAATAATTCTATACTTGCTTTCCGGTTTACGCAGAGGAAGAATAGATCATCACATCTAAGGGCGGGTATTATTTCAGAGACTGAGTTTATCGTTTTGTTCCCACATCGACAGGTTTGCGTTTTAGATGTTTTCTTCTGTGATCATACAGGACTCCAGCATTACTACAGACCTTGCCACATGGCCGCTGCTGGCCATCTTCCCCGACCACGGTCACGTAACAAGTTTTTTGCCCGCTGTGGACACTGCTTTTGTGAGTCGACAAAGCTGCAGCATTTTTGCAGATTTTCCCGCATCTCAGCTGCTGACCATCCTTCCTGACCACGGTCATGTAGCAGGCTCTTTGTACACTGTGGCTTCTTCTTTTGTGATTTATCAGAGCTCTGGCACTTTGGCAGGCCGTCCCGCATGGCCGCTGAGTGCCATCCTCTGAGACCAATGTTATGTCACAGATTTTTTGCCCTGTGTGAAATCTGCTTCTGTGAGCCGCCAGATTTGGAGCATTCTTGAAGACCATCCCGCACGGTCGCAGCTGGTCATCCTCCCCAATCACGGTCACATCACAGGTTTGTTGTCCGCTGTGGTCTCTTCGTCTGTGATAAATCAGACTTTGAGTACTCTTGCAGACCACTCCGCATGGTCGCGGCTGGCCATCCTCGCTGATCACAGTCACTTCACAAGTTTGTTGTCCGCTGTGGTCTTTGCTCTTATGATGGGACAGGGCCTGAGCATTCTTGCAGACGGCTCCACATGGCTGCTGTTGGCCATCCTTCCCGATTACGCTCAGGTAACAGGTTTTTTGCCCGGTGTGGTATTTGCTTTTGTGAATCGACAGGTTTCTGGCACTCTTGCAGGTCTTCCCGCATGGTTGCTGCAGGCCACCTTTCCCGACTACGATCGCATTACAGATTTGTTGCCCTGTGTGTTCTTTGCTCTTATGATGCGCCAGAGATTGAGCATTCTTGCAGACGGTTCCACAGGGCCGCTGCTGGCCATCCTTCCTGATTACGCTCGTGTGACAGGTTTTTTTCCCGGTGTGGACTTTGCTTTTGTGAACTGACAAGTCCCCGGGACTCTTGTAGGACTTCCCGCATGGTTGCTTAAGGCCGCCTTCCCCGAACATGATCGCATTACAGGCTTGTTGCCCGTCCAGATTGCTTCTTTTGTGTTTCAACCTGACTTGTCGGTTATAGGTAGCCCCTGTCGATTCAAGAGTGCGCGTTTGTGAGGCTCTATGGTTTGGTGTCGTGAATATGACCTTACCGGACGCTGTCGGGGATGGTACAGCAGCTGTCCGGGAAAGATGAGTTGGGCTTTGCCCCCATTGGAATAACTCTATTGTTTGTTGTGTTTTTAAGGTTCCTGTTGGAGGTGTGAAATGGGGAAGCGTACAGGAAATCCAGGTTTTTTCGACAAGGCCATGATTATCCAGATTGAGTAACCCATTGATTATGACCACATCGTCACTGCTGACAGGCAAGTGCCCGGGTATT
This sequence comes from Endozoicomonas sp. 8E, assembly GCF_032883915.1. Lineage (NCBI taxonomy): Bacteria > Pseudomonadati > Pseudomonadota > Gammaproteobacteria > Oceanospirillales > Endozoicomonadaceae > Endozoicomonas > Endozoicomonas sp. 8E. The sequence goes on along the minus strand of NZ_CP120717.1, from coordinate 5,927,459 downwards.
GTCACACTATGGTTGGGTGGCTGGGCAAGGCTAGCATAGGTGCCTCCTGTTCTTATTGGATACGCATTATCGGACGATGGTCCGAATCGACAAATGCCATGACAGGGGTAGATAAAACAATTTAAACCCAAAGTATGTCGATGTGCTTGAGGGTCTCCGTTACCGTCACCAGAGCTGGAATGTAGCAGACTGGTGAAAGCATCTTTACCCTGGGTGGAGGCTGCTGGCGCTTGCTGGCCGGATGGTTGTGATGTCCGATATTGGACCGGGTTGTTTTCAGAGCCTGGCTTCTTGGTGATGATTGCAATCGGGTGGTTTTGACTCGCCTCTTGTTGTCCCTTTGGGTTAAAAAACGGTGAGTCGGGGTTCCAGAAGTTTTTTAAAATCCAGATAACAATAACCGCTTCAGCAGCTAGCCATGAATACGCATTAGAGTGTAGGGGAGCCTCGTTGATGGTCAGGATCAGTTCGTGAGTAACCAGCAGATTCGTGGCGTATAGCCATTGCCATGAAATCGACTCAATGAGAGTGGCTTTCAACCCAGAACTGTCAGGTCTGTGTTGTTTGTCATTCGATGGCAAATCAGGTTTTGCGTAGTCGTTTGTATCGGCAATGTCTGACGGTTCGTCCGACAATGTGTGCCGGTCAGACGCCATAGAAAAGTTCTGGTTTGTAAAATCCGCACTCTGTTTAAGCTCGACAATAAAACGTTTTGTCAACGATTTTGCCTGGCTGATGGCAGTCAACGACAATAACAGCAATAACAATGTTGCAGAGAATGAGGGTTTAATAATTCTATCCTTGCCTTCTGGTGTACAGAGAGGAAGGATAGATCACCTCATGAAAGGGCGGGTGTCAGTTCAAGGGCAGATATCATCGTTCTGGTCCAAATTAACAGGCTTGCGTTTTCGATGAACTCTTTTGTGTTCATAAAGGGCTCCGGCATTACTAAAGACTTTCCCACATGGCCGCTGCTGGCCATCTTTCCCGTTCAGAGTCTCGTAACAGGTTTTTTGCCCGCTATGGATACTGCTTTTGTGAGTCGACAGAGCGGCAGCACTTTTGCAGATTTTCCCGCATTGACGTTGTTGACCATCCTTCCCAACCACGGTTATATAACAAGTTTTTTGTCCACTGTGTTCTCTTCTTTTGTGTTCCGTCAGGGCTATAGTATTCTTGCAGAGCTTCCCGCATGGCCGCTGCTCGCTATCCTCCAAAACCACTGTTTCGCCACAGATTCTTTGCCTCGTGTGATATCCGTTTTTGTGAGCTGATAGAAGTGGAGCATTCTTCAAAACCATCCCGCATGGCCGCAGCTGGCCATCCTCCGCGATCACGGTCATATCACAAGTTTGTTGTCCGGTGTGGTCTCTCCTTTTGTGATATAACAGGTTTTGAACACTCTTGCAGATCAATCCGCATGTCCGCTGCTTATTATCCTTGCTGACCACAGACACGTCACAGGTTTGTTGCCCGGTGTGGTTTTTGCTTTTGTGATCCGCGAGAGTCTGAGCATTCTTGCAGACCTTCCAACATAATCGTTGCTGGCCATCCTCCAGTAGCAATGTCTCGACACAGGTTATTTGCCCGGCGCGGTCTTCTCTTTTTTGATTCAACCTGGTTTTTCCGCAATGGGAAGCCCCATCAAAAGCAAGATAGCCCGTAGGTGAAGCCCCTGAGCATTTAACTGCGCCCGTTTTAGAGGTTTTAGGATTTGATCTCGTTAATATAACCTTACCGGGTGCTTCAACAAGGCCATGATTACCCAGATTGATTAGCCAATTGATTATGACCAAATCGTCAGACTTGACAGGCGAATGCCCAGGCATTGCCACATCATCATTCAGTTGCTGGGCAGAATCAGTACAGGTGGCCTCTGCACTTATTGAATGTGCATTATCGGATGATGATCGGAATCGACAAATGCCGTGACACGGATAGACGAAACAATTTAAATCCAAAGTATGTCGATGTGCTTGAGGGTCTTCTTTACCGTCGCCAGAGTCAGAATGCACGGGGTTGATGAAAGAGCCTGTAAGTTGGCTGTTGGCTCCTGGAGCTTGCTGGCCGTTTGATTCTGTTGGCTGATATTGTGGTGGGTTATGTTCAGAGGCAGTCATCATGGCGGTGATAGCAAAGGGATGATTTTGACTCACATCTTGTTGTTCTGTCGGGTTAAACAGCAGTGAATCCGGGTTCCAATAGTTTTTTAAAAGCCAACCAACAGCAATAACCACTTCAAAAGGCAGCCATGAATAATGGCTTGAGCTTAGTGGCATGTCTCTGGTGGTGAGGATCACTTCGTGAGTAACCAGTAGATTTGTCGCATAAAGCCATTGCCACGAAATTGACTCAATGAGGGATGTTTTCAGACCATAAGTGTCAGTTCTGTGTCGTTTGTTATGCGATGGCAAATTGGGTTCAGTATGGCTGTGTGTGTGGGCAGTGGCTGTCGGTCTGACTGACAATCTATGCTGGCCGGACTTTATAGAAAAGTTCTGGTTTGTAAAATCTGCATTTTGTTCATGTTCAACAATAAAACGTCTTGTCAACGGCTTGGCTTGACAGGTGATAGGGAACGAAAGTAACAGCAATAGGAGCGCTGTAAAGAGATAGTCTTTAATAATTCTATCTTTGCGTTCTGGTTTACAGTGAGGAAGGATAGATCACCTCATGAGAGAAACTGTCACAAAAGTAGTGAGCAAAGCCGAGATAGGGTGAAAAATAGTGAAAAAGCGCAGCTTAGAGCAAGTAAACGAGCATTTTGGGCCACTTTTTAAACGCACTATCAGTGAAGCGCAGCACTTTTGCGGCAGCCTCGAGAGGGTATAGGTCAGATCAGGGGCTATTGTCCTGATCCACGTCAACAGGCTTGCGTTTTCGATGTAGTCTTTTTTTGTGATATGCCAGGTCTTTAGAACTCTTGCAGACCCTCTCGCATGGCCGCTGCTGACCATCCACCCCGACCACGGTCACATCACAGATTTTTTGTCCGCTGTGATATCTGCTTTTGTGATCCTGCAAGGCACCTGCATTCTTGCAAACCTTCCCGCATATTCGCTGCTGACCATCTTTCCCTTCCACCTTCACGACACAGGCTTTTTGCCCGCTATGCTCTCTATATTTATGATGCGCCAGGGCTTGAGCATTCTTGAAGACCCTTGCGCATGGCCATGACTGGCCATCTTCCGCGACCACGGTTGCGCGACAGGTTTGTTGCCCGGTGTGGTATTGGCTTCTGTGGGTGGCTAGAGATTGTGCATTCTTGTAGACCATCCCGCATGGCCGCAGCTGGCCATTCTCTGCGGGCACTTTCTCGAAACAGACTTGTTGCCCGGTGTGGTATCTTCTTTTGTGATCCGACAGATCTTTGGAATTCTTGCAGAGCCTCCCGCATCGACGCTGCAGGCCACCTTCCCCGACCACGGTCATGTCACAGGTTTTTTGCTCGGTGTGGTGTCTTCTTTTGTGATCCATCAGGGTTTGAGCATTCTTGCAGATCCTCCCGCATGGCCATTGCTGGCCATATTCCCCGACCACGGTTATGGTACAGGTTTGTTGTCCGGTGTGTTCTCTTCTTTTGTGATCTATCAGGTTTTGAGCATTTTTGCAGACCTTCCCGCATGGCCATTGCTGACAATCTTTCCCGCTTATGGGCACGTAACAGGTTTTTTGCCCGCTGTGGTATCTGCTTTTGTGAGACGACAGGCTTTTGGCAGTTTTGCAGGACTTCCCGCATGGCTGCTGAAGGCCCTCTCTGCCAACCACTGTCTCTAAACAGGTTTGATACCCGGTGTGGTTTTTTCCCTTTTGCTTCGACCCGGCTTGTTGGGAATGGCTAGCCTCTGCCCATTCAAGTGTGCCCGTTTGAGAAGTGTAATCGTTTGATGTCGTGGATATAGCCTTACCGGGTGCTGTCGGGGAGGGGAGACAGGGAAGCGTAGAGGAAATCCCGGTTTTTTCGACAAGTTTATGATTACCCAGATTGAGTAGCCCGTTGATTATAATCAAATCGTCAACAGGTAAATGCTCATGCCTTATTACATCATCATTAAGTGGTTGGCGAGGGTCAGTGTGGGCGGCCCCAGCACTAAACGAATGAGCATTATCGGATGATGGTCGGAGTCGACAAATACCATGACAGGGATAGACGAAACAATTTAAATCCAAAGTATGTCGATGTGGTTGAGGATCTTCGTTACCTTCGCCAGAGTCGGAGCGCAACGGGCTGGTGAAAGAGCCTGTTCGTTGTATGCTGGCTTCCTGCGCTGGCTGTCTGGATGGTTGTAATGACTGATATTGGGGAGAGGGATGTTCAGAAGCGGGTATCATAGTGATGATCGCAAATGGGTGACTCTGACCCGTCTTTTGTTGCTCAATCGGCTTAAACAGCGTTGAAACGCGGTTCCAATAGCTTTTTAAAAGCCAACCGAAAGCTATAACTGCTTCTGGAGGTAATGATGAATAACGCTTGGAGACTGGAAGGAAGTCTTTCGTAGTCAGAATCAGTTCGCAAGCAACCATAAGAGTCGTCGTATAAAACCATTGCCACGAAATCGAATCAATGAGGGGCGTTTTTACCTCGTAACTGTCAGTCCTATGTCGTTTGTTATCCGATGGCAAATCGTGTACCGGGTAGCCGTTTGTGTCGGCAATGTCTGAGGCTTTGCTCGACGATGCAGGCCAGTCTGGCCTTATAAAAAAGTTCAGGTTTGGAAAATCTGCATTCTGTTCAAGCTTGACAATAAAGTGTCTTGTCAACGTTTTGGCCTGAGAAATGACAGACAACGACAGCAACAGTGCTGCCAAGAGTGAGTGTTTAATAATTCTATCCCTGCCTTCTGGTTTAAAGAGAGGAAGGATAGATCAAGAAAATAAGTGTGTTTTTGTGTTTTGCTCATGAAAGGGCGGGGGTCCGTTCAAGGAGTGACATCATCGTCCGGTTCAATATCGACAGCCTTGCGTTTTCGATGTGTTCTTTTGTGACCGTAAAGGGCTCTGGCATGCTTGCAGATTCTTCCGCATTGTCGCTGCTGACCATCCTCCCCGATCACGGTTACGTCACAGGTTTTTTGCCCGCTGTGGAGATTGCTTTTGTGATTCGAAAGAAGTGCAGCACTCTTGCAGGTTGTCCCGCATCGCCGCTGTTGACCATCCTCCCCAACCACGGTCACGTCACAGGTTTGTTTTCCGCTGTGGCTTATTCTTCTGTGACTGACCAGGGCTATGGCATTGTTGCAGACCTTTCCGCATAGCCATTGCTGACCATCCTCCCCGACCACGGTCAGGTCGCAGGTTTGTTGCCCGGTGTGGTTTCTTCTTTTGTGATCCGAAAGGTCTTGAGCACTCCTGCAGGTTTTCCCGCATGGCCGTTGCTGGCCATCCTCTCCGACTACTTTCACGCGACAGGTTTTTTGTCCGCTGTGGATTTTTCTTCTGTGGTTCGTCAGGGCTCGAGCATTATTGAAGGTCTTACTGCATGACCGGTGCTGGCCATTGTTTCCGATTTCGGCTACGCCACAGGTTTTTTGCCCGCTGTGAACTTTTTTTTTGTGGTTCGACAGGGTTCTGACACTGCTAAAGACCAATCCGCATGGTCGCAGTTGATCATCTTCGCCGACCAGGGTTGCAGTACAGGTATGTTGGCTGTTGTGGTATCTGCTTCTATGAGATGCCAGGGCTTGAAGACTCTTGCAGCCTTTCCCGCAAGGCTGCGGCTGACCATCCTCTCCGATCACGTTATCTGCACAGGTTTTTGGACCGGAGTGGAGGCCCCTTTTGTGATTGCTCAGAACCGAAAGATTCTTGAAGACCCTCCCGCATGGCCGCTGTTGACCATCTTCTCCAACTACGGTCACGGCGCAGGTTTGTTGTCCGCTGTGTCTTCTTCTTTTGTGGTCCGACAGCATACTGGCATTCTTGCAGACCTTTCCGCATAGTTCCGGCTGGCCATCCTCCCTAAAGACTGTAAAGTCGCAGGTTTTTTTTCCGGTGTGGGAATTTCTTTTGTGATCCGATAGCGCTCTGGCACTGCTGCAGACCCTCCCGCATGGCTGCTGTCGACCATTTTCCCCGACCACAGTTAATTGGCAGGTTTGTTGCCCGGTATGCTTTTTTCTTTTGTGATCCGTCAGGGCTTGAGCATTCTTGCAGACTGTCCCGCATGGCTGCTGCTGACCATCTTCGCCGATCACAGTGACGTGACAGACTTTTTGACCACTGTGGATTCTTCTACGGTGGTTCGAGAGGACATAACTATTCTTGCAGACTGCCCCGCAGGGCCGCGGCTGACCATCTTCTCTGATTACTATTGTGTCACAGACCTTTTGCTCGCTGTTGGTTGTGACTTGTGTTGTGGCTGTCTTGTAAAGATCAGTCTCGCAGAGAGTATGTTGGCTCATATCAAGTCGGAATGATTCAATGGTTGTTGGTTGTGTTTCTGAATGGTTAAGCTTAACGAAAATATCTTCTTCTTCGAGAAGACATTGTGGATCGAACAGTGCATTAATGTCCTCAAAATCACTCATGCTCCAAAGCATGCTCCCCGGGTGAGTCAAATCATTTCTGAATGACCCGGCAATGTCAGTTGTATAGGCGACCTCGTCCATAGGTAAGCTTTCTTCGGGCTTTAGCGGCCATTCAGCGGACTCTCTGCTATCGGATGAGTGTCGGAATCGACAAATGCCATGACAGGGATTGACGAAACAATTTAACCCCAAAGTATGTCGATGTGGTTGAGAGTCTTCGTTACCGTCGCCAGAGCCAGAATGCAGGGGGTTATTATAAGCTCCTGTGAGCTGGCTGGTGGCTTCTGTGGTTTGTTGGCCGGATGATTGTGATCGCTGATATTGTGATGACTGATATTGTGATGGATTGTATTCAGAACCGGGCATCATAGTGATGATCGCAAGTCTGTGATTTTGACTCGCCTCTTTTTGTTTAATTGGGTTAAACAGCAGTGAGTCAGAGTTCCAATAGCTTTTTAAAAGCCAGGCATCAGCGACAACCGCTCCTGCAGGTAGCCATGAATAAAGAGTGGGGTACAGAGGAGCGTCTTTGATAGTCAGGATCATTTCGTAAGCAGCCAACAGGTTCGTGGCGAAGAGCCATTGCCACGAAGTCGACTCAATGAGGGGCGTTTTCATCCCGTAACTGTCAAGTCTGTGTCGTTTGTCATCTGATGGCAAAACAGGTTCTGCATAGCAGTATGTGTCGGCAATGTCTGACGGGTTGCCCGACAGTGTTTGCCGGTCAGTCTTTATAGAGAAGTTCTGGTTTGGAAAATCTGTATTCTGTTCAAGCTCGATAATAAAATGTCTTGTCAACGATTTGGCCTGACAGATGAAAGACAATGACAGTAATAGCAGTGCTGCAAAGATTGAGTGTTTAATAATTCTGTCCCTGCCCTTCTTGTGTACAGACAGGAAGGATAGATCAAGGAAATAGGCGTGTTCTCGTGTCTTTCTCATGAAAGGGCAGGTCTCTGTTCAAGGGCTGAAGTCATCGTCCCGGCTCTCATCAACAGGGTTGTGCTTTCGATGTGTTCTTCTGTGATCCCTCAGAGCTTGAGCATTCTTGCAGATTTTCCTGTACAGCCGCTGTCGACCATCCTTCCCGACCATCTTCAGGTCAGAGGTTTTTTGTCCGCTGTGGACACTGCTTTTGTGAGTCGACAGAGCAGCAACATTTTTGCAGATTGTCTCGCATGGCCTCTGCAGTCCATCCTCCCCGACCAGGGGCAAGACAGGTTTGTTGTCTGGAGTGTATTCTTCTTTTGTGGTCCGCCAGGATTTGACTACTTTTGAAGACCTTCCCGCATTGACAAGGTTGGCCATCCTCCCCGAGCACCGTCTCGCCGCAGGTTTTTTGTTCGCAGTGGTGTCTTCTTTTGTGATCTGAGAGGGCTTTGATATTGTTGCAGACCTTTCCACATAGTTGCGGTTGGCCATCCTTCCCGAGCACTGTCTCGCCACAGGTTTGTTGTCCGGTGTGATGTCTTCTTTTGTGATCTGACAGGGCTTTGATGCTGTTGCAGACCCTTCCACATAGTTGCGGTTGGCTATCCTCGCCGAGCACTGTCTCGCCACAGGTTCGAGGCCCGGTGTGGTGTCTTCTTTTGTGATCTGACAGGGCTTTGATACTGTTGCAGACTCTTCCACATAGTCGTTGCCGACCATTGTCCCCAAGCACTTTGTCGACACAGGTTTGTTGCCCGGAGTGGTATCTTCTTTTTTGATCCAAAAGGGCTTGTCGGCAATGGTTAGCGCCTGTATAGGGAAGACAGCCCGAAGACGAAGCCTCTGCCCATTCAATGGCGTCCGTCTGAGAGTCTTTATGGTCTGACGTGGTAAATATAATCTTATCAGGTGTTGCCAGGGCTGCCCGGGGAGGATGAATCAGGTTTTGATTCCATTGGGTTGATGCCGTTGTTTGTTGTGCTTCCGAAGCTCCTGCTGGGGGAATGCAATGAGTAAGTGAAACGGAAAACGGTTTTTTTTCGGCAAGACCATGACTACCCAGATTGATTAACCCATTGATTATGAGCAAATCATCGGTAGTGACAGGCAAATGCCCAGGCATCGTGAGTTGCCGGGTTTGTAAAGTACAGGCGGCTCCTGCACTTAATGAATGTGCATTATCGAATGATGGCCGGAATCGACAAACGCCATTACAGGGATTCACGAAACAATTTAAACCCAATGTATGTCGATGTGGTTGGGGGTCCTCGTTATCGTCACCGAAGCCAGAATGCGAGGGGCTGGTAAAAGACCCTTCAGGATAGGGGGGGGCTTTTGGAGCCTGTTGGCCGGATGCTTGTGAAGGTTGATATTGTGATGTCTGATATTGTGATGGATTGTGTTCAGAACCAGGCGTCATAGTGATGATCGAAAACAGGTGATTTTGACTCGCCTCCTGTTGTTCACACGGGTTGAACAAGGATGACCAAGGGTTCCAATAGTTGTTTAAAAGCCATCCGACAGCTATAACCGCTTCCAGAGGTAATGATGAATAAAGGTTGAAACCCGGAGGGGCATCTTTGGTGGTCAGGATCAGTTCAAAAACAACCAGCAGATTTGTGGCATAAAGCCATTGCCATGAAATCGATTCAATAAGGGGCGTTTTAACCCCGTAACTGCAAGTTTTCTGTCGTTTTTTATCTGATGAGAAACAGGGCTCAATATTACCGTTTTTGTCGGCAATGTCTGACGAGTTACCCGACAATGTATGATGCTCAGGCTTTGTAAAAAGGCTCTGCCCGGTAAACGCAGCATCCTCTACAAACTCGACAATAAAACGCCTTGTCAACGATTTGGCCTGGCAGATGGCAGACAAAGACAATAATAGTAACAGCAGTGCTGAAAAGCGTGAGTGTTTAATAATTCTATCCCTGCCTTCAGGTCTACAGAGAGGAAGGATAGATCAAGAGAATATGTGTGTTTTTGCACGAGCGAATATCAGATTGTTACTTCTTAACTTTACCTTCTTGAGAATGTAAATCATCGTTCTGAACCACAACAGGTTTGCGTTTTCGATGTATTCTTTTGTGCTCAGACAGAGCTTGAGCACTCTTGCAGACTGCTCCGCATGGGCGCGGTTGGCCATCATCCCCAATCACAGTCATGTCACAGGTTCGTTGCCTGCCGTGGTATTTGCCTTTGTGATGCCGCAGGGTATTAACATTGATGCAGACTTTTCCGCATGGACGCTGCTGGCCATCCTCCCCAATCATGATCACGTTGCATGTTTTTTGTCCGCCGTGGAATCTTGTTTTGTGATCCGACATAGCTCTGGCACTTTTGAAGAGCCTACCGCATGGCTGCTGCTTGCCATCCTTCCCGACTACCGTCAACTTACAGTTTTGTTGTTCGCTGTGCCTACTTCTTTTGTGATTCATAAGGCTCTGATTATTCTTGCAGATTATCCCGCACGGTCGCGGCTGGCCATCTTCTGTGATCACGGTCACTTGACAGGTTTTTTGCCCAGTGTGTAGTTTGCTTTTGTGAGATGACCGGGCACGAGCATTCTTGCAAATTTTCCCGCATAGCCGCTGCTGGCCATCTTTTCCGATTATTATTGCGTCACAGACTTTCTGCCCGATATGGGCTGTGGCTTGTACTGTGCCTGTCTCGGAAAGATGATGTTGGCTCTGATCCAATTGGGATGATTCAGTGGTTGTTGGTTGTGTTTCTGAATGATTAGGCGGAATAAAAAGCTTGCGATCTTCGAGAAGGCACTGTGGATCGAACACCCCATTAATAACCTCAAAATCCCTCGAGGTGGATGACAAGTTCCAGAACCTTGCCATATCATCATCGAGTGACTCAGCAGCGTCATTTGTATTGGCAGCTCCGTCCATAGATAAGCTATTCTGGAAATCCAGTGCCCATTCAGCAGTTCCTCTGCTATCAGACAATGGCCGGAATCGACAAACGCCATGACAGGGATAGATGAAACAATGAAAATCCAGGGTATGTAAGTGTTTTTCAGGGCCTCCTTTATCGTCACTGTCGCCATAGTCGGTATTCACAGGACTGCTGAAAGAGCCTCCAGAACGAAGGCTGGCCTTTGAGGCTTGCCGGTCGGAAGATGCTGTTGGCTGTTGGCGTTGCTGGTCATATCCGGAGCCAAACATCACAGCGATGGGCGCAAACGGGTGATCCTCTTGTGTCAACATAAATGCCGACCGTCGTTCAATTGGGTTAAATAACGGTGAGTCGGGATTCCAATAGCTGTTTAAAAGCCAGCCGACAGCGACAACCGCTTCTAGAAGTGGCCTTGAATAAAGTTTTGAGCTTGGAGAGGTGTCTCTGGTGGTCTGGGTCCGTTCATAAGCGATCAGAAAATTCGTGGCGTAAAGCCATTGCCACGAAATTGACTCAATGAGGATCGTATTCACCTCGTAATTAAAAGGGTTATGTCGTTTTTTATCTGATGGCAAATCGGACCTTGCGTAAACGTTTTTGTCGTCGATATCTGACGGGTTGCCCGACAATGTACGTTGGTCATGCTGTATAGAAAAGTTCTGATTAGGAAAATCAGCATTCTGTCCATGCTCGACAATAAACCATCCAGTCATTGGCCAAGCCTGGCAAATGACAGACAACGACAACAACAGCATTAGTGCTGCAAAGAGTGAGTGTTTAATAATTTTGTTCTTGCCTTCTGGTTTTCAGAGAGCAAGGATAGATCAAGAAAATAAGTGTGTGTTGCACAAGCGAGTACCAGATCGCTAGATATTCACTTTTTCTTCTTGAGAACGAGGTCATTGTCTTGGTCCACATCCACTGGCTTACGCTTTCGATGCTTCTTTTTGTGATCCGACAGGGCTTGAGCATTCATACAGGCCTGCCCGCATAGCTGTTGTTGGCCATCCTCCCCGATCAGGAGCAAGTCACAGGTTCGTTGTCCGCTGTGGTATCTGCTTTTGTGATCTGACAAGGCTTTAGTATTCAGGCAGACCTTTCTGCATGGTTGCGGCTGACCGTCCTTCCCGACCACTGTCGCGCTACAGATTTGTTGGCCTGTGTGGTCTTTCCTTTTGTGATTTGACAGGATTTGAGAATTCTTGCAGGTCTTCCCACATGGTCGCTGCTGGCCGTCCTCTGAGACCAAAAAGATGTCACAGGTTTTTTGCCCGGAGTGTGCTTTTCTTTTGTGATTCGCCAAGACTAGACCATTCTTGCAGACATTCCCGCATTGCCGCAGCTGGCCATCCTCCCCGAGCACCTTCAAGTCACAGCTTTTTTGCCTGGCGTGGATGCTGCTTTTATGAGTGTACAGATATTGAGCACAGACGAAGATCTTCCCGCAAGGTATCTGCTGGCCATCCTCCCCGACCACTTTAACTTCACAGATTTTTCGTCCGCTGTGGTATTTGCTTTTGTGTTCCGTAAGGGCTTTAGCCGTTTTGCAGACCTTTCCGCATGACCGCTGCAGGCCATCTTCACCGACCAAGGTCTCGTCACAGTTTTTTTGCCCGGTGTGGTAGCTTCTTTTGTGAGAGATCAGCGCTGTTTTATCTTTGCAGACCTTCCCGCACGCTCGTTGCTGGTCATCTGCCCCGACCAGGGTTGGGTCACAGGCTCGTTGCCCACTGTTGTCTGTTGCGCCTGTAGGGGAAAGACGAGGCAGGCTCTGGCCGCATTGGGCTGATCCTGATGTTTGCCCTGTTTCAGAAGTCCCTGTTGGGGGAGTGACAGGGGGGAGCGCACAGGAAATTCCGGTTGCTTTGTGAAGGCCCAAACCATGCAGATTGAGTAACCCATTGATTGCAACCAGATCATCAGTGCTGAGAGGCAGTTGTCCGGAGTCTGGCACATCGTAACTAACTGGCCCTGAGTGGCCTGCCGAATGTTCCAGGGAATTCAGCGGCGATTCTCTGAGTTCTCTGCCAGTGGATGATAACCCGTATCTACAAATGCCATGACAGGGATAGACGAAACAATTTAGACCCAGGGTATGTGGGTGTTGTTGAGGGTTTTCGTTACCGTCGCCAGAGTCTGAATAGGGGAACTGAGTGAAATAGCCTGAAGGGATGGTGATAGCCCGCGGGAATGGTTGGCCGGACGATTCTGATGGTGGGGCTTGTTGTGAGATATCTTCAGAGCCAGCCATCATAGTGATGATGGCAAGTGGTTGATTTAGAGTCGCCTTTTTTTGTTCAATCGGATAAAACAGTGGTGAATCGGGGTTCCAATAGCTCTTTAGAAGCCAACTGACAGTGATAAACGCTTCTACAGGCGGCCATGAATAAGAGATTGAGCGCGGAGGGGGGCTTTTGGTGATCAGGGTCAGTTCACAAGCAATCAGCAGATTCGTAGTGTACAGCCATTGCCACGTAATCGACTCAATTGAGGTGGTTTTCACGCCATAACTGTAAGGTTTATGTCGTTTGTTATCTGATGGTAAACTGGGCTCTGAATAGCTGTGTTTGTAGACAATTTCTGATGGGCTGCCCGACAATGTACGGCAGTCATGTTTTATAGAAAAGTTCAGGTTAGAAAAATCAGCATTTTGTTCAAGTTCGACAATAAAACGTCTTGTCAATGGCTTGGCCTGGCAAATGACAGATGCCCACAGCAACAGCAGTACAGAACAGAGTGAGCGTTTAATAATTCTATCCTTGCCTTCCGGAATACAGGGAGGAAGGATAGATCAAGAAAATAAGTGTGTTTTTGTATTTTCCTCATGAAAGGGTGAGTGTCCGTTCAGGAATCAAGATCATTGTCTCAATTCACATCAACAGGCTTGCGTTTTCGATGTATTCTTTTGTGATTCGACAGGTCTAAGGCACTTTTGCAGACCTTCCCGCAAAGTCGCTGCTGGCCATCTTTCCCGACTGCGGGCAGGTTACAGGTTTTTTGCCCGGAGTGGTCTCTTCTTTTATGGTCCGCCAGGGTTGAAATATTCTTGCACACCTTACCGCATGGTCGTCGCTGGCCATCCTTCCCGACTATGACCTGGATACAGGTTTTTTGTCCGGAGTGGCATTTGGTTTTGTGAGATGACAGAGATTTAGCATAACTGAATACCCTGCCGCATACCTGCTGGCCACCTTCTCCTGCCTCGATCACGTCACAGATTTTTAGTCCACTATGGACTTTGCTTATGTGATCCAGAAGGGCTTGAGCACTCATGCAGACCGAACCGCATGGTTGTTCAATGCCATCCTCCCCGATCACGGTCACTTTGCAGGCTCCTTGCCCGGTGTGAACTTTTTTTTTGTGATTCTCTAGGGCTTGCTCACTCTTGTAGACCTTTCCACATGGCTGCAGCTGGCCATCCTTCCCGGTCAAGGTCATGTCACAGGCTAGTTGCACACAGTGGAGTGTTCTTTTGTGAAACGTCAGGGCGTGAGCATTCTTGCAGACCTTCCTGCATGGCCACAGCTGGCCATCTTTTCCGGTCACGGTCAGTTTACAGGTTTGTTGTCCGGAGTGGCGTATTCTTTTGTGAAGCGTCAGGGCCATAGCATTCTTGCAGACCGTTCCGCATGGGTGCTTCTGGCCATCCTTCCTGACTACTGTTTTGACACAGGTTTTTTGTCCGGTATGGTATTGGCTTTTGTGAGATGAAAGTGCTTTTTCATTCTTGTAGACCCTTCCGCATGGCCGCCGCTGACCATTTTTCCCGATCACTGTCACCACGCAGGTTTTTTGCCCGGTATGGGTTCTTTTGTGATTTGTCAGAGCTTGAAGGTTCTTGAAGAGCTTTCCGCATAGTCGTTGCTGGCCATCTTTCCCGATCACGATCTCGTCACAGGTTATTTGTCCGGTGTGGTCCCTGTTTTTGTGATTAAACAGGGCTAAAGCATTTTTAAAGACCTTTCCGCATGGCCGTTGCCGGTCATCCTCCCCGCTCACAATCTTGTCACAGGTTTTTTGCCCGCAGTGGTATCTTCCTTTATGAGACAACAAGGCCTGAGCATTCTTGCTGGTCTTCCCGCATGGCCGCTCCTGGCCATCCTCCCCGATCACGGTCACGTTGCAGGTTTGTTCTCCGGTGTGTACTTTTCTTTTGTGATCCGACAGGGCTTGTGCACTTTTGCAGACCTTCCCGCATGTTCGCTGTTGGCCATTCTCCCTGACTACTTTTATGACACAGGTTTTTTTTCCGCTATGGTATAAGCTTTTGTGACATGACATACTTTTTTCATTCTTGAAAACTCTTCCGCATTGCTGCAGCTGGCCATCATCTCCGATCATGATCACGTTACAGGTCGTCTGCCTGGCAGGAGGCGTTTTATCTGCGGCCCCTGTAACTATTGAGTCTGAGGCGAACCCGTCCGAGGGGGCTCCATTTGTAGAACAACAACAGTGTGTATTGGTCAAACAGGGGCATGAACTTTGTCCGGGTGTTGCCAGCGTTCCACTACCGGATGAATCCGAAGATTGTCGGAATTGGCAAACGTCATTACAGGGATGGACGAAACAATTCAGACCCAAAGTATGTGAGTGTTGTTGAGGGTTTTCGCCACCGTCGGCAGAGTCAGAATAAAGAAGTTGAGTAAAATAGCCTTTGGGGAAGGTGGTGGCCTGTGGGCTTGGCTGGCCGGACGATTCTGATGGTGGTGCTTGTTTTGGAGCTTGTTCAGAGCCAGCCATCATAATGGTGATCGCAAACGGGTGATCTTGAATCTTCTTTTTTTGTCCAAACGGGCTAAACAGCGGTGAACTGGGATTCCAATAGCTTTTTAAAAGCCAACTGACAGTGATAACCGCTTCCAAAGGCTGCCATGAATAAAGGGTTGGGCGTAGAGAGGTGCATTTGGTGGTCAGGATCAGTTCATAAGTAATCAGTAGGTTCGTGGTGTAGAGCCATTGCCACGAAATCGAGTCAATGAAGGTGGTTTTCACTGCGTAACTGTCAGGTTTATGTCGTTTGTTATGCGATGGCAAACCGGGCTCTGCACAGCCGAGTAAGTCGACAATGTCTGACAGGGGGCCCGACGATATACGCAAGTCATTTTTTATAGAAAAGTGCTGTTTAGGAAAATCAGCATTCTGCTCAAGCTCGACAATAAAACGTCTTGTCAATGGCTTGGCCTGGCAAATGACGGACAACGACAGCAACAGCAGTGCTGCAAAGAGAGAGTGTTTAATAATTCTATCTCTGCCTTCCTGTATACAGAGAGGAAGGATAGATCAAGAAAATAAGTGTGTTTTTGTATATTGCTCGGAGAAGGGTGAGTGTCTGCTTAAGGATTAAGGTCACTGCCTCAATTCACATCAACAGGCTTGCGTTTCCGATGTATTCTTTTTTGATTCGACAGGTCTAAGGCACTTTTGCAAACCTTCCCACAAAGTCGCTGCAGGCCATCATCCCCGATCACGGGCAGGTTACAGGTTTTATGCTCGGAGTTGTCCCTTCTTTTATGGTCCGACAGGGCTGAAATATTCTTGCAGACCCTACCGCATGGCCGAGTTTGGCCATTCTCCCCGACCACGGTCACGTCACAGTTTTGTTCCCGGGAGTGGAAGCTTCTTTTGTGGACCGGCAAAGTTTTATAATTCTTGCAGAGAATCCCGCATGGGCCGCTCCTGACCATCCTCATCGGTCACGATCACATCACAGGCTTTTTGCTCGCTGTGTTTTCTTTTTTTGTGAGCTGACAGGGTATAGGCATTCTTGCAAACCTTTTCGCATGGCCGTCGCTCACCATCCTCCCCGACCATCATAACGTCACAGGTTTGTTGTCCGATGTGAGTGCGTCTTTTGTGCTCCTGTAGAAGGCTGACACTCTTGCAGACTTTCCTGCACGGCCGCTCCTGACCATCCTCATCGGTCACGATCACATCACAGGCTTTTTGCTCGCTGTGCTTTCTTTTTTTGTGAGCTGACAGGGTATAGGCATTCTTGAAAACCTTTTCGCATGGCCGTCGCTCGCCATCCTCCCCGACCATCATAACGTCACAGGTTTGTTGCCCGATGTGAGTGCGTCTTTTGTGCTCCTGTAGAACGCTGACACTCTTGCAGACCTTCCTGCACGGTCGCTCCTGACCATCCTCATCGGTCACGATCACATCACAGGCTTTTTGCTCGCTGTGCTTTCTTTTTTTGTGAGCTGACAGGGTATAGGCATTCTTGAAAACCTTTCCGCATGGCTGTCGCTCGCCATCCTCCACGACCATCATAACGTCACAGGTTTGTTGCCCGATGTGAATGTTATTTTTGTGATACCGTAGAGTGTCGACATTCTTGCAGACCGTTCCGCAAGGTCGCTGCTGGCCATCCTCTCCGACCAGGATTACGTCGCAGGTTTTTTGCCCGTAGTGGTGTCTGGATTTATGAAGCGAGAGAGACTGAGCACTCTTGCAGAGTTTCCCGCATGGCCGCTCCTGGCCATCCTCCCTGATCACGGTCACATTGCAGGTTTGTTGTCCGGTGTGAACTTTTCTTTTGTGATCCGACAGGGCTTGTGCAGTCTTGCAGACCGTCCCGCATGGCCGCTGTTGGCCATCCTCACTGAATACTTTTACGACACAGGTTTTTTGCCCACGATGGTTTAAGCTTTTGTGACATGACATACTTTTTTCATTCTTGAAAACCCTCCCGCATTGCTGCAGCTGGCCATCATCTCCGATCATGATCACGTTACAGATTGTCTGCCTGGCAGGAGGGGGGTTATCTGCGGCCCCTGTAACTATTGAGTCTGAAGCGAACCCGTCCGAGGGGGCTCCATTTGTAGAACAATAACAGTGTGCATTGGTCAAACAGGGGCATGAACTTTGTCCGTGTGTTGCCAACGCTCCGTTATCGGATGAATCCGAAGATTGTCGGAATTGGCAAACGTCATTACAGGGATGGACGAAACAATTCAGACCCAAAGTATGTGAGTGTTGTTGAGGGTTTTCGTCACCGTCGGCAGAGTCAGAATAAAGAAGTTGAGTAAAATAGCCTTTGGGGAAAGTGATGGCTTGTTGGACTGGCTGGCCGGAGGATTCTGATGGAGGTGCTTGTTGTGGAGTTTGTTCAGAGCCAGCCATCATAGTGGTGATCGCAAACGGGTGATCTTGAATCTTCTTTTTTTGTTCAAACGGGTTAAACAGCGGTGAACCAGGGTTCCAATAGCTTTTTAAAAGCCAACTGACAGTGATAACCGCTTCTAAAGGCAGCCATGAATAAAGGGTTGGGCATAGAGAGTTGCCTTTGGTGGTCAGGATTAGTTCATAAGCAATCAGTAGGTTCGTGGTGTAAAGCCATTGCCACGAAATTGAGTCAATGAGGGTGGTTTTTACTCCGTAACTGTCAGGTTTGTGTCGTTTGATATGCGATGGAAAAACCGGCTCTGTATAGTCGTTTTTTTCGACAATGTCTGACAGGATGTACGACAGTGTACTCAAGTCACGTTTTATAGAAAAGTGCTGGTCAGGAAAATCAGCATTCTGTTCAAGCTCAACAATGAAACGTTTTACCAATGGCCTGGCCTGGCAAATGACCGACAACGACAGCAACAGCAGTGCTGCAAAGAGAGAGTGTTTAATAATTCTATCTCTGCCTTCCGGTATACAGAGAGGAAGGATAGATCAAGAAAATAGGTGTGTTTTTGTATCTTACTCGTGAAAGGGCGAGTGTCCTGTCAAGGATTTAGATCATCGTCTCAATTCACATCGACAGGCTTGCGTTTTCGATGTGTTCTTTTGTGATTCGTCAGCTCTATGGCATTTTTGCATGCCTTCCCACAAAGTCGCTGCAGGCCATCATCCCCGATCACGGGCAGGTTACAGGTTTTTTGCCTGGAGTGGTATTTGGTTTTGTGAGAAGACAGATATTTAGCATTACTGAAGACCCTGCCGCATGTCTGCCGCTGGCCATCATCTCCGATCAGGATCACGTCACAGATCTTTTGCCCGGTGTGGGCTACTCTTTTGTGATCCGACAGATTTTGGGCATTATTGTAGACCCTCCCGCACGGCCGCAGCAGGCTATCCTCCCCGACCACGGGCACGTTACAGGTTTGTTGCCCGGTGTGCGCTTTTCTTTTGTGATCCAACAGGGCTTGGGCAGTCTCGCAGACCTTCCCGCATGGTCGCTTTTGGCCATCCTCGCAGGCTTTTGTCATTAGACAAGTTTTTAGCCCGGTGTGGTATTTGGCTTTGTGATCCGACAGTCTTTGAGCACTCTTGTAGACTTTTCCACATAGCCGCAGCTGGCCATCCTTCCCGGCCACGGTCAGGCTACAGGTTTGTTGCCCGGAGTGGATTGTTCTTTTGTGAATCGTCAGGGCGTGAGCATTCCTGCAGACCTTCCCGCATGGCTGTGGCTGACCATCCTCCGTGACTACTGTCACGACACAGGTTTTTTGCCCCGTGTGGTATTTGGCTTTGTGTCCCGACAGGGCTTCAGCACACGTGCAGACCTTCCCGCATGGCCGAAGCTGGCCATCTTTCCCGACCACGGTCTCATTACAGATTTGTTGCCCGGAGTGTATTTTTCTTTTGTGAACCGACAGGGCGTGAGCATTCTTGCAGACATTCCCACACGGCTGTGGCTGGCCATCCTCCCTGACTATTGTTACCACACAGGTTTTTTGCCCTGTGTGATATTTGGATTTGTGATCCGACAGGGCTCGAGCACACTTGTAGACCTTCCCACATGGGCGCAGCTGGCCATCTTTCCCGGCCACGGTCTCATTACAGGTTTGTTGCCCGGAGTGTATTTTTCTTTTGTGAACCGACAGGGCTTGAGCAGTCTTGAAGACCTTCCTGCATAGCAGCTGTTGGCCATTATCCCTGACGACTGTCATGACACAGGTTCTTTGTCCGGTATGGTATTGGCTTTTGTGAGATGAAAGTACTTTTTCATTCTTGCAGACCTTCCCGCATGGTTGCTGTCGTCCATTCTTCCCGAGCACTATCAATTTGCAGGCTGTTTGTCCGGCAGTGCCAGTTGAATGGTCTACCACTGTATCCTCTGAGGCTAAGGCAAGCCCGTCTTTAGAGTTGCAACGATAACAGTGTGTACTTGCCAAATGAGAGCATGAGCTCTGTTCTGGTGTTGCTCCTGTGTGGTCTGCTGAACTTTTTTCACAATCCAGCACTTCGCCAGGAGATGAATCCAAAGATTGTCGGAATTGGCAAACGTCATTACAGGGGTGGAGGAAACAATTCAGACCCAAAGTATGTGAGTGTTGTTGAGGGTTTTCGTTACCATCGGCAGAGTCAGAATAAAGAAGTTGAGTGAAATAGCCTTTAGGGAAGGTGATGGCCTGTGGGACTGACTGGCCGGACGATTCTGATGGTGTGGTTTGTTGTGGGTCATGTTCAGAGCCAGCCATCATAGTGGTGATCGCAAAGGGGTGTTCTTGCATTGCCTTTTTTTGTTCAATCAGGTTAAACAGCGGCGAATTGGGGTTCCAATAGCTTTTTAAAAGCCAGCTGACAGTGATAACTGCTTCTAAAGACAGACATGAAAAAGCGTTTTGGCAGAGAGAGCTGTCTTTGGTGGTCAGGATCAGTTCATAAGCAATCAGTAGGTTCGTGGTGTAGAGCCATTGCCACGAAATCGATTCAATGAAGGTGGTTTTCACTCCATAACTGTCAGGTTTATGTCGTTTGTTATGCGATGGCAAACCCGGCTCTGCATAGTCGTTTTTGTCGACAATGTCTGACGGGTTGCCCGACAATGTACTCCAGTCACGTTTTATAGAAAAGTGCTGGTCAGGAAAATCAGCATTCTGTTCAAGCTCGACAATAAAACGTCTTACCAATGGCTTGGCCTGGCAAATGAAGGACAGCGACAGCAACAGCAGTGCTGCAAAAAGTGAACATTTAATAATTCTATCCTTTCCTTCTGGTACACAGAGAGGAAGGATAGATCAAGACAATAAGTCTGTTTTTGTATTCTCCTTGTGAAAGGGCGAGTGTCCTATCAAGGATTAAGGTCATCGTTTTAATTCACATCAACAGGCCTGCGTTTTCGA
This sequence comes from Endozoicomonas sp. 8E, assembly GCF_032883915.1. Taxonomy (NCBI): domain Bacteria; kingdom Pseudomonadati; phylum Pseudomonadota; class Gammaproteobacteria; order Oceanospirillales; family Endozoicomonadaceae; genus Endozoicomonas; species Endozoicomonas sp. 8E. The sequence continues at coordinate 5,907,037 of NZ_CP120717.1, read as the reverse complement.
TGTGTTCTTTTGTGATTTGACAGGTCTATGGCATTTTTGCAGACCTTCCGACACGGTCGTTGCTGGCCATCTTCCCCGATCACGGTCATGCTGCAGGTTTTTTGCCCGGTGTGGTATATAGTTTTGTGAGTTGACAGAGAGTTAGTATTCTTGAATACCTTGCCGCATGCCTGCTGCTCACCATCCTTCCCGACCTCGATCAAGTCACAGGTTTGTTGCCCGCTGTGGACTTTGCTTTTGTGACTCGAAAGAGATTGAGCATTCTTGCAGACCTTCCCGCACGGTCGCTGCTGGCCATGTTCCGTGACCACGGTCACGTCACAGGTTTGTTGTCCGGTGTGAACTTTTCTTTTGTGATCCATCAGGGCTTGAGAATTCTTGCAGACCCTCCCGCATGGCCGTGGTTGACCATCCTCCCTGACTACTGTCAAGACACAGGTTTTTTGCCCGGTGTGGTATTTGGCTTTGTGATCCGACAGTGCTTGAGCACACTTGTAGATCTTCCCGCACGGGTGCTTCTGGCCATCCTCCCTGACTACTATTACGACACAGGTTTTTTGCCCGGTGTGGTATTTGGCTTTGTGTCCCGACAGGGCTTTAGCACACTTGTAGACCTTCCCACATGGCCGCAGCTGGCCATCTTTCCCGGCCACGGTCTCATTACAGGTTTGTTGCCCGGAGTGTATTTTTCTTTTGTGAACCGACAGGGCTCGAGCATTCTTGCAGACTTTCCCGCATGGTCGTTGTTGGCCATTCTTCCCGGGCACTATCACGTTGCAGGTTGTTTGCCCGGCAGTGTCAGTTGTATGGGCTTCCCCTGTATCTTCTGAGACTGAGGCAAGCCCGTCTTTAGAGTTGCAACGATAACAGTGTGTACTTGCCAAATGAGAGCATGAGCCCTGTTCTGGTGTTGCTCCTGTGTGGTCTGCTGAACTTTTTTCACAATCCAGCACTTCGCCAGGAGATGAATCCGAAGATTGTCGGAATTGGCAAACGTCATTACAGGGGTGGAGGAAACAATTCAGACCCAAAGTATGTGAGTGTTGTTGAGGGTTTTCGTTACCATCGGCAGAGTCAGAATAAAGAAGTTGAGTGAAATAGCCTTTAGGGAAGGTGATGGCCTGTGGGACTGACTGGCCGGACGATTCTGATGGTGTTGTTTGTTGTGGGTCATGTTCAGAGCCAGCCATCATAGTGGTGATCGCAAAGGGGTGTTCTTGCATTGCCTTTTTTTGTTCAATCAGGTTAAACAGCGGCGAATTGGGGTTCCAATAGCTTTTTAAAAGCCAGCTGACGGTGATAACTGCTTCTAGAGGCAGCCATGAATAAGGGTTTGGGTGTGGAGAGTTGTTTTTGATGGTCAGGATCAGTTCATAAGCAATCAACAGATTCGTAGTGTAAAGCCATTGCCACGAAATCGACTCAATGAAGGTGGTTTTTACTGCGCAACTGTAAGATTTATGTCGTTTTTTATGCGATGGCAAGCCGTGCTCTGCACAGCCTTGTTTGTCGACAATGTCTGAAGGGCTGTCCGACAATGTATGCCAGTCATGTTTTATAGAAAAGTGCTGGTCAGGAAAATCAGCATTCTGTTCAAGCTCGACAATAAATCGTCTTGTCAATGGCCTGGCCTGGCAAATGATGGACAACGACAGCAACAGCAGTGCTGCAAAAAGTGAACATTTAATAATTCTATCCTTGCCTTCTGGGGTACAGAGAGAAAGGATAGATCAAGACAATAAGTGTGTTTTTGTATTCTCCTTGTGAAAGGGCGAGTGTCCTATCAAGGATTAAGGTCATCGTTTTAATTCACATCAACAGGCTTGCGTTTTCGATGTGTTCTTTTGTGATTTGACAGGTCTATGGCATTTTTGCAGACCTTTCCAGAAGGTCCCTGCTGACCATCTTTCCCGGTCACGGTCATGCTGCAGGTTTTTTGCCCGAAGTGGTCTCTTCTTTTATGATCCCACAGGACTGAATGATTCTTGCAGGTCATCCCACATCGCCGTCGTTGGCCATCCTTCCCGTTTATGACCACGTTACAGGTTTTTTGCCCGCTGTGGACTTTGCTTTTGTGACTCAAGAGGGCTCGAGTATTACTGCAGATCGAACCGCATAGTCGCTGAATGCCATCCTCCTCAGCTACTTTTACATCACAGGTTCTATACCCGCTGTGGATGAGGCTTTTGTGAGTCGACAGTGATCCTGCGTTCTTGAGGACCTTTCCGCATGGCCGCTGCTGGCTATCCTTCCCAAGCACGGTTACGTCACAGATTTTTTGCCCCGAGTGAGCCTTTCTTTTGTGATTCGACAGATTTAGAACATTATTGCAGACCTGCCCGCATGGCCGCAGCTTGCCATTCTCACCGAGTACTTTCCAGTCACAGATTTTTTGCCCGCCGTGGACGATGCGTTTATGATTCGACAGAGATTGAGCGTTCCTGAAGATTGTTCCGCACGACTGCTGCTGGCCATCCTCCCCGACCATTTTTACTTCACAGGTTTTTAGTCCGCTGTGTTTTTTGCATTTGTGATTCGACAGAGATTCAGCGTTCCTGAAGATTCTTGCGCATGACCGCTGCTGGCCATCCTCCCCGACCATTTTTACTTCACAGGTTTTTTGTCCGCTGTGTTTTTTGTATTTGTGATTCGACAGGGCTTTAACAGTCTTGCAGACCTTTCCGCATTGCTGTTGCTGGCCATCTTCACTGACCAGGGTCAGGTTACAGATTTGTTGCCCGCAGTGGTAGTTTCTTTTATGACTGGACAGTGCTTTTTCATTCTTGCAGACCTTCCCGCATTGCCGTATCTGACCACCTTCGCTAAACACTACAACATTGCAGTTTGCTTGCCCTGCAGGGGGCGTTAAATCGACTGCCCCGGTAGCCATTGAGTATGAGGCGACCCCGGCTACAGAGTTGCAACTATAACAGTGTCTGCTGGTCAAATAGGGGCATGATCCAGGCTCGGCTGTTGCTCCTGTGGAGTCTGCCGAGCTTGCTACTGAGTTGAGTGCTCCGCTACCGGAAGAGTCGCAAGATTGTCGGAATTGACAAACGCCATGACAGGGAAGGACGAAACAATTTAAACCCATAGTATGTGAGTATTGTTGAGGGCCTTCGTTTCCGTCACCAGAATCAGAATAAAGGAGATGGTTGGAATAGCCTATAGGGTGGGGGGGGACTTGCCGGGATTGCTGGTCGGATGATTCTGATGGCTGGCCTTGTTGTTGGTCATTTCTAGCATCGGGCAACGCTGTAGTGATCGCAAACGTGTGATTTTCACTCGACTCTTGTTGTCCAGCCGGGTTAAACAATGGTAAATCCGGGTTCCAATAGTTTTTTAAAAGCTGGCCGATAGCGATAACCACTTCTATAGGTATCCAGGAACAGTGGTGGGAGCCCGGACGGGTGTCTCTGGGGGTAAGGATGAGTTCATAAGCAACCAGCAGATTCGTGGCGTAAAAAGATTGCCACGAAATCGATTCAATAAGGGGCGTTTTGACCTCGTAACTGTCAGTTCTTTGTCGTTTATAAACTGCTGACAGGTTGTCCAACAGAGTGTGGTAGGCAGACCTTATAGAAATGCTCTCGTTTGTAAAATAAGCATTCTGTTCAAGCTCGACAATAAATCGTTCTGTAGATGGTTTGGCATGACAGATAACAGACAACGATATCAACAGCAGTGTTGCACAGAGTGAGTGTTTAATAATTCTATCCCTGTCTTCTGGAATACAGAGAGGAAGGATAGATCAAGACAATTGTTTTTGTGTCTTCCTCATAAAGAGGGTGTCGCAAAACTCCAATAGCTCGTTCCCATGCTCTGAGGTCGTCATTCCCGCGAAGGCGGGAATTCAGCGCCAACGGTGGATCTCTGCCTTCTCGGGGATGACAAGGCCAGGGGGCGCCGGGCAGTATGGTTCTGGTGGTGAATCAGTGTGGATTCCCGCCTTCGCGGGAATGACGAGAATGAAGTCGGGAATGACGAGAATGAAGTCGGGAATGACGAGAATGAAGTCGGGAATGACGAGAATGAAGTCGGGAATGACGAGAGTCAACTCGTTCGCACGTTGGAGAGAGTTTTGCGACACCCTCTAAAAGGGCAGGTGTCCATTCAAGGATGAAGGTCATCGTCTCAATTCTCATCAACAGGCTTGCGTTTTCGATGTGCTCTTTTGTGAGCGTACAGGGCTTTAGCATTCTTTAAGGTTGTCCCGCATCGCAGCTGCTGACCATCCTCCCCGACCACGGTCAGGTCACAGGTTTTTTGCCCTCTGTGGAAACTGCTTTTGTGAGTCGAAAGAGCTGCAGCATTCTTGCAGGTTGTCCCACATGGCCGCTGCTGACCATCCTTTCCGACCACGGTCTCGTCACAAGTTTTTTGTCCGCTGTGGTCTACTCTTTTGTGATTTACCAAGGCTTTAGCACTCTTGCAGACCTTTCCGCATCGGCATTGCTGACCATTCTCCCCGACCACGGTCGCGTCACAGATTTTTTGCCCGGTGTGGTTTCTTCTTTTGTGATCCAACAGGTTCTGAGCACTCTTGCAAACCATCCCGCATATTCGCTGAATGCCATCCTCCCCGACCATTTTTACTTCACAGGTTCTCTGTCCCGTATGGTATTTGCTTTTGTGATCCGACAGGGCTTTAGCGCTTTTGCGGACCGCTCCACATTGGCGAGACTGGCCATCCTCTCTAACCAGGGTTACGTCACAGATTTGTTGTCCGGTATGGACGCTTTTTTTGTGATCCGACAGAGTTTGAGCATTCTTGCAGATCCTCCCGCATGATCGCTGCAGGCCATCTTCCCCGACCATGGTCATGTAACAGGTTTTTTGCCCGGTGTGGTAGTTGCTTTTGTGAGAGGACAGTGATCTCTTAGTCTTGCAGATCTTCCCGCATTGTATTAACTGGCCACCTTCCCTGAACACTATCACGTTGCAGGTTGCTAGCCCTGCTGGTGCGGGAGCTGTATTGGCTGTTCCTGCAGCCAGCGGGTTTGAGGCGACCCCATTTGCAGAATTACAACTATAGCAGTGTCTATTGTCTAAATGGGGACATGATCTTGGTTTGGGTGTGGCTCCTGTGTAGTCTTTCGAGATTTTTACTGATTTGATTGCTCCGCTATCGGATGAATCGGAAGGTTGTAGAAATTGACAAAGGCCGTTGCAGGGATGGACGAAACAATTCAAACCCAAGGTATGTGAGTGTTGCTGTGGGCTTTGGTTACCTTCACCAGAGTCAGAATAAAGGAAATGATTGAACGAGCCTGCAGAATGGGTAGTTACTTGTGGGGCTTGCTGGCCTGATGATTTCGATGGCTGGCCTTGTTGTTGGTCATCTATAGAACCATGCATCATAGTGGTGATTGCAAACGTGTGGTTTTCACTCGTCTCTCTTGGTTCAATCGGATTAAACAGCGGTGAATACGGGTTCCAATAGCTTTTTAAAAGCTGACCGACAGCGATAGCCGCTTCTACAGGTACCCATGAACAATGGTGGGAGCTTTCACGGTTGTTTCCGGTGGTCAGGATAAGTTCGTAAGCAACCAGGAGATTTGTCGCGTAAAGCCATTGCCACGAAATCGATCCAATAAAGGGCGTTGTTACCCCGTAGTCGTTAGGTCTGTGTCGTTTGTCATCTGATGACAAAGCGGTCTCTGTATAGTCTTTTTTTTCGGCAATGTCTGACAGGTTGTCTGACAAAATATGCCAGTCAGGCTTTATAGAAAAGTTCTGGTTTGGAGAATCTGTATTGTGTTCAAGCTCGACAATAAATCGTCTTGTTAATGGATTGGCCCGGATGATGACAGATAAAGACAGCAGCATCAGTACTACAAAGAGTGAGTGTTTAATAATTCTATTCTTGCCTCTTGTCATACAGAAAGGAAAGATAGATCAAGAATATAAGTGTGTTTTTGTAACTTCCTCATGAAAGCGCAGTTTTCCGTTCAAGGATTAAGGTCATGGTCTAAATTCACATCAAAAGGCTTGCGTTTTCGATGGATCTTTCTGTGCTTCGACAGGGGCAGGGCATTTTTGCAGACCGCCCCGCATGATCGCAACCGGCCATCTTCCCCGACTAAGGTAAAGTCACAGGTTCGTTACCCGGTATGGTGTCCGCTTTTATGAGTTGATAAGGCTTTAGTATTCGAGTAAGCCTTTGCGCATGGTCGCGGCAGATCATCCTTCCTAACAACTATGCACGGCCGTTGTAGGCCATCTTCCCCGACCATAGTGACGTTACAGGTTCTTCGCCCGGCGTGATAGTTACTTTTGTGAGAGAGCAGTGTTTTTTTATTCTTGAAGATCCTCCCGCATTGCATTAGCTGGCCACATCTGCAGAACGTGATCAAGTTGCAGGTTGCTTGTCCGGCAGGAGTAACTGTATCGGCGGCAGCTGCACCCAAGTTTCAGCTGGCCTTATCTTCAGATTTACAGCTATGGAGGTATCTATCGAACAAGTAGGAGCACAGTTCGGTTCGGTTGTTGACTCTGGGGAGTCTGTTGAGCTCTCTCCTGAGTTGAATGCTCCGCTATCGGATGAGTGGGAAGATTGTCGGAATTGACAAACGCCATAACAGGGATAGATAGAACAATTTAAACCTAAAGTATGTGAGTGTTGTATAGGGGGCACCGTCACCAGGGTCAGGATAAAGAAGATGAGTGAAATAGGCTTTTGGGCAGGTGGTGGTTTGCAGGGCTTGTTTGCCGGATGATTTTGATAGCTGGCCTTGCGGTTGGCTTCGTTCAGAGCCAGACATCATAGTGATGATCGCAAAAGGGTGAACTCCCCGTGTCAGCACAGGTGAGGTCTGTTGTTCAAGAGGATTAAGCAGCGGTGAATCGGGGTTCCAATAGTTCTTTAAAAGCCAATCCACAGCGATAACCGCTTCTAAAGGTACCCATTAATAAAGCTTGGAGCTTAAAAGGGTGCCTTTGGTGGTCAGAATCAGTCGATAAGCAACCAGCAGATTCGTGGTGCAAAGCCATTGCCACGAAATCGACTCAATGAAGGTTGTTTTGAATCCGTAACTGTCAGGTTTGTGTCGTTTTTCACCCGATGGCAAACCGGATCCTTCATAGCCGTAAGTTTCGGCAATATCTGACGGGTTGTTCAGCAATGTGTTCAGGTCAGGTTTTATAGAAAATCTCTGGTTTGAGGAACCTGTATTCTGTTTAAGTTCGACAATGAATTGCTTTGTCAACGGTTCTATCTGACAGAAAACAGACAACGACAGCATAAACAACAGCATTGTTGCAAAGCGTGAGAGTTTAATAATTCTATCCTTGTCTTCTGGTCACAGAGAGAAAGGAGAGATCAAGAATATAAAGGATTTTGTGTTTTTTTTAGTAGCGGGTTTCAGCTCAAGGATTGAGCTCATCTTCCCGATCCACATCAGCAGGATTGCGTTTTCGATGAATTCTTTTGTGATTCGACAGGGCTTGGACATTTTCGCAGATCTTCCCGCACAACCGCTTCTGACTATCCTTCCCGACCACTGTCACTTCACAGGCTTTTGGCCCGCTATGGTCTCTTCTTTTGTGGTTTGTCAGGGCTCTGGCATTATTGCAAACCGTTCCGCATGCTCTTTGCTGTCCATCCTCCCCGACCACCGTTGCGTCACAGGTTTTTTGCCCGCTGTGCATTTTGCTTTTGTGATCCCACAGGGTATGGGCACTCTTAAAAACTCTCCCACATGACCGCTGCTGACCATCCTTTCCGACCACTGCCATATCACAAGTTTTTTGCCCGCTGTGGACTTTGCTTTTGTGAATCCGGAGGGCTAGAGCATTCTTGCAGACCGTCCCGCATGGCCTTTGCTGAACATCCTTCCCGACTAATGTCTCGTCACAGGTTTGTTGCCCGGTATGGTAGATGCTCCTGTGAGTCCCAAAGGCTGCGACATTCTTGTAGGTCATAGCGCATGCCCGCGACTGGCCATCCTCTCCAACCACGGTTATGTTACAGGTCTGTATACCGGTGTGCTCTTTTCTTTTGTGATAAAACAGAGCCTGAAAATTCTTGTAGATCTTCCCGCATGGTTGCTGCAGGCCATCCTCTGTGACTACGGTTACTCTACAGGTTTGTTCCCCGCAGTGTTTTTGCTTTTTGTGATTCGCAAGAGATTGAACATTCTTGCAGACTATGGCGCATACCTGCTTCTGGCCATCCTCTCCGACCATACTAAAGCCACAGGTTTTTTGCTCGCTGTGGACGCTTTTTTTGTGATAGTACAGGGCTTGAGCAGTCTTGCAGACCTTCCCGCATGACCGCCGTTGTCCGTCCTCCCCAGCCAGGGTTAGCTCACAGGTTTTTTGCCCGGTATGGTATCCGCTTTTGTGAGATGAAAGTAATCTTTCATTCTTAAAGGCCTTCCCGCATTGCCGCGGTTGAGAATCCTTCCCGACTAATAACTCTCTGCAGATTGTTTGCCGGGGTGGATTAATTGTATCGGCTACATCAGTACCCTTTGAGTTAAGGGCGAGCCTGTCTATGATCACCCCGTCTAAGGCGACCCCTTTTGTAGAGGCGCAGCTATCAAACTGTGCATTGGTCTGATGGGGGTATGAGCTTTGTTCGGGTGGTGCGCCTGTGTGGTCTGCCGAACTTTCTTGATATTCCAGCGCTCCGCTACCGGATGAATCTGAAGGTTTTCCGAATTGACAAACATCATTACAGGGATGGACGAAACAATTTAAACCCAAAGTATGTGAGTGTTGTTGAGGGGCTTCGTTACCGTCATCAAAGTCAGAATACAGAAGACTGGTGAAATAGCCTATAGGGTAGGTTGTGATTTGTGGGGCTTGTTGGATGGATGATTCTGAGGGCTTTGCTTGTGATTGATCACGTTCAGAGCCAGGCATCATAGTGGTGATCGCAGACAGGTGATCTCCCTGCGACAACATAGATAAATACTGTCGTCTAAAAGAATTGAGCAGCGGTGAATCAGGGTTCCAGTCGCTTTTTAAAAGCCAGCCGACAGCGATAAACGCTTCTACAGGTAGCCATGAATAAGTGTTGTAGACTGGAGAGGCGTCTCTGGTGGTCAGGATCAGTTCAAAAGCTACCAGCAGATTCGTGGCGTAAGGCCATTGCCACGAAATCGGCTCAATGAAGGTTGTTTTCAGCGTGTAACTGAATGTGCTGTATCGTTTGTCATTCGTCGGCGAATCAGGTTCTGGATAGCCGTTTATGTCGACAATGTCTGATGGGTTGTCCAACAATGTACGGCAATCTTTTGTTATAGAAAATTTCTGCTTTGGAAAATCTGAATTTTGCTCAAGCTCGGCAATAAAAGTTCTTGTCAACGGTTTAGTCTGGCAGATGACAGACAACGACAGTGACAGCAGTGTTGCAAAAAGTGAGTGTTTAATAATTCTATCCTTGCCTTCCGTCATACAGAAACGAAAGATAGATCAAGAAAATAAGTGTTTTTTCGTCTTTTTCATGAAAGAGCCGGTTTCATTTCAAGGATTGGGGTCATCGTCCAGGTCCATATTAAAAAGCCTGCGTTTTCGATGTCTTCTATTGTGACTCGACAGGCCATGAATATTCTTGCAGACCTTCCTGCATGATTGCTGCTGACCATCTTCCCTGACCACTGTCTCGTAGCGGTTTTTTTGCCTGCGGTGGCCTCTTCTTTTGTGATTCGCCAAGGCTTTGGCATTCTTGCAAACCGTTCCGCATGGTCTTTGCTGACCATCCTCTCCAACCATGTTCAGGTCACAGGTTTTTTGCCCGCTGTGGATTTTGCTTTTGTGCTCCCACAGGGCTTGGATACTATTCAAGACCTTTCCGCATGGCCGCTGCTGACCACCCTCCCCGGCTACCGCCTTGTTACAGGTTTGTTGCCCGGTGTGGTATCTGCTTTTATGAACCGATAGGGCTTGAGCATTCTTACAGAACGTCCCACATGGCCACTGCTGGCCATCTTCCCTGATTACTGCCACGTCACAGTTTTGTTGTACGCCGTGATATCTCTTTTTGTGATAAATCAGGCATCTGGCGTTCTGAAGGACTTGCCCGCACGGTTGCAGCTGGCCATTCTCTCCGATCACAGTTACGTCACAGGATTTTTGCCCTGTGTGGTGTATGCTTTTATGGGTCCACAGAGATTGAGCACTCTTGCAGACCTCCCCACAGAAACGCTGCTGGCCATCTTCCCCAACCACGGTTACATCACAGTTTGTTTGCTCGGTGTGGTATCGCTTTTTGTGATAATACAGGCTCTTGGCGTTCTGGAAGAGCCTTCCGCATGGTCGCAGCTGGTCATTCTCCCCGACCACAGTTACGTTACAGTCTTTTTGCCCGGTGTGGTATGAGCTTTTATGAACTGACAGAGATTTAACACTCTTGAAGACCTTCCCGCACGGCAGTTGCTGGCCATCCTGCCGGACAACGATCACGTTGCAGGCATTTCGCCCGAGAGGTTTCGTTGTATGGGCTGTCCCTGCAGCCAGTGAGTCTATAGCGACCCCGTCTGAAGAGTTCCAACGATAACATTGTGTATTAGCCAAATCGGGGTATGAAGTTTGTCCGGGGTTTGCTCTTGTGTGGTCTGCTGAACTTTCTCCATATTCCAGCGCTAAGCTAACGGATGAATCTAAAGAACTTCGGAATTGACAAAAGCCATTACAGGGATAGACGAAACAATTTAAACCCAAAGTATGTGACTGTTGTTGAGGGTTTTCGTTACCGTCCCCAGAGTCTGAATAAAAGAGACGAGCGAAATAGCCTACAGGGCAGTTGATGGCTTGAGGGGCTTGCTGGCCGGGCGATTCTGATGATAAACCTTGTTGTGGGTTATTTTCAGAGCCAGGCATCATAGTGTTGATCGCAAACGAGAGATTAACCTCTGTCAACATAAATGTCGCCTGTTGTTCAAGAGGCTTAAACAGCGCTGAATCAGGGCACCGATTGCTTTTTAAAAGCCAACCGACAACGATAATCGCTTCTGCAGATAGCCATGGATAAAGATTGGAGCTTAAAGAGGCGTCTTTGCTGGTCAGGATCAGTTGATAAGTAACCAGCAGATTCACCGCGTAAAGCCATTGCCACGAAATCGAGTCAATGAAGTTTATTTTTATCCCGTAATTGAAAGGTCTGTGTCGTTTGTCATCCAATGGCAAATCGGACACTGTACGGTCGTTTGTTCCGGCAATAAAACGTTCTGTCAACGGTTCGGTCTGACAGAAGACAGATAATGACAGTATCAGCAACAGCAGCGTTGCAAAGCGTGAGAGTTTAATAATTCTATCCTTGCCTCCTGGTTTACAAAGGAGAAGGATAGATCAAGAATATAAAGGTGTTTTTGTATCTTCTTCATGAGTTGCGGGTGTCAGTTTAAGGTCTGGGGTCACTATCGCGAACCACATCAACAGATTTGCGTTTTCGATGGATTTTTTTGTGACTCCTCAGGGCCTCGGCATTTTTGTAGACTTTCCCGCATGGCAGCTGCTGGCCATCTTCTCCGATCACGCTTAAGTCACAGGTTTTTTGCCCGCTGTGGATTCTGCTTTTGTGATCCCAAAGGGCATGAGTATTCTTAAAGACCGTCCCACATGGCTGCTGCTGACCATCCTTCCCAACTACTGCCACAGTACAGGTTTGTTGCCCAGTGTGGAATTTGCTTTTGTGATCAGACAGGGCTCGAGCATTCCTGCAGACCTTACTGCAGGGCTGCGGTTGGCCGATGACTGCCACGTCACAGGTTTGTTGCCTGGTATGGAAGCTTCTTCTGTGAGCTTCCATGTTTACAACATTCTTGCAGGTCATACCGCATGGCCGCGACTGGCCATCCTCTCCAATCACGATTGCGTTGCAGGTCTGTCGTCCAGTGTGGTCTTTTCTTTTGTGATAAGACAGAGTTTGAAGATTCTTGCAGATCTTACCACATGTCAGCTGCTGGCCATCTTCCGTGACCACGGTCCTGTTACAGGCTCGTTCCTCGCTGTGGTCTTTGCTTTTGTGAATTGTCAGGGTTCTGGCACTCTTGCAAACCTTTCCACATGATCGTTGCTGTCCATCCACCCCGACCACAGTTACGTTACAGTTTTTTTGCCCGCTGTGGTTGCTTTTTTTGTGATCGTACAGGGCTTGAGCATTCTTGCAGATCTTCCCGCATGGCCGCTGTTGGCCACCCTCCCCGACCACAGCTACGCTACAGGTTTTTTGCCCGGTGTGGACTGTGCTTTTATGAACCGTCAGAGACAGAGCACTCTTGCAGACTTTCCCGCACAGCCGCTGCTGGCCATCCACTCCAACCAGAGTCACATCACAGGTTTCTTGCTTGGTGTGGTATCTCTTTTTGTGATAATTAAGGCTTTTGACGTTCCGTAAGATTTTCCCGCATGTTCGCAGCTGGCCATCTTCCGCGACCACACATACGTCACAGGTTTTTTGCCCGGTATGATATGTGCTTTTATGAGACGACAGAGATTGTGTGTTCTTGAAGACCTTTCCGCATTGCAGCAGTTGGCCATCCTCACCGATCAAGACCAGGTTGCAGGCTTTTTGCCCGGCAGGTTTCGTTCTATGGGCTGCCCCTGTAGCCAATAAGTCAGGGGCGACCCCGTCTAAGGCGACCCCGTCTTCAGAGTTGCAGCTATTACACTGTGCATTGGTCAGATGGGAGTATGTGCTTTGTCCGGGTATGGCTCCTGTGTAGTCTGTCGAACTTCCTTCACATTCCAGCGCTGCGCTATCGGATGAATCTGAAGATTTTCGGAATTGACAAACGGCATTACAGGGATAGACAAAACAATTTAAACCCAAAGTATGTGAGTGTTGTTGAGGGCTTTCGTTACCGTCGCCAGAGTTAGAACAAAAGAGATGAGTGAAATAGCCTGTAGCGCAGCTGATGGCCTGTGGGGTTTGTTGGTCGGAAGATTCAGGTGGTTGGCCTCTTTGTGGGCCATGTTCAGAGCCAGGCATCATGGTGGTGATCGCAAGCGAAAGATCCACCCGTTTCAACTTAGATGCCGCCTGTTGTCCAATAGGGTTAAAAAGTGCCGAATCAGGGCTCCAATCGCTTTTAAAAAGCCAACCTGCAGCAATAACTGCGTCTAAAAGTAGCCATGAATTAGGATTGGAGTCTGGAGAGGCGTCTTTGGTGGTCAGGAACAGTTCAAAAGCGACCAGCAGATTCGTCACGTAAAGCCATTGCCAGAAAATCGACTCAATGAAGGTTGTTTTCACATCGTAACTGTAAGTTCTGTGTCGTTTGTTATCCAATGGCAAATCACGTTCTGCACAGCCGCTTGTTTCGACAATATCAGTCGGGTTGTTCAGCAATGTATCCAAGTCACGTATTATAGAAAAGTTCTGGTCTGAAGAAGCTGTATTGTCTTTAAGCTCGAAAATAAAACGTTTTGTCAACGGTTCTGCCTGACAGAAGACAGGCGACAACAGCATTAGCAGCAGCATTTCTGTTAAGCGCGAGAGTCTAATAGTACTATCCTTGCATTCCTGGTTTACCGAGATGAAAGATAGATCAAGAATATACAACCAGCAGATTCGTCGCACAAAGCCATTGCCACGAAATCGACTCAGTGAGGGTTGTTTTCAACTCGTAACAGTCAGGTTTGTGCTGTTAGTTATCCACTGACAAATCGGGTTCGGCATAGCCGTTTGTTTCGGCAATATCTGACGGCCTGTTCTGCGATATGCCCAGATCACGTTTTACAGAAAAGCCCGGGTTTGTAGAATCTTTATTTTGTTTAAGCTCGACCACAAAACGTTTTTTCAACGATTTCGCCAGGCAGAAGACAGACAACGACAATATCAGTAACAGCAGTGTTGCAGAGCGTGAGTATTTTATAATTCTATCCTTGCCTTATGATTTACAGAGAGGAAGGGTAGATCAAGAAAATAAATGTGTTTTTGAAAGGGCAAGTAACAGATAGCTACTTCTTCACTTTACTTTCTTGAGAAAGGAGGTCATCGCCCTGGCCCACAAGAAGCTTGCGTTTTCGATGACTTCTTTTGTGGTTCAAGGGGGCTGCGGCATTGCTGCAGACATTCCCGCCCGCCCGCTGCTGGCCGTACTCCTCAATCAAGGTTGCGTCAAAGGTTTGTTGTCCGCTGTGGTTTTTTCTTTTGTGATAACACAGTGCCTGAAGATGCTTGCAAGTCTTCCTGCATGGCTGCGACCGACCATCCTTCCCGATCACGGTTGCGTCACAGATTTTTTGCCCGGTGTGGTACTTGCTTTTGTGAACCGAAAAAGCTTGAAGACTCTTGAAGACCTTCTCACATGGCCGTTTCTGGCCATCCTTCCCGACCACGATTGCGTCACAGGTTTGTTGCCCGGTGTGTTCGTTTCTTTTGTGATCCGAGAGGGCGTTAGCACTCTTGCAGACCACGCCACACAGGCACGGCTGACCGTCCTCCCCGGTCACGGTTACGTCACAGGTTCGTTGCAAGCCGTGGTATCTGCTTTTGTGAGAGGACATGGCTTGAACACTCTTGCAGACCTTTCCGCATGGCCGCAGTCTGCCATCTCCCCCGATCATGGTCACGTTGCAGGTCTGTTGCCCGCTGTGCTGTCTTTTTCTGTGATGCCACAGGGCATTTTTTTTGATGAAGGTCTTTCCGCATGGCCGCTGCTTGCCACCCCTTCCGGCAACGGTTTCGTTACAGGTTTGTTTCCATGTGTGCTCGACCTTCATGTGATCCAGCAGGGCTCGTGCATTCTTGCAGACTTCCCCACACTGTTGCTGCTGACCAACCGCTGTGACTACTTTTGCGTTGCAGATTTTTGGTCTGAAGTGGTCTCTCCTTTTGTGATCCCACAAAGCTTGAAGATGCTTGCAGAGCTTCCCACAATATCTCTCCTGACCATCCTCAGCGACCATTGTTACCTTGCAGGTTTGTGGTCCGGTGTGGATGCTTCTTTTATGCTTTTGCAGGTATTTGGCATTCTTTAAGACCTTCCTGCATGGTTGTTGCTGGCCATCCTTCCCGATCAGTATCACGTCACAGGTTGCCTGCCCGGCAGAGTCTGTTTCACAGACTGAACCTTTACCCAATGTTCCCAAAGGTGAGTTTTGGTGGGAATCTTTAGCGTCTAAAAAATTAAAATGGGGCATGCAACTAAAGCAGTATCCAACAACCAGATGAGGGCATGAGCCCTGTCGGGGTGTTTCTCCTGATTGGTAGATTTTTATTTCTGCCACCGCCACCGGAGTCGTTAACGACTCATTGGGCTGCTGGTATTCTAACTCAGCGGACCCTCTGCTATTGGATAATTGTCGTAATTGACAAACGCCATAACAGGGATGGATGAAGCAATTTAAACCTAAAGTATGCAGGTGTCGTTGAGGAGATTTATCACCGTCGCCACAGTCTGTAATCATGAGGCTATTGAGAGAGCCTTTACGGTGGGTTGTTGTCTTTCGTGCTTTCTGTCCCGGTGATACTGATGGCCGGGATTGTTGTTGGCTATTTCCAGAACCATACATCGCGGTGATGGTTGCAAATGGGTGACCCAACAGTGTCAACATAGTTACTGCTTTTTGTGTTTCAATCGCGTTAAACAGCGATGAATCGGGGTTCCAGTCGCTTTTTAAAAGCCAGCTGACAGCGATAACTGCTTCTGGAGATACCCATGAATAAAGATTGGAGCTTGAAGAGATGTCTCTTCTAGTCAGGATCAGTTCATAAACAACCAGCAGATTTATCGTATAAAGCCATTGCCACGAAATCGAATCAATCAGGGTTGTTTTTACTCTGCAACTGTAAGTTTTTTGTCGTATATCATTTGATGGTAAATCAGGTTCTGGACAGTCGTTTATTTCGACAGTATTTGATGGGTTTTCCGACAATGTGTGTCGGTCAATCTTTATAGAAAAGTTCCGGTTTGGAAAACCTGCATTTTGTTCAAACTCGACAATAAAACGTCTTGTCAACGGTTTGGCCTGGCAGATGGCAAGTAAAGACATTAGCAGAAGTGCTGCAAAGAGTGAGGATTTAATAAGTCTATCCTTGTGTTCAGGTTTACAGAGATGAAGGATAGATTAAAAAAATAAATGTGTTTTTATCTCTTCATGACGGTGCGTGTCAGTTAAAGGACTGAGGTCATCTTCCTGGCCCACATTAAGAGGCTTGCGTTTTCGATGTCTTCTTTTGTGCTGCGAGAGAGCATGAGCATTCTTGCAGACCTTGCCGCATTGCCGCAGCTGACCATCCTCTGCGACTACTGTTGAGTCACAGCTTTTTTTCTCGGTGTGGACTCTTCTTCTGTGATCCATTATGGCTCTGGCATTGTTGTAGACCTTCCCACACGGCCGTGACTGACCATCCTTTCCCACTACTGGTATGTCGCAGGTTTGTCGCCCGGTGTGGAATATTCTTTTGTGCTCCCGGAGGGCTTTGGCACTGTTGCAGACCTTCTCGCATGCCCACTGTTGACCATCCTCTCCAGCCACGGTCACGTCACAGGTTTTCCGCTCGGAGTGGTTGCTGCTTTTGTGCTCCGAGAGGGCTTGAGCATTCTTGCAGACTTTTCCGCATGCTCGCTTCTGGCCATTCTCAGCAACCACTATCATGTCACAGTTTTTTTCCCCTGAATGGACGTTGCTTTTGTGAGATGACAGGGATCGACCACTCTTGCATACTCTTCCGCACGGCTGCAGCTGGCCATCATCCCCGATCACGGCTACGCTACAGGTTTGTTGCCTGCAATGCTCTTTTGATTTGTGATGCATCAGGGCAGCAGTATTGATGCATACCTTTCCACATGGCCGCTGCTGGCCATCCTCACAGATAACGTTTACGCAACAGGTTTTTTGTCCGGTGTGGTATCTGCTTTTATGAACCGTCAGAGATCGAATACTCTCGCAGATTTTCCCACATGGCCGCTGCTGGCCATTTTCCCCTATCATGCTTAAGACACAGGTCTGTTGCCCACTGTGGGCAACGCTTTTGTGATACCACAGAGTTTTGGCATTCTGGTAGGACGCTCCGCATAGCCGCGGCTCGTTATCCTCCCCAGTCACTATTGCGTCACAGGCTTTTTGCCCGGTGTGGTATCCGCTTTTGTGAGACAAAAGAATTTTTTTATTCTTGTAAACCTTTCCGCACTGTCGGAGCAGACCATCCTCTCCGAAGACTATCACATTGCAAGTTGCCTGCTGGGCAGGGCTGGTGGCATCGGCTGCCCCTGTAACCATTGAGTCAAAGGCGACCCCGTCTGAGGCGACCCCGTCTGAGGCGACCCCGTCTAAGGCGACCCCGTCTAAAGAGTTGTAATTATGATAGTGTCTATTGGCCAGAGGAGAGTACGAGCTTTGTCCGGGAGTAGCTTCTGCGTAGCCTGCCGAATTTTCTTCACAATCCGGCGTTCCGCTATTGTACGAACAGGAAGATTTTTTGAATTGACAAAGACCATGACAAGGATAGACATAACAATTTAAACACAAGGTATGTGAGTGTTGTTGAGGGCCTCCGTTACCGTCGGCAGAGTCAGAGTCAGAATACAGGAGGCTGCTAAAATAGCCTGTAATTTTAGTGGTAGCCTGTGGGTTAAGCTGGCCGGATGATTCTGATGGCTGGCCTTGCTGCGAGGTGTGTTCAGAGCCGGGCATCATAGCAGTGATTGCAAACGGGAGGGATTGACTCGCCTCTTGTTGTTCAATGGGGTTATACAGCGGTGAATCGAGTTTCCAATAGTTTTTTAAAAGCCAACCGATAGTGATAACCGCTTCTAAAGGCAGCCATAAATAAGGATTTAAGTTTATAGGGGGGGCTTTGTTGTTCAGGATCAGTTCATAAGCAACCAGCAGATTCGTAGCGTATAGCCATTGGCACGAAATGGACTCAATGAGGGGCGTTTTCAACTCGTAGCTGTCAAGTTTGTGTCGTTTTACATAAGGTGATGAATTGGGTTCTTCATGGCAATTTGTTTCAGCAATGTCTGACAAGTTATCTGACAATGTAAGTCTGTCATTTTTTATAGAAAAGCATTGGCTTGAAAAATCAGAATTCTGTCCAACCTCGACAATAAAACGTCTAACCGACGGTTTAGCCTGACAGATAACAGACAAAGACAGTAAGAGCAGTGCTGCGTAGAGTGAGAGTTTAATATTTCTATCCTTGCCTTCTGTACACAGAGAGGAAGGATAGATCAAAAAATAAGTGTGCTTTTGTGCCTTGCTCATTAAAGGGTGGGTTTAAGTTCAAGGGGGGAGTTCATCGTCCCGCTCCATATTAACAAGCTTGCGTTTTTGATGTCTTCTTTTATGATCTGATAGTGTTCTAGTACTCTTGCAGACCTTCCCGCATGGCCGTCTCTTGCCGTCGTCCCCGATCACGGTTTCCTTACAGGTTTGTTGGACAGTGTGGTGATTGTTTTTGTGATTAAATAGGGCTTTAGCATTCCTGCAGACTCTCCCGCATGGCTGCCACTGACCATTCTCCCCGATCATTCTGGCTTTACAGGTTTTATGCTCGGTGTGGACGCTGCTTTTGTGAGTCGACAGTGATCGTGCATTTTTGAAAATCTTCCCGCATGGCTGCAGCTGGCCATCCTCCCCGAGTACACTAAGCCCACAGGTTTGTGGCCTCTTGTGAGTTTTTTTTTTGTGATCCATCAGGGCTTGACTATTCTCGTAAATCTTCCCGCATGGCCGCCGCTGGCTATCCAACCCGGGCACAGTCAAGTCACAGATTCTTTGTCCGCTGTGGATGCTTTTTTTATGAGCCCACAGAGATATAGCATTACTGAATACCTTTCCGCAAGGCCTTGGCAGGCTGTCATTCCCGACCACGGTTACTTGACAGCTTTTTTGCCCGGTGTGGTGCCTTATTTTGTGATTTGACAGGGCCTGAGCATTCTTGCAGACACTACCGCATGGCCGTGGCTGTCTATCTTTCCCGATCATCAGAACTTCGCAGTTTTTTTGCCTGGTGTGAAAGCCGCTTTTATGAGTCGACAGTGAACGTGCACTTTTGAAAACTTTCCCGCATGGTTGCAGATGGCCATCTTTCCGGAGCACGGTCAAGTCACAAGTTTTTTGTCCGCTATGGCATGTGCTTTTGTGAGATGACAGGGCTTGATTATTCTTGCAGACTTTCCCGCATGGGCGTCGGCCAGCCTCCCCGACCACGATCTCATCACAGGTTTTTTGCGCGGTATGAAAGGTGTTTTTGTGATTGTAAAAGGCTCTGGCATTCTGGCAGAGCAAGCCGCATGGCCGCGGCAGGCCATCCTCCCCGACCACTGTCAGGTTACAGGTTCTTTGTCCGGTATGGTAATTGCTTTTGTGAGACGACAGGGCTTTAGCATTTTTGTAGACTTTCCCGCATTCTCGCAGCTGGCCATCCTCAGCTAATACTAATGCATTGCAGTTTGTTTGCCCGTCAAGGTGAGTTGTATAAGTTGCCCCTGCTCCCATTGAGTTCAGGACAACCCCGTCTGAGGCGACCCCGTCTACAAAATTGCAACGATAGCAGTGTCTCTTTGCCGAATGGGGGCATGAGTTTGGTTCGGGGTTTGCGTGTGTTTGGTCTATCGAACCTTCTTCAAAAGTCAACTTACCACTATTGTATGGATTGGAAGATTGTCGGAATTGACAAACACCATTACAGGGGGAGATATAACAATTTAAACCTAAAGTATGCGAGTGTTGTTCAGGGTCTTCGTTACCGTCGTCAGAGTCAGAATAAAGGAGGCTGAAGAAATAGCCTCTAATATGTTTGGGGAGCTGTGGGGGGGGCTTGTGGAATGATTCTGATGAATGGCCTCGTTGAGGAGCATGTTCAGTGCCAGGCATCATAGTGCTGATTGCAAACATAACCAGTTCTAAAGGTAGCCATGAATAAGGGGTTGGGTATAGAGAGCTGTCTTTACTGGTCAGGGTCAGTTTATAAGCAAGCAGTAGATTCGTCGTGTAAAACCATTGCCATGAAACCGGCTCAATGAGGGGCGTTTTCAAATTGTAACTGTCAGGTCTGTGGTGTTTGTCATCTGACGCTGAATCTGGTTTTTCATTACTGTTTCTGTTGACGATGTCTGATGGGGGGCCCGATAATGCAGGCCGTTCACGCACTATAGAAAAGTTCTGGTTTGAAGAATCTGCATCTAGTTCAAGCTTAACGATAAAACGTCCTGTCAACGGTTCAGCCTGGCAGATGACAGACAACGATAGCAACAGCAGTGTTACAAAGAGTGAGTGTTTAATAGTGCTATCCTTCTCTTCTGGTTTACAGAGAGGAAGGATAGGTCAAGAAAATAAGAGTGCTTTTGTGTCTTCCATATGAAAGGGCGGGTTTCAGATCAAGGGCGATCGTCCAGATTCACATTAACAGATTTGCGTTTTCGATGTATTTTTTTGTGATTCGACAAGGCTTGAGCATTTTTGCAGACCTTTCCGCATGGTTGCGGCTGGCCAGCCTTATCAACCAGGGTCAGTTCACAGGTTTTTTGCCCTGAGTGGTAGTTGCTTTTGTGAGATGAGAGGACTCGCGCACTATTGCAGACCTTTCCGCATGGTTGCGGCTGGCCATCCTTATCGACCAGGGTCAGTTCACAGGTTTTTTGCCCTGAGTGGCAGTTGCTTTTGTGAGATGAGAGGGCTCGTGCACTATTGCAGACTTTTCCGCATGGGCGCAGCAGGCCAGCCTTCTCGACCACTGTCAGGCAGGTTTTTTTGCCGGTGTGGGCGCCGCTTTTATGAGACGACAGTGATGCTAAATTTTTGAAGACCTTCCCGCATGCCTGCTGCTGACCATCCTCCCCGAGGACAGTCATGCCACAGGTTTTTTCCCCGGTATGGTAATTGTTTTTGTGACTCCATAGGGCTTCAGCATTCTTGGATACAGTTCCGCATGGTCGCGACTGGCCATTATCTCCAATCACTGTAAATTTGCAGATTTTTTTCTCGCTATGGACGCTGTTTTTGTGAAACGACAGTGATCGTGAAGCCTTGAAAACCTGACCGCATGGTCGCAGCTGGCCATCTTTCCAGAGCACGGTCAAATCACAGATTTTTTGCCCGGTATGGTATGCGCTTTTGTGAGATGACAGGGCTTGAGCATTCTTGCTGACTTTCCCACATGGTCGCTGCTGACCATCCTCCCCGACCACTGTCACACCACAGGTTTTTTGCCCGATATGAACGGTGTTTTTATGATTATACAGGGTTCTGTTATCCTGGCAGAGCAATCCGCATGGCTGAGGTCGGCCATCTTCGCCGGTTACTGTATAGTTACAGGTTTTTTTTCCGCTATGGTATTTGCTTCTGTGAGATGCTAGAGCTCTGGCATTTTTGCAGACTTTCCCACATTGTCGTTGCTGGCCATCCTTCCCTGGTATTATTGCATTGCACTTTGCTTGCCCTGCAAGGTGAGTTGGGTCCGCTGCCCCTGCTCCCATTGGGTTCAGAACAACCCCATCTGTGGCGACTCCGTCTATGGCGACCCCGTCTATGGCGACCCCGTCTTCAAATTTATAACGATAGTGGTGTGTATTTGCCGAACTGGGACATGAGTCTGGTTCTGGGTTTGTCTTTGTGTGGTCTGTCGAACTTTCTTCAAAAATCAACGCACCGCTATTGTATGGATTGGAAGATTGTCGGAATTGACAAACACTATTACAGGGGGAGATATAACAATTTAAACCTAAAGTATGCGAGTGTTGTTCAGGGTCTTCGTTACCGTCGTCAGAGTCAGAATAAAGGAGGCTGAAGAAATAGCCTTTAATTTGAGTGGGGGTGTGTGGGGGCTTTTGGCCGGATGATTCTGATGGCTGGCCTTGTTGCGGAGCATGTTCAGAGCCAGCCATCATAGCAGAAATTGCAAACGGGGGATTCTGACTCGCTTCTTGTGGTTTAATCGGGTTAAAAAGGGATGAATAGGGATTCCAATCGCTTTTTAAAAGCCAACCCACAGCGATAACTGTTGCTACAGATATCCATGAATAAGGGTTTGAGCTTAAAGGGATGTCACTGGTGGTCAGGAACAATTCATAGGCAACCAGCAGATTCTTAGCATAAAGCCACTGCCACGAAATTGACTCAATGAAGAACGTTTTCAATCTGTAGCTATAAGTCATGTGTCGTTTGTCATCGGGCTGTGAATAGGGTTCTGCATAGCCGTTTGTGTCGACAATGTCTGATGTGTTGCCTGACAATGCATTTCGGTCAAGCTTTATAAAAAAGTTCTGGTTTGGAAAATCTGCATTCTGTTCATACTCGACAATATAACGTCTCGTCAAAGTTTTAGCCTGGCAGGTGACGGACAGCGATAGTATCAGCAGCGCTGCAAAGAGTGAGTGTTTAATAATTCTATCCTTGTATTCAGGTTTACAAAGAGCAAGGATAGATCAAGCAAATAAGTATGTTTTTGTGTTTTCCCCATGAAAGGGCGGGTTTCAGTTCAAAGTGTCAGGTAATCGTTCCGGTCCGCATCAAGAGACTTGCGTTTTCGATGTCTTCTTTTGTGCTTCGACAGGGCTTGAGTATCCTTGCAGCCCTTCCCGCATGGTCGCAGCGGATCATCCTTGCCGAGCACCTTTAAGTCACAGGTTTCTTGCTTGCTGTGATATTTACTTTTGTGAACCGACAGTGATGCAATACTGCTGAAGATCCTACCGCACGGCCGCTGCTGGTTATCCTCCCCGACTGAGATGAATTCACAGGTTTGTTGCCCGGTGTGATAATTGTTTTTGTGATTCGACAGGGCTTTGGCATTCTTGCAGACTGTCCCGCATGGCAGAGGCTGGCCATTCTTCCCAATCACAGTAACTTCGCAGGTTTTTTGCTCAGTGTGGACGCTGCTTTTGTGAGACGACAGTAATGATACATTTTTGAAGACCTTCCCGCATGTCCGCAACTGACCATCCTTTCCGAGCACAGTCATGCCACAGGTTTTTTTCCCGGTGTGGTAATTGCTTTTGTGATTCGACAGGGCTTGAGCATTCTTGCAGACCTTCCCGCATGGATGCAGCAGGCCATCCACCCCAACCAGGTTGGCGTCACAGGTTTGCTGTCTGGTGTGGACGCACCTTTTGTGACTCGACAGGGCTATGGAATTCTTGCAGACCAATCCGCATGGCTCGGGCTGGCCATCCTCACCGACTACTGTTATGTCACAGGCTTTTTGCCCGGTGTGGTATTTGCTTTTGTGAGCCGACAGGGCTTGAGTATTCTTGCAGACCTTCCCGCATGGTCGCTGTAGGCCATCCTTCCCTACTTCTGTTACGTTACAGATTTTTTGCCCGGTGTGATATTGGTTTTTGTGATTCGACAAGGCTTGAGCACTTTTGTAGACCTTCCCACAGGATCTTGGCTGGCCATCCTCTCCGATTGATGTTAAGTCACAGGTTTTTTGCCCGGTATGGCATTTGTCCTTGTGAAGCGACAGTTTCCGTTTATTATTGAATACCTTCTTGCATTGTCGTACCTGACCATCATCTCCGACCTGGATCACGCTACAAGTTGCCTGTCCGGTAGGGGGCATTGTATCGGCTGCCCCTGCAACCATAGAGTTTGACGCGAGCCCGTCTACTGAAATACAACCAAAGCGGTGTGTATTGGCTAAATGGGGGTATGAGTCTGATACGGAGGGTGATCCAGTGTTGTCTGTCGAACTGTTTTCACAAACTGGCGCTCCGCTATTGGATGTATCGGAAGATTGTCGAAATCGACAGACACCGTTACAGGGATAGATAAAACAATTTAAATTCAAAGTATGCAGGTGTTGTTCAGGGCCTTCATTACCGCTGCCAGAGTCAGAATACGGAAGGCTGATGTAATAGCCTGTAATATGAGTAGTCGCCTGCGGGGTATGCTGACCCGATGATTGTGATCGCTGAAATTGTGGTTGCTCCTGTTCAGAGCCAGGCATCAGAGTGGTGATGGCAAACGGGTGATTAGGGATTGCCTCTTGTTGTTTAGTGGGGTTAAACAACTGTGAGTCGGGGTTCCAATAGTTTTTTAAAAGCCAGCCGACAGTGATAACCGCTTCCAGAGGTAGCCATGAATAAAGGGCTGGGCATAGCGAGGTGTTTTTGGTGGTCAGGATCAGCTCATAAGCAACCAGCAGATTCGTAGCGTATAGCCATTGCCAGGAAATCGCCTCAATCAGGGTGGTTTTCATCCCGTTATTGTCAGGTTTATGTCGTTTTTTATCAGGGGGTGAATCAGGTTCCGTATAGCCGTTTGTATCGGCAATGTCAGACGGGTTGCCTGACATTGTTCGTTGGTCAAGCTTTATAAAAAAATTCTGGTTTGAAAAATCTGCATTCTGTTCAAGCTCGATAACAAAGCCTCTTGTCAACGATTTAGCCTGGCAGATGACAGACAGCGACAGTAACAGCAGTACCGCAAAGAGTGAGTGTTTAATAATTCTATCCTTGCTTTATGGTTTACAAAGAGGAAGGATAGATCAAGAAAATAAGTGTGTTATTTTGGCTTCCTCATCAAAGGGAGGCAGTTCAAGGAGTGAGGTCATCGTTCCGGTTCCAATCAACAGGCTTGCGTTTTCGATGTATTCTTTTGTGATCTGACAGTGCTTTGACACTCTTGCAGATCTTCCCACACGACTGCGGTAAGCCCTCCACCCCGATCACGGTTTCCTTACAGTTTTTTTGCCCGCTGTGGTGTTTGCTTTTGTGATACGACAGGGCTGGAATATTCTTGCAGACTGTCCCGCATGGCTTTGGCTGGCCATCCTCACTGAAGACTCTCACGTCACAGGTTTTTTGCTCGCTGTGGTATTTGCTTTTGTGATACGACAGGGCTGGAATATTCTTGAAGACTGTTCCGCACAGCCGTGGCTGGCCATCCTCCCCGACGACTCTCACGTCACAGGTTTTTTGCCCTGTATGATATTGGCTTTTGTGACTCGACAGGGAATGAGCATTCTTGCAAACCTTCCCGCATGGATGCAGCAGGCCCCCCTTCCCAACTACTTTTACGTCACAGGTTTTTTGCCCAGTGTGGTATTTTTTTTGTGATACGACAGGGCTTGAATATTCTTGCAAACTGTCCCGCATGGATGTGGCTGGCCATCTTCCCTGACGACTCTTAAGTCACAGGTTTTTTGCCCGGTATGATATTTGTGCTTGTGATTCGACAGGGCTTGACCATTCTTACAGACCTTCCTGCACGGGTGCAGCTGGCCATCCTCCCCGACGACTCTTGCGTCACAGGTTTTTTGCCCGCTGTGGTATTTGTATTTGTGACACGACAGGGCTTGAGCACTGTTACAGACCTTCCCACATGAGTACAGCTGGCCACCCTCTCCGATCAGGATCACGTTACAGGTTGCTTGTCCGACCGGTGGATTTGTATTGGCTGCCCCTGCTGCCATTGAGTCTGAGGTGACCCCGTTTACGCTATTGGATGGATCAGAAGATTGTCGGAATCGACAAACTCCGCTACAGGGATAGATAAAACAATTTAAATTCAAAGTATGCGGGTGTTGTTCAGGGTCTTTATTACCGCTGCCAGAGTCAGAATACAGAAGGCTAGTGGAATAGCCTGTAATATGAGTAGTGGTCTGTCGGGGGGGCTGACCCGATGATTGTGATGGCTGATATTGTGGTTGGTCCTGTTCAGAGCCAGTCATCAGAGTGGTGATCGCAAACGGGTGATTTGGACTCGCCTCTTGATGTTCAATTGGGTTAAACAGTGGTGAGTAGGGGTTCCAATAGTTTTTTAAAAGCCAGCCAACAGTGATAACCGCTTCCAGAGGTAGCCATGAATAAAGGGGTGGGCATTGAAAGGTGTCTTTGGTGGTCAGGATCGGTTCATAAGCAACCAGCAGATTCGTAGCGTATAGCCATTGCCAGGAAGTCGACTCAATCAGGGTCGTATTCATTCCGTAATAGTAAGGTTTGTGTCGTCTTTTATCAGGCGGTGAGTATGGTTCTGTATAACCCGTTGTGTCGGCAATGTCAGACGGGTTGCCTGACAATGTTCGTCGGTCAAGCTTTATAAAACAGTTCTGGTTTGAAAAATCGACATTCTGTCCAAGCTCGATAACAAAGCATCTTGTTAATGGTTTAGCCTGGCAGATGAAAGACAATGACAGCAACATCAGTGCCATAAAGAGTGAGTGTTTAATAAATCTATCCTTGCCTTCTGGTATACAGAGAGGAAGGATAGATCAAGAAAATAAGTATGTTTTTTTGTCTTTACCATCAGAGGCGGTTATCAGTTCAAGGAGTGAGGTCATTGTCCTGATTCACATTAACAGGTTTGCGTTTTCGATGTGTTCTTTTGTGATCCGTCAGGGCTCTGAGACTCTTGCAGATCTTCCCGCACGACTGCAGTTGGCCATCCACCCCGACCACGGCCTCCTTACAGGTTTTTTTCCCGGTGTGGTGTCTGGCTTTGTGATCCGACAGGGCTTGAGCAGTCTTGCAGGGCTTCCCGCACGGCCATGGCTGACCATCCACCCCGATCACGATTTCTATACAGGTTTTTTGCCCGCTGTGATATTTGGTTTTGTGATCCAAGAGGGCTTTTGCACTCTTGTAAGTCTTCCCACACGGCCTCGGCTGGCCATCCTCAAAGAGCATGGTCAAGTTACAGCTCTGTTGTCCGGTGTGAGCTATTCTTTTGTGATCCGACAGGGCCTGAGCACTCTTGCAGACCGTCCCGCATGGTTTTGGTTGCTCGTCCTCCCCGGGCACAGTCAAGTCACAGATTTTTTGCCCGGTGTGGATGCTGCTTTTATGAACCGACAGAGATTGAGCACTCCTGAAGACCTTCCCGCATGTTCGCTGCTGGCCATCCTGCCCAAGCACGTTCGCATCACAGCTTCGTTGCCCATTGTGGAAGTTACTTTTGTGAGTCGACAGGACTTTAGCATTCTGGCAGACCATCCCACATGGCCGTGGCTGGCCATCCTCCCCGACGACTCTTACGTTACAGATTTTTTGCCCGCTGTGGTATTTGTATTTGTGATTTGACAGGGCTTGAACATTCTTGCAGACCTTCCCGCATGGATGCAGCAGGCCATCTTCACCAATCAGGTTGGCATCACAGGTTTGTTGCCTGGTGTGGACGCTCCTTTTGTGATGTGACAGGGCTCTGGAATTCTTGAAGACCAATCCGCATGGCCTTGGTTGGCAATCCTCACCGATTTTTGTCACCTCACAGGTTTTTTGCCCGGTGTGGTATTTGGCTTTGTGATCAAAGAGGGTTTTTGGACTCTTGTAGGTTCTCCCGCACGGTCTCCGTTGGCCATCCTCACAGAGCATGGTCAAGTCACAGCTTTGTTGTCCGGTGTGAGCTATTCCTTTGTGATAGGACAGGGCCTGAGCACTCTTGCAGATCGTCCCGCATGGTTTTGGTTGCCGGTCCTCACCGGGCACGGTCAAGTCACAGGTTTTTTTTCCACTGTGGACTTTGCTTTTATGTTCAGACAAGGCTTGACCGCTTTTGTAGACCTTACCACAGGGTCGCGGCTGGTCATCTTCTCCGAATAATATAACGTTACAGGTTTTTTGCCCGGTATGGTATTTGCCTTTGTGAAGCGATAGCTTCCGTTTATTCTTGAATACCTTGCTGCATTGCCGCACCTGACCATCATCTCCGACCTGGATCACGCTGCAGGTTGCCTGTCCGGTAGGGGGCGTTGTATCGGCTGCTCCTGCAACCGAAGAGTTTGAGGCGACCCCGTCTACAGACATACAACCAAAGCAGTGTGTATTGGCCAAATGAGGGTATGAGTCTGATACGGGGGGGGGTCCAGGGTTGTCTGTCGAACTTTTCTCACAAACTGGCGCTCCGCTATTGTGTGGATCGGAAGATTGTCGGAATCGACAAACATCGTTACAGGGATAGATAAAACAATTTAGACTCAAAGTATGCAGGTATTGTTCAGGGTCTTCATTACCGCTGCCAGAGTCAGAATGCAGAAGGCTGGTGTAATAGCCTGTAATATGAGCAGTCGCCTGTGTGGCGTGCTGACCCGATGATTGTGATGGCTGAAATTGTGGTTGGTCCTGTTCAGAACCAGGCGTTAGGGTGGTGATGGCAAACGGGTGATTAGGACTCGCCTCTTGTAGTTTAATGGGATTAAACAACTGTGAGTCCGGGTTC
Organism: Endozoicomonas sp. 8E; assembly: GCF_032883915.1. Classification (NCBI taxonomy): domain Bacteria; kingdom Pseudomonadati; phylum Pseudomonadota; class Gammaproteobacteria; order Oceanospirillales; family Endozoicomonadaceae; genus Endozoicomonas; species Endozoicomonas sp. 8E. The sequence goes on along the minus strand of NZ_CP120717.1, from coordinate 5,878,981 downwards.
CAATAGTTTTTTAAAAGCCAGCCGACAGTGATAACCGCTTCCAGAGGTAGCCATGAAATCGACTCAATCAGGGTCGTTTTCATCCCGTAACTGTAATGTTTGAGTCGTTTTTTATCAGGCGGTGAGTCGGGTTCTGTATAACCGTTTGTGTCGGCAATGTCCGACGGGTTGCCTGACAATGTTCGTCGGTCAAGCTTTATAAAAAAATTCTGGTTTGAAAAATCTGCATTCTGTTCAGGCTCGATAACAAGGCATCTTGTCAAGGGTTTAGCCTGACAGATGACAGACAACGACAGCAACAACAGTGCCACAAAGAGTGAATGTTTAATAAATCTATCCTTGCCTTCTGGTATACAGAGAGGAAGGATAGATCAAGAAAATAAGTGTGTTTTTTTGTCTTTCCCATTAAGGGCGATTCTCAGTTCAAGGAGAGAGGTCATTGACCTGGTTCACATCAACAGGTTTGCGCTTTCGATGCCTTCTTTTGTGATTTGAAAGGGCTTTAGCATTATGGCAGACCACTCCGCAAGGCCGTGGTTGGCGATCCTCCCCGACTACTGTTTGGTTACAGGTTTTTTGTCCGGAGTGCACTGTACTTTTGTGCACCGACAGAACTTGAGCACTTTTGTAGACCTTACCGCATGGACGCAGCTGGCCATCCTCCCCGACCATGGTAGCATAACAGGCTCGTTGCCCGCCGTGGTCAGTACTTTTGTGATATGACAATTTTTTGGCATTATTGCAGACCATTCCACATGGTCGCAGCTGGCCATCCTCTCCGACGACCCTTACGTCACAGGCTTTTTGCCCGGTATGATATTGGTTTTTGTGATTCGACAGGGCTTGAGCATTCTTGCAGATCTTACCGCATGTACGCTGTTGGCCATCCTCCCCGACGAGTGTCGTATAACAGGTTTGTTGCCTGCTGTGGACTCTTTTTTTGTGAGATACCAGTTTTTTGACATTATCGTAGACCATTCCACACGGTCGCGGCTGGCCATCCTCTTTGACGACACTTACGTCACAGGCTTTTTGCCCACTGTGATATTGGTTTTTGTGATTCGACAGGGCTTGAGCATTCTTGCAGACCTTACCGCATGGCCGCTGCTGGCCATCCTTCCCGACGACTCTGAAATCACAGGTTTTTTGCCCGCTGTGATATTGGTTTTTGTGATTCGACAGGGCTTGAGCATTCTTGCAGACCTTACCGCATGGGGACAGCTGGCCATCCTCCCCAACTACCCTGGCATAACAGGTTTGTTGCCTGGTGTGGAGGTACCTTTTGTGACTCGAAAGGGCTTGTGCATTCCTGAGGACCTTCCCGCAAGGCTGTGGCTGGCCATTCTCCCCGAGGATAGGCAAGTCACAGGTTTTTTCTCTCGAGTGAACCATTCTTTTGTGATCCGAAAGGGCCTGTCCACTCTTACAGAGAGCCCCGCATGGTTGTGGCTGTTCATCCTCTCCAAGCACGGTTAAGTCACAGGCTTTTTGCCCGGTGTGGGTGTTGCTTTTATGAGACGACAGAGAGTGAGCACTCCTGAAGACCTTCCCGCATGGCCGCTGCTGGCCGTCCTCCCCAATTACGCTAGTATTACAGCGTTGTTGACCGGTGTGGAAGTTGCCTTTGTGATTCGACAGAGCTTTAGCATTCTTACAGACTATTCCACATGGCCGTGGCTGGCCATCCTTCCCGACGACTCTCACATAACAGGTTTTTTGCCCAGTGTGATATTGGTTATTGTGATTCGACAGAGCGTGAGCATTCTTGCACACCTTCCCGCATGGGTACAGCTGGCCATCCTCACCAACCACGTTGGTATAACAGGTTTTTTGCCCGGTGTGGGCGTACCTTTTGTGATTCGACAGGACTTCTTTATTCCGGCAGACCATGCCACATGGCCGAGGCCGACCGTCCTCCCCGACTACTGTTACGTGACAGGTTTTTTGCCCGGTGTGGCATTTGTTTTTGTGATACGACAGGGCTGGAATATTCTTACAGACTGTTCCGCATGGCTTTAGCTGACTATCCTCCCCGACTACTCTTACGAGACAGGTTTTTTGCCCGGTGTGATATTGGTTTTTGTGATTCGACAGGGCTTGAGCATTGTTGCAGACTTTCCCGCATCTGTGCAGTTTGCCATCCTCCCCAAGCACGTTGGTAACACAGGTTTGTTGCCTGGTGTGAACGTACCTTTTGTGACTCGACAGGGCTCTGGCATTCTTGCAGACGAATCCGCATTGTCGCAGGCCATCATCTCCGATCAGGATCACATTGCAGGTTGTCCGTCTGACAGGGGGAGCTGTATCGGTTACCCTTGCAACTATTGTGTCTGAGGCGACCCCGTCTGAGGCGACCCCGTTCACGTTATTGGATGAGTCGGAAGATTGTCGGAATCGACAAACTCCGCTACAGGGATAGATAAAACAATTTAAACTCAAAGTATGCAGGTATTGTTCAGGGTCTTCATTACCGCTGCCAGAGTCAGAATAAAGAAGGCTGGTGAAATAGCCTGTAATATGAGCAGTTGCCTGTGGGGTATGCTGACCCGATGATTGTGATGGCTGATATTGAGGTTGGTTCTGAGCAGAGCCAGGCATCAGAGTGGTGATGGCAAACAGGTGATTTTGACTCGCCTCTTGATGTTCAATTGGGTTAAACAGCGGTGAGTAGGGGTCCCAATAGTTTTTTAAAAGCCAGCCGATAGTGATAACCGCTTCCAGAGGTAGCCGTGAATAAAGGGTTGGGCATTGAAAGGTGTCTTTGGTGGTCAGGATCAGTTCATAAGCAACCAGCAGATTCGTAGCGTGTAGCCATTGCCACGAAATCGACTCAATCAGGGTCGTTTTCATCCCGTAAATGAAAGGTATGTGTCGTTTGATATCAGGCGGTGAACCGGGTTCTTTATAGCCGTTTGTATCGTCAAAGCCAGAGGGGTTGCCTGACAATGTTCGCCGGTCAAGCTTTATAAAAAAGTTCTGGTTTGAAAACTCTGCATTCTGTTCAAGCTCGATAACAAAGTGTCTTGTTAACGGTTCAGCCTGGCAAATGACAGACAACGACAGTAACAGCAGTGCCGCAAAGAGTGAGTGTTTAATAATTCTATCCCTGCCTTCTGGTTTACAGAGAGGAAGGATAGATCAAGAAAATAAGTGTGTTTGTTTGCCTTTCCCATTAAGAGGGCGGTTATCAGTTCAAGGAGTGAGGCCATTGTCCTGGTTCACATTAACAGCCTTGCGTTTACGGTGTTTTCTTTTGTGGTCCGACAGGGCTGTGACACCCTTGCAGACCTTCCCGCACGGCCGCGGTTGACCATCTAACCCGACCACGGTCTCCTTGCAGATTTTTTCCTTGCTGTGGTATCTGGCTTTGTGATTCCACAGAATTTTAGCATTCTGACAGACCACTCCACATGGCCGTGGCTGGCCATCTTCCCCGACGACTTTTACGTCACAGGTTTTTTGCCCGGTGTGATATTGGTTTTTGTGATTCGACAGGGCTTTAGCATTCTTGCAGAGCTTCCCGCATGGGTATAGCCGGCCATACTCCCCAACCACATTGGCATCACAAGTTTGTTGTCTGGTGTGGACGTACCTTTTGTGATTAGACAGGCTTTGAGAATTCTTGCAGACCAATCCGCATAGCCTTAGCTGGCCATCCTCCGCTACTTCTGTTACGTCACAGGTTTTTTTTCCACTGTGGACTTTGCTTTTATGTTCATATAAGGCTTGAGCACTTCTGAAGACCTTTCCACAGGGGCGCGGCCGGTCATCTTCTCCTAATGATGTTATGTCACAGGTTTTTTGCCCGGTATGGTATTTTTTTATGTGATAACGTAGTGCTTTTTTATTCTTTATAACCTTCCCACATTTTTGCAGCTGGCCAGCATTTCCGATCAGGATCACGTTGCAGGTTGCTTGTCCGACAGGGGTAGTTGTATCGGCTGTCCTTGCAATCATTGAGTCTGAGGCGACCCCGTTTACGCTATTGGACGGATCGGAAGATTGTCGAAATCGACAAACACCGTTACAGGGATAGATAAAACAATTTAAACCCAAAGTATGCAGGTGTTGTTCAGGGTCTTCATTACCGCTGCCAGAGTCAGAATACAGAAGGCTGGTGAAATAGCCTGTAATATGAGCAGTTGCCTGTGGGGTATGCTGACCCGATGATTGTGAGGGCTGATATTGAGGTGGGTTCTGTTCAGAGCCGGGCATCAGAGTAGTGATGGCAAACGGGTGCTTCTGACTCGCCTCTTGATGTTCAATTGGGTTAAACAGCGGTGAGTAGGGGTTCCAATAGTTTTTTAAAAGCCAGACGATAGTGATAACCGCTTCCAGAGGTAGCGATGAATAAAGGGTTGGGCATTGAAAGGTGTCTTTGGGGGTCAGGATCAGTTCATAAGCAACCAGCAGATTTGTAGCGTGTAGCCATTGCCACGAAATCGAATCAATCAGGGTGGTTTTCATCCCGTAAATGTAATGTTTATGTCGTTTGTTGTCAGGCAACGGGTTGTCTGACAATGTTCGTCGGTCAAGCTTTATAAAAAAATTCTGGTTTGAAAAATCTGCATTCTGTTCAAGCTCGATAACAAAGCGTCTTGTTAACGGTTTAGCCTGACAAATGACAGACAACGACAGTAACAGCAGTGCTGCAAAGAGTGAGTGTTTAATAATTCTATCCCTGTCTTCTGATTTACTGAGAGGAAGGATAGATCAAGAAAATAAGTGTGTTGTTTTACCTTTCCCATTAGGAGGGCGTTTATCAGTTCAAGGAGTGAGTTCATTGTCCCGGTTCACATTAACTGGCTTGCGTTTACGGTGTTTTCTTTTGTGGTCCGACAGGGCTTTGACATTCTTGCAGACCTTCCCGCACGGCCGGGGTTGACCATCTAACCCGACCACGGTCTCCTTGCAGGTTTTTTCCCTGCTGTGGTATCTGAGTTTGTGATCCGATAGGGCTGGAATATTCTTGCAGACTTTCCCGCATGGCCTTGGCTGGCCATCCTCGCCGACCACGGTTTCATTACAGACTTGTTGCTCGCTGTGCAAGCTTCTTCTGTGATACGACAAGGCTTTGAGACTCTTGCAGATTTTCCAGCATGGCCTTGGTTGGCCATCCTCTCCGATTATGATTATTTCACAGGTTTGTCGTCCGGAATGGATGGCGCTTTTGTGAGTTGACAGTGATTGTGCATTCTTGAAGACCTTCCCGCAAGGCTGCAGCCGGCCATTCTTCCCGGTCATAGCCAAGTCACAGGTTTGTCGTCTCGTGTGAGCTGTTCTTTTGTGATTTGACAGGGCCTTAGCAGTCTTACAGAGAGTCCCGCACGGCCTTGGCTGGCCATCCTCTCCGATTATGGTTATTTCACAGGCTTGTCGTCCGGAATGGATGGCGCTTTTGTGAGTTGACAGTGATTGTGCATTCTTGAAGACCTTCCCGCATCTCCGCTGCTTGCCGTCCTCCCCAACCACGCTCACATCACAACTTCGTTGACTGGTGTGTAAGTTGCGTTTGTGATTCGACAGAGCTTTAGCATTCTGACAGACCTCTCCACATCGCCGTGGCTGGCCGTCCTCCCCGGCGACTTTTACGTCACAGGTTTTTTGCCCGGTGTGGTATGCGTTTTTGTGATTCGACAGGGCTCTGGAACTCTTGCAGACCTTACCGCATCGGTGCAGCTGGCCATCTTCCCCAACCACGTTGGCACCACAGGTTTGCTGTCTGGTGTGGACATACCTTTTGTGAGCCCAAAGGTTTTGAGCATTCTTGCAGACCAATCCGCACAGCCTTAGCTGGCCATCCTCACCGATTACTGTCAGGTTACAGGCTTTTTGCCCGGTGTGGTATTTGCTTTTGTGATCCGACAGGCTCTGCGCACTCTTGCAGATCTTCCCACACGGTCTCTTCTGGCCATCTTTCCCGATAACGGTCGCAGCACAGGTTCGTTGCCCACTGTGGACTTTGCTTTTGTGCTCCGACAGGGCTTTAGGACTCTTGCAGATTTTCCCACATGGTTGCGGCTGACTATCCTTCCTGACCACGGTCGCATTACAGATTTGTTGCCCGCTATGGACTCTCTTTTTGTGAGATGCCAATTTTTTGGCATTACTGCAGACTATTCCGCATGGCTGCGGCTGGTCATCCTTGCTGACTACTGTCACGTCACAGGTTGTTTGCCCGGTATGGTATTTGCTTTTGTGAGACCAAAGTGATTTTTTATTCTTTAAAGCCTTCCCACATTGTCGCAGCTGGCCATCAGCTCCGATCAGGATCACGTTGCAGGTTTCTTGTCCGACAGGGGTAGTTGTATCGGCTGTCCTTGCAATCATTGAGTCTGAGGCGACCCCGTTTACGCTATTGGATGGATCGGAGGATTGTCGAAATCGACAAACACCGTTACAGGGATAGATAAAACAATTTAAACCCAAAGTATGCAGGTGTTGTTCAGGGTCTTCATTACCGCTGCCAGAGTCAGAATAAAGAAGGCTGGTGAAATAGCCTGTAATATGGGTACTGGCCCGTGGGGTATGTTGCCCCGATGATTGTGGTGACTGATATTGAGGTTGGTTCTGTTCATAGCCAGTCATCAGAGTGGTGATGGCAAACGGGTGATTTGGACTCGCCTCTTGTTGTTTAGTGTTGTTAAACAACTGTGAGTCGGGGTTCCAATAGTTTTTTAAAAGCCAGCCAACAGTGATAACTGCTTCCAGAGGTAGCCATGAATAAAGGGCTGGGCATTGAAAGATGTTTTTGGTAGTCAGGATCAGTTCATAAGCAACCAGCAGATTCGTAGCGTTTAGCCATTGCCGGGAAATCGACTCAATCAGGGTTCCTTTCATTCCGTAAATGTCAGGTTTGTGTCGTTTGTTATCAGGCAGTGAACCGGGTTCTGTATAGCCGTTTGTATCATCAAAGTCTGAGTAGTTGTCTGACAATGTTTGTCGGTCAAGCTTTATAAAAAAGTTCTGGTTTGAAAAATCTGCATTCTGTTCAAGCTCGATAACAAAGCGTCTTGTTAACGGTTTGGGCTGGCAGATGACAGACAGCGGCAGTAACAGCAGTGCCGTAAAGAGTAAGTGTTTAATAATTCTATCCTTGCGTTCCGGCGTACAGTGACAAAGGATAGATCAAGAAAATAAGTGTGTTTATGACAGGTCGATTATCAGACTGTTACTTATGCACTTTAACTTCTTGAAAACGGAGGTCCTGGTCTTGTTCCACATCAACGGACTTGCGTTTTCGATGTGTTCTTTTGTGATTCGACAGGGCTTGAGGACTCTTGTAAATCTTCCCGCACAGTTGCTGCCGGCCATCCTCTTCGATCACGGCCACGTCACAGGTTTGTTGCCCGCTGTGCTCTTGTCTTTTGTGATCCGATAGGGCTTTGGAACTCTTGCAGACCGCCCCGCATGGGCGTGGACGAGTATCTTCACCGATCACGGTCCGGTCACAGGTTCGTTGCCCGCTGTGGACTCTGGTTTTGTGAGCTGACAGGACCTGAGAAGTCTTGCAGACCTTCCCGCAGGGTCGAGGCTGGCTGTGCTCTGAGAAAATGATTACGTCACAGATTTTTTGCTTGCTGTGGCTTTTGCTTTTGTGATCCGACAGGGCTTTAGCATTCTTATAGACCCTCCCGCATGATCGCGGCTGGCCATCCTCCCCGACCAATGTCACGTCGCAGGTTTTTTGTCCAGTGTGGTCTTTTCTTTTGTGATCCAACAGGGCTCTGGTATTCATGCAGATCCTCCCGCATGGTCGTGGCTGGCCATCCTCTGCGAACACAGTGAAGTCACAGTTTTTTTGCGCTGAGTGGTATCTGCTTTTGTGATCCAACAGGACTCTGGAATTTCTGAAGTTCATCTGGCACAGTTTCTGCCGACCATCCTCCCTGATCAATTTTGAGTTACAGGTTCTTTGCCCGGTGTGGTATTTTCCTTTGTGATCTGACAGAGCTTTAGCATTCTTGCAGAGCTTCCCACATGGTCGCGGACGGTTATTCGGCTCAAACACGGTTAGACTGCAGATTTTTTGGCCGCTGTGGTATCTGCTTTTGTGTGAAGACAGTGATTGAGCATTTTTGAGGACTACCCCGCATGGCTGCTTTTGACTATCCTTCCCGACAATGATCACTTTACAGATTCTCTGTCCGGAGTGGAATTTTCCTTTGTGATCCGACAGGGCTTTAGCATTCTTGCAGAGCTTCCCACATGGTCGCGGCCGGTTATTCGCCTCAAACACGGTTAGACTACAGATTTTTTGGCCGCTGTGGTATCTGCTTTTGTGTGAAGACAGTGATCGAGCATTCTTGAAGACTGACCCACATGGCTGCTTCTGACCATCCTTCCCGGTCACTGATAAGTTACAGATTTTTTGCCCGGCAGGGCCAACTCTATCGGTCTTCTCTGCATCTACTGAGTCTGATGCGACCTCGTTTAAGAGGGCTCCGTACATATAGTTGCAATTATATTCTGCGTGCCCTGTCGAACTTTCTTCGGGATTCAGCTCTTCGCTATCGGATAAGTCGGATGAATCGGATAAATCGGACGAATCGGACGAGTCAGACGAATCGGACGAGTCAGACGAATCGGACGAGTCGGATAAACCAGTCAAACCGTATAAAGAATATAAGTGGTGATAGGATAATGATCGCAATTGACAAACGCCACGACATGGATGGACGAAACAATTTAGACCAAAGGTGTGTGAGTGTAGTCCAGAGCCCCCCCTACCCCCGCTTGAGTCAAAATACATGAGACCAGTGAAATAGTTTGTAGGCTGAGTGGAATAATGTGAAGCTTGCTGGACAGATGATGCTGATGGCTGGCCTTGTTGTTGGTTATGTCCAGAGCCAGACATCATAGTCGTGATCGCAAAGGACTGATCCCCCTGTGTCAGCAAAGATGTCGCCTCTTGTTGTTCAATTGGCTTAAACAGTGGTGAACCATGGTTCCAATAGCTTTTTAAAAGCCAACCGACCGTGATAAACGCTTCTACAGGTAGCCATGAATAACTGTGTGAGCTTAGAGGGATGTCTCTGCTGGTCTGGATCAGTTCGAAAGCAACCAGCAGATGAGTGATGTAAGGCCATTGCCACGAAGTCGACTCAATGATTATCGTTTTTGCTTTATAACCACCAGATTTGTGTCGTTTGTGATCATGCGGCGAATCAGATCCTGCATAGCTGGGTATGTCGTCAATGTCTGTTGGACTGCCTGACAAAGTACGCGGGTTATTCTTCATAGAAAAGTTCTGATTTGGAAAACCTGTATCCAGTTCAAGCACGGCAATAAAATGTCTTGTCAATGCTTCAGCCTGACAGAAGACAGATAAGAACAATACCAGCAAATGCAGGGTTGCAAGGGATGCGTGTTTAATAATTCTATCCTTGTTTTACGGGTTACAGAGAGGAAGGATAGATCAAGAAAATAAGAGTGTTTTTCTGTCAAAGACCTTATGTTAAAAAAACTCTATTAAAAAACTAAGGCTGTAACGGGCACAACCTTATGAAAGGGTGAGTGTCAGATCAGGGGCTGAGTTACTTGTCGTCACTGATATTAAAAGTGTTGTGTTTTCGATGTGTTCTTTTGTGATGTGACAGGGTCCGTGCATTGCTGCAGACCAACCCGCATCTCCGCGACAGGCCATCCTGTCCGATTACTGTCACATAACAGGTTTTTTGCTCGCAGTGATCTTTTCTTTTGTGAGCCGACAGGGCATAAGGATTTTTGTAGGTTTTGCCGCATATATGCCGCAGGCCATTGTCCTCGACCACTATTGTGCCACAGGTTTTTTGCACACTATGGTCTCTTTTTCTGTGATCCGACAAGGTTTGAGCATTCTTGCAGATCATCCCGCATGTCCACTGTTGGCCATCCTCCCCGACCAGGGCGGCATCACAGATTTGTTGCCCGGTATGGTATCTGCTTTTGTGAACCGCCAGAGATGGCGCATTTTTGCAGACTTTCCCGCATGGCCGTGGCAGACCATCCTTCCCGATCACGCCCAGTTCACAGGTTTTTTTCTGCTGGTTGTGGGCTCTCCTTTTATGGGACGACAGGGATTGAGCATTCTTGTAGACCGTCCCGCAAGGCCGCTTCAGGCCATCTTGGCCAACCACTGTTACGTGACAGGTTTTTTGCCCAGTGTGGCATCTGCTTTTGTGATTTCTCAGGGCAATGGCATTTTTGCAGACTACACCGCATGGTCGCGGTCGGCTACCCTCCTCATCCACGGTCACGCTACAAGCCACCTGCCCAGTGTGGTCTTTAATTGCTGGCGGCAACTGTAGTGCGTTTGTCTCAGAAAGATGAGGTTGGTTCTGATTCAATTGGGATGATTCGGTAGTTTTTTGTTGTGTTTCTGAATGATTAAGCCTAATAGGAATACTGACATCTTCGAGAAAACTATTTACATAGATTGGCCGATTAGTGTTTGCGAAATTAACGATGCCAGACAGCAAACTCCCGGGCATTGGTAATTCGTGGTCGAGTGTTTCTGTTGGGTTGACATCAATGTCATGCAGATCTGGCTCGGATAGTTGGTCAAAATCGAATAGGGGTTGAATGTAAGAATGATCATTCCATCGTTCGAAAAGCGATTCTTGTTCGATATCTGTAGCGTTAACAGGTTTAATATGACTTACGCAACTATAGCAGTATTCACTGGTCAGATGAGGGCATGAGCTTTGTTCGGGTGTCGTTCCGTATGATGGACTGTATTTACAAACACCATGACAAGGATAGACATAGCAACTGAAAGCCATAGTATGCAGATGTCGTTTAGGGTCTCCGTTACCGTTGCCAGAGCCAGAATACAGGAGTCTATTGAAATAGTCTGTGGAGTGGGTAGTTGCCTTTGAGGGTTCCTGGCATGATGATTCTGATTGTTGAGTTTGTGATGGATTGTGTGTCGGGCTAAACATCGCAGTGATGGTTGTATACGTCGCTGGTTGTTCAACCCGATTAAACTGCAATAAGTCGCGATTCCAATAGTTCTTTAGAAGCCAGTTGAAAGCGAAGACCACTTCTACAAGTAGCCATGAATAAGGGGTGGCGCATAGAGGGGCGTCTTTGGTGGTAAGGATCGGTTCGAACGCAACCAGAAGGTAAGTAGCGTAAAGTAACTGCCAGGAACTTGACTGAATGATGCTCGTTTTTATTTCGTAACCGAATGATTCTTGTCGATTATTATCAGGCGGCGAATCTTGTCTTCCATAGCTGTTTTTTTCAGCAATGACTGACGGGTTGCCCGGCAACGTGTTCAGCTTAAGCTTTATAGAAAAGCTCTGGTTTGGAAAGCCTGCATCTTGTCCAAGTTCGACAATAAAACGTCTTGTCAAAGGTTTGGCCTGACAGACGACAGACAGCGAAAGTAACAACAGCAGTGTTGTAAAGAGTGAGTGTTTAATAATTCTGTCAATGTATTATGGTTTACAGAGATGAAGGATAGATCAAGAAAATAAATGTGTTTGAAAGGATGAGTATCAGATCGTTACTTATTCACTTTACTGTGTTTACTTTGCCTTCTTGAGAATCGAAGTCATCGTCCTGACTTGCATCAACAGACTTGTGCTTCTGATGTGTTTTTTTCTGATCCACAGAACATGATCTCACAGAATATTGTTATTAAATACCTAACCAGTTACTTATTGCAAATTCTGCTCGGCTGCTGATCATCATCTTCCCATGGGTATGTCACGAATTTTTTTTTGCCCTTTGTGGATTCTGCTTTTTTTGAGAGTAGAGAGATTGCGCATTCTTGAAGAATTTTCCTCACGGCCGTTGGTGGCCATCCTGCCCGTCCACGATCATGCTACAGGTTTGTCGCCTGTTGTGGTATCTGCTTTTGTAACAAGCCGGAGCCTTGGGATTCTTGCAGACCGCCCCGCATGGTCGCGACTGGCCATTCTCCTCGACAACGGTGAGGTTATAGGTAGTGTCGTTGCTTGCTAACGGGACCTGTAATGCGTCTGTCTCAGAAAGGTAAGGTTGGGGCTGACCCAATTGGCACGATTCGGTGGTTTTTGGTTGTGTTTCTGAATGGTTAAGCGTAATGGAAATGCCGATTTCTTCGAGAAGACAATTGGCATCGGCTGGCTTGGACGGGCTGTCATCAACGTCATATGTAGTTGCCTCCGAGAGTTGTTCAGAGTCGAATAGGGGTTGAATGCAAGTAAGATTGTTCCATAGCTCGATAAGCGACCTTTGTTGGGTATCTCTAGCGTTTAGAGGCTTAAAATGACTTACGCAACTATAGTCGTGTCCACTGTTCAAATGAGGGCATGAGCTTTGTCCGGATATTGCTCCTGTGTAGCCTGTTGCACTTGTTTCGAAATTCAGCAGCCATTCAACTGAATCTCTGCTACCGGAAGATACCCGCTATGTACAAACACCTTGACAGGGATACACGTAACAATTTAAACCCATAGTATGCATGTGTTGTTGAGGATCTCCCTTATCGTCGGCCAGAGCCAGAATAATGGAAGCTGGTGGAATAGTCTGTAAACTGAGGAGCTAAATTTGAGGCTTGCTGACCGGATGATCCTGATGGCTGGCATTGTGGCAGGCTAGATCCTGAGCCGAACATCGCTGTGATGGTTGCAAACGTCGCCAGTTGTTCAATTGGCCTAAACAGCGTTGAATCGTGATACCAATAGCTTTTTAAGAGCCAACTGACAGCGACAATCACTTCTAAAGGTAAACACGAATAAGGGGTTGGGCACAGTGGAGCGTCTTCGATGTTCAGGATCAGTGCGTAAGCAGACAGCAGGTTTGTGACGTAAAGCAACTGCCATGAAACTGACTCAATAAGGGTGGTTTTTATCCGGAAACCTCTCGAACTGTGTCTCTTGTGATCAGGCAACGAATCTGATTCTTCATGGCCGTTTGTTTCGGTAATCACTGACGGGTTGCCGGGCAGTGAGTTCTGCGTACGCTTTATAGAGAAGGTCTGGTCTGGAAAATCTGCATCCTGGCCAAGCTCGACAATAAAATATCTTGTCAAGGGTCTGGCCTGGCAGACGAAGGATAACGACAGCAAAAGCAATAGAAGTATTGCAAAGAGGGAGTGTTTAATAATTCTATCCCTGTATTCTGGTTTACAGAAAGCCCGTTGATGCCCAATTTGTGTCGTTTTTCATCAGGCGGCGAAGCTGGGTCATCATAACCGCTTTATGGGCAATTTATGAGTGACTGCCCGGCAGCTGACAGACAAGAGTAGCAGCGAAAGCGGTGCTGAAAAGAGTGAAACTCTATCCTTGCATTGTTCTCTACTGACGGGGAGGATAGATCATTTTATGAAAGGATGGGTATCAGTTCGGGGATGGAGTTTATCCTCCTGATCCACATCAGCACGTTTGCGTTTCCGATGTCTTCTTTTGTGATCCGTCAGAGCTTTGGCATTCTTGCAGACTTTTCCGCATGGCCGTGGCTCACCATTCTCCCCGACTAGGTTCACTTCACAGGTTTGTTGGCTGGTGTGGGCGCTTAATTTGTGATATCTGAGGACACGCGCATTCTTGCAGGCCGTCCCACATGGACGAGGTTGACCATCTTCCCCGATCACATTTATGGCACAGGTTTGTTGTCCGCTATGGCCTCTGCTTTTGTGGTCCGTCAGGGCTTTGGCATTCTTACAGACTTTTCCGCATGGCCGCGGCTGTCTATTCTCCCCGTGCACTGTCAAGTCACAGGTTTGTTGCCCGGAGTGATCTTTTTTTTTGTGATCCCACAGGTCTCGATGATTCTTGAAGATCTTACCGCATGGTCGCTTCTGACCGTCCTCCCCAACCATGGATACGTCACAAGTTTTTTGCCCGGTGTGGTAATTGCTTTTGTGAATCTGCAGGGTCTGGGCATTCAGGCAGATCGACCCGTATTTTTGCAGCTGTTTATCCATCCCCTCCTCGATCACGCTACAGGCTTGTTGTCCTGTGTGGTGTTTTTTTTTGTGAACCGTCAGGGCCTGAGCGTTCTTGCAGTTCGTCCCGCATGGCCGTTTCTGGCCATCCTCACCGATCACGTATACGTCACAGGTTTTATGTCCGGAGTGGTATCTGTTTTTGTGGGATGAAAGAGATTGAGCATTTTTGAGGACCTTCCCGCATGGCTGCTGCTGGCCATCTTTTCCGACCACTGTTAGCTCGCAGGTTCTTTGCCCATTGTGCACGTTGGCTTTGTGAGATGACAGAGTTTTAGCATTCTTGCAGACCTTCCTGCATGGCCGCAGCTGGCCATCTTTCCCCACTACGAATGCGTTGCAGGTTTTTTGCCCGTCGTCAGGAGTCGTATGAGCGTCCCCTGCACTTGCTGATTGTTCAGGGTTGCAGATATTGGCAAAGTGGCTGCCAGTGTCGTGTGACGGCAGCTTAAATAGCAGATCAAAGTCATATTGACGCTGAATGTCAAAAAGATCATCCGGTGTTCCGAAAGGCGAGCTTTCCCGGGAATCTGTGGTGTTTTGAGAATGAAAATGATCTATGCAACTAAAGCAATATCCACCAGCCAAATGGGGGCATGATCTTTCTATGGAATTCACTAGCCATTCATCTGGTTCGCCACTATCGGATGATGGTCGGAATAGACAAATACCATGACAGGGATAGGCGAAACAATTGAAACCGAAAGTATGTGAGTGTTGTTGAGGATCTTCTTCACCATCACCAGAGCCAGAATTTATGGGAGGAGTGAAGGAGCCTTTATAATGAATGGTTGTTCCTGCAGACTCTTGGCAGGTTGAATCTGATGGCTGGCTCTGTTGTTGCTGTCTGGGGCCAATCATCACAATGGTGATCATAAACGGTTGGTTTTGACTCGCTTCTTGTTGTTCGATCAGTGGTTTAATCGGGTTAAACAATCGTGAATCAGGGGGCCAACAGCCTTTTAAAAGCCAACTGACAGCGATAACTATTTCTACAGGTAGGCATAGATAAGAATCAGGGATTTGAAGGACGTCTTTGGTGGTCTGGATCAGCTCGAAAGAAACCAGTAGATTCGTGAGGTAAAGCAGTTGCCAGGAAAATGATTCGATAACGGGCGTTTTTACTCCGTAAGAACCCAGTCTGTCTCCTTTGTCATCAAGCAGCGAATCTGGTCCTGTGAAGCTGATTGTGTTGGCAATGTCTGACGGTGAGCTCGACAATGCACGACGGTAAGGCTTTATAGAAAAGTTTTGTTTTTGATAACTTGCTGTTACTTCAATTCTGACAATAAAACGTCCTGTTCCAGGCTCGGTCTGACTGAAGACAGATAATGACAGCAGCAGTAAAAGCGTTACAGCAAAGAGTGAATGTTTAATAATTCTATCCTTATCTGTTTAAAGGAGGAAGGATAGATCACCTCATGAAAGGGTCGATGTCAGTTCAAGGACGGTGTTCATCGTTCTGGTTCACATCAACATGTTGGCGTTTTCGATGTCTTCTCATGTGATCAGACATGGATGAAGCATTCTTGCAGACCACCCCGCATGGCCTTTTCTGGCCATCTTCTCCGACTAATGTCAGGTAACAGGTTTGTTTCTCCCCGTGATCTCTTCTTTTGTGATTCTTCAGGGCTTGAGCATTGATGCAGACCGTCCTGCAAGGCTGCGTCTGGCCATCCTCTGAGACGACTGGCACGTCACAGGTTTTCTCCCCTCCGTGGTATCTGCCTTTGTGAGATGACAGATATTGAGCATTCTTAAAGACCTTCCCGCATGGCTGCTGCCGGCCATCTTTCCCGATCACGGTCAGGTTACAGTTTTTTTGTTCGCAGTGATTTCTTTTTTTGTGATTCCAAAGGGCTAAAGGATGAGGGCAGACTGTCCCACAGGACTGCGTCTGACCATCCTCTGAGACGATTACCACATCACAGGTTTGTTGCCCGCCGTGATATCTGCTTTTGTGAGATGACAGACATCGAACATTCTTACAGACCATCCCGCATGGTCGTTGCTGGCTATCTTCCCCGATTACGATTACGTCACAGGTTGGCTGCACGCAGTGGTATGCGGTTTTGTGATACGCAAATACAAGTTTATTCTTACAGACCTTTCCGCATGGCCTTTTCTGGCCATCTTCCCCAATCACGGGCATGTTACAGGTTCTTGTCCCGGTGTGGCATTTGTTTTTGTGGCGTGCCAGGGCCGCGGCACTATTGCAGACCTTCCCGCATGGCCGACGCTGGCCATCTTCCCCGAACACGGATACATCACAGATTGGCTCGCCGGTGTGGTATCCGCTTTTGTGAGTGTACAGGGCAAGAATATTCTTGCAGGCCTTCCCGCATGGCCGCTGCTGGCCATCCTCCCCGACGACAGTCACCTCACAGATTTGTGGTCCGGTGTGGTATCTGTTCCTGTGATCCGACAGAGCTTTAGCATGCATGCAGGCTTTCAAGCATGGCCTTCGCTGGCCATCCTTCCCGACCACGATCATGTTACAGATTCGTTGCTGGCCGTTGTGGTATGCGCTTTTGTGAGTCAACAGGGCCGGAACATTCTTGCAGGACTTCCCGCACGGCCGCTGCTGGCCATCCTCCCCGACGACAGTCACCTGACAGATTTGTGGTCCGGTGTGGTCTCTTTTCCTGTGATCCGACAGAGCTTTAGCATTCTTGCAGGCTTTCCAGCATGGCCTTTGCTGGCCATCCTCCCCGACCACGATTATGTCACAGATTTTTTTCCCGCTGTGATATCTGCTCTTGTGACACGTCAGGGCCTTGGCATTCTTGCAGACTGTTCCGCAGAGTCGCGACTGGCCATCCTTTCCAGCTGTTTTGTAGTCACAGACTTGCCAGTTGTGGTATTTGCTTTTGTGAATCGACTGAGCTTCTTGTTGAAAATGTGCCGTTTCGAGCAGGACATTGTCAGATACTGAAGAAGTTTGTACTGTACCCGTCTGGGTTGGTGTAAAGGAAATCCCGATTTCTTCGGGTAGACTTTCAGGACTGACTGACTCATCCATGACCGCAAAATTATCAGTGATTGAAGACAAATTAACAGGCATTGTTACTTCATCACCGAGTGGCTCGTTAGCGACAGTTTTAAAGGCGGCTAGTGTACTTATAAAATTAAAGTCGGCCTGATCTAAGACGACCTTGTCAATGGCGACATCGTTTGAAGCGTTGTTATCAATGTCATGGTTCTGTGGCTCTGATAGCTGGCTGGAAGTGTATTGGGTTTGTATGCCAGGAAAATAATCCCTTGTTTCTGGACGTGTGTTTTGTTGCGAACAAGCAATGTTTAGAGAATAAGAGTGATCCAGACAACTAAAACAGTATCCATTGGCTAAATGAGAGCATGAACTTTGTCCGGGTGTTTCTCCTTTGTCGCCTGTCGATCTTTCTTCGGAATTCAAAGCCTTTTCAGCGGGCTCTCTGCTATCAAATGATGATCTGAATCTACAAACGCCACGGCATGGGTAGACGAAACAATTTAAACCCAATGTATGTTGTTCTTGTTCAGGGCCTTCGTCACCGTCGCTATACCCATGATTCAAGAGGCTAGTGAAAGTGCCTTTAGTGTGGGTATGGGTTCTCGGGGTTTGTTGTCCGGATGATTCTGATGACGGGTATTTTGCTGGGTCATATCCAGAGCCATACATCACAGTGACGATCTGGAACAGGTTTTTCCCCTGTTTCAATATAGATAAAAAATGTTGTCTAGTAGGATTAAAAAGCATTGAGTCGGGGTTCCAATAGCTTTTGAAAAGCCAGCCGAGAGCGATACCCACTTCGACAGGTAGTCCGGAATAAGGGTTGGGTCTAAGAGGTTTGGGGTTGACGGTCAGGATCAGTTCGTAAGCAACCAGAAGATTCCTGATGTCAGGCAATTGCCACGAAATCGACTCAGTAAGTGGCGTTTTTACTCTGTAACTATAAGATCTGTGTCGTTTGTCATCAGGCGGCGAATCTGAGGCTGCGTAGCCGTTTTCAAGATCAATGTCTGTCGGGTTGCCAGACAATGTCTGCCGGTCAGAATTTATAGAAAAGTTCTGATTTGGCAAGCCTGCATCCTGTCCGAGTTCGACAATAAAACGTCTTGTCAACGCATCGGCTTGACAAATAACAGACAACAAAAGCGCCAACAACAGTGTCGTAAAGAGTAAGTGTTTGATAATTCTAGCCTTGCCTTATGACTGACAGAGACGAAGGATATATCAAGAAAATAGGATTGTTTTTGTGTCTTCCTCATAAAGGTGTTGTTTAGATTAAGGTTTGAAGTTATGTGCTATCAGGCTTGCGTTTTCGATGTGCTCTTTTGTTATCAGTCAGCGCTCTGGTATTCCTGCCCATCTTTCCACATGGTTGTTGTGGATCATCTTTTCCGACCAGCATCGCATGACAGACTTTTTGCCCACTATGGACTTTGATTTTGTGATATGAGAGGGCGCTTGCATTTTTGCAGACCGTCCTGCATGGTCGCGGTTGGTCATCTTCCCCGACTATGGTTACTTCACAGGTTTTTTGCCCGCTGTGGAATTTGCTTTTGTGTATCGACAGAGCCATGGCATTTCTGGATACTTTTCCACATGGCTGCTGCAGACCATTCTTTCCGATCACTGTCATGTTACAGGTTTGTTGTCTGGTATGGACTTTTCTTTTGTGGTCCACCAGGGCTTGAACATTCTTGCAGACTTTCCTGCATGGCTGCTGCTGACCATCTTTCCAGTTCACGGTCACATCACAGATTTTTGGTCCGGTGTGGACATTTTTTTTGTGATCCAACTGGGCTTGAGTATTCCTGCAGACTTTCCCACATGGCTTCTGCTGACCATCCTCTCGGACCACGATCTCTTCACAGGTTTTTTGCCCGGTATGGTATCTGCTCTTATGACCCCACAGAGATTGGGCAGTACTGCAGACCCTCCCGCATGGCTGTTTTTGGCCATCCTTCCCGACCACTGTTACGTTGCAGATTTTTCGCTCGGTGTGGCAGTTGTTTTTGTGAACAATGAGGGCCTGCATATTCTTGCAGATCATCCCGCATGGCCGCTGCTGGCCATCCTCCCCGTACGTAGTCAGTCCGCAGGTTTTTTGCCCGGAATGATATCTGCTTCTGTGAGTTGAAAGAGATTGAGCATTTCTGCAGACCTTGCCGCATGACCGCTGTTGGCCGTCTTCCCCGACCACTGTCATGAAACAGGTTCTTTGCCCGCTGTGGATGTTCCTTTTGTGGGATAACAGATTTTGAGCATTTTTGCGGGCCTTCCTGTACTGATTTAGCTGGCCATATTTTCCGACTACAGTCACGTCGCAGGTTTGTTGTACAGCAGGGTAAGTTGTTTTGCTGCCCACTTTACTCTCTGATTCTGAAGGGTTGCAGCTATTGGCTGGATTGCTGTCAATGTCATAGTCCTTTGGTACAGATAGATGATCAGAGTCGTGTTGGCGATGAGTGGAATCATTCAATGTTCCGAAAGATAAGCTTTGTCGGGAATGTGTAGCGTTTTCAGAATCAAAACGATCCATGCAACTAAAGCAATATCCGTTAGCCAGATGGGGGCATGATCTTTCTACGGAATTCAGAGGCCATTCATCTGACCCCCGGTTATCGAATGATGATCGAAATTGACAAAAGCCATGACAGGGATAGATGAAACAATTTAAGCCCAAAGTATGCCGGTGTTGTTCAGGATCTTCCCCACCGCTGCCAGAGCCAGAATACTGAGAGGAGGGAAAAGAGCCGGTAGTCCGGGTAGTGACTTGTGGGACTTGTTGGCCGTATGATGCTGATGGAGGGTATTGTTGCGGGCTATGTCCAGAGCTAAACATCAGGGTAATAGCCGTAAATGTGTGATCCTGACTCGCCTCTTGTCGTTCGATCAGATTAAGTTGTTCCATTGGGTTAAAAATTGCTAAATCGGGTTTCCAGCAGCCTTTTAAAAGCCAACCGACATCGATAATCAGTTCTGAGGGAAGCCATGAAAGAGGGGCCGGGCCTGGTGAGGCGTCTTTGGTGGTCAGGATCAGTTGGTAAGCGAACAGCAAGTGAATGGTGGAAAGCAACTGCCATGAAATCGAATGAATAAGGTTCGTTTTTATCTTGTGACTGAACGAGTTTTGTCGTTTGTTGTCAGGCGGCCAATCGGATTCTGTATAGCCGTTTATATGGGAAATGACTGAAGAGGTTCCCTGGAATCTATTCAGGTCAGGCTTTACAGAAAAGCTCTGATTAGGGGAATCTGTATTTTTTTGAAACTTTACAATGTGATGTCCTGTATATAGTCCTGTCTGACAAACGACAGATAACGACAGTATGTGCAATAGCAGCGCTGAAAAGAGTGAGTGTTTAATAGTTCTATCCCTGCCTTCTGGTCTTCAGAGAGAAAGGATAGATCACTACATGAAAGGGCGGATTCAGAGCATTAGTGATTTATTTTTTTCTTGAGGACCGAGGTTATCGTTCTGGTCCACGTCCGCAGGCTTGCGCTTTCGATGTACTCTTTTGTGATCCGATAGGGCTTGAACACCCTTGCAGACCTTTCCGCATGGCCCCTGCCGACGTCCCTTCCCGAATACTATTAGGTTACAGGTTTGTTGCCCGGTGTGCTTTCTTCTTTTGTGATCCGTCAGATTTCTGGAACTCCTGCAGACTGTTCCGCACGGCCGCGGTTGACCATCCTCCCTGATCATGATCAAGTCACATGTTTGTTTACCGGTGTGGGCTCTTCTTTTATGATCCGAAAGGACTTGGACATTCTTGCAGATCTTCCCGCATAGCCGCTGTTGGCCATCCTCTTTGAGTATTTTTACATTGCAGATTTGTTGCCCGCTGTGGTAATTGTATTTGTGATTCGACAGAGCTTGAGAATTCTTGCAGACCTTCCCGCATGGCCGCTGCTGACCATCTTCCCCGACTTCGATCATGTCACAAGCTTGCTGTCCGGTGTGGCATCTTTCTTTGTGATTCCACAAGGCACGAGCATTCTTGAAGACCTTCCCGCATGACTGCAGCTGGCCATCCTCCCGGAACACTTTTTCGGCACAGGTTTGTTGCCCTGTGTGGTATTTGCTTTTGTGAACCGCTAGAGATGATGCATTCTTGGAAACCTTTCCGCATGGTCGCTGCTGATCATCCTCAGCGACCACGGTGGCGTCACAGGTATACTGTCCGGTGTTGTCTTTTCGATTCGAGAGGGCTTGTTGGCAATGAGTGAGCGCACGGGAAGTAACGGTTCCTTTGAAAGGACTTTGATCACGAAGATTGAGTAGCCCATTGATTATAATCAAGTCACCATCATCGAGTGGCCAGGCAGGGTCAATTGTAGAGACAGCTTCTGCTGTTATTGAGAATTTCTGGTCGCCTGTCGAACTTTCTATGGAGTTCAGCGGCGATTCAGCGGGCTCACTAACAAGGGATGATGGTCGCAATGTACAAACGCCACGACAGGGGCGGACGAAACAATGTAAACCCAAAGTATGTAAGTCTTCTTGAGGCTCCTGGTTACCGTCGCCAAACTCAGAATTAAGAGAAGCAGTGAAATAACCTATAGGATGAGTGGTGACCTGTGGAGCTTGCTGCCCCGATGATTCTGAAGGTTGGCCCTGATGTTGCGCGTGTTCAGAGCCGGACATCATAGTGATGATCGTAAAGGTGTATTCCTGACTTGCCTCTTTTTGTCCAATTGGGTTAAACAGTGGTGAATACGAGTTCCAATAGCTCTTTAAAAGCCATCCAACAGCGATAACCGATTCCACCAGTACCCATGAATAAGGTAAAGGGTTATCCTTTCTGGCCAGGATCAGTCCATAAGCAGCCAGCAGATTCGTGGTGTAAAGCCATTGCCATGAAAACGATTCAATGGTGGTCGCTTTAAACCCGTAATCGTCATGTCTCTGTCGTTTTTCATTCGATGGTAAATCTGACCATGTGTAGTCGTTTGTATCGACAATGTCTAACCTTTTGATCGGTAATACAGGCAGTTCACGCTGTATAGAAAAAATCTGGTTTGAAGAGCTTGCATCCTGTGCAAGCTCGAAAATAAAACGTCTTGTTGACGCTTCGGCCTGGCAGACGACAGGCAACATCAGCATAAGTAGCAGAGGTGTCGCAAAGAGTGAGTGAGTAATAATTCTATCCTTGCTTTCTGGTGTACAGTGAGGAAGAGTAGACCACCCTCCTGAGCATGGGAACCAGAGTTTTGCAAGAGCCTCGAAAGGGCGGGAGGTAGATCAGATTTTTACTTATTCAATATAACTTTTTGAGGTCTGAGGTTTGTTCCGGACCACACTGGCAGGCTTGCGTTTTCGATGTTTTCTTCTGTGATCCTCCAGGGTTTTGGCACTCGTGCAAATTTTTCCGCATGGCGACGACCGTCCATCTTCTCCGATTTCTATCACATCACAGGTTTTTTGCCCGCTATGGACACTTCTTTTGTGATCTGACAGAGATTTATTATTCCTGCAGAGCTTTCCGCATGGCCGCTGAAGGCCATCTTCTCCGAACACTATGATACTGCAGGCTCTTTGGCTGGTGTGGTATACGCTTCTATGATCCGACAGGGCTCTGGAATTCTTGCAGACCCTTCCGCATGGTTGCTGCAGGCCATCCTCCCTGACCAGGATTACGTTACAAATTCGTTGTCCGGTATGCACTAGTCTTTTGTGATCCGCCAGGGCTTGAGCATTCTTGAAGGCCATCCCGCATGGATGCTGATTGCCATCATTCCCGACGACAGTTTTATTACAGTTTTTTTGTCCGGTATGGTATCTCTGTTTGTGAGTTGACAGAGCTTGAACATTTTTGAATAGCCTCCCGCATGGCTGTTGCAGGCCATCATTACCGACGATAGTTGCAGTACAGCTTTTTTGTCCGGTGTGGCATCTATTTTTGTGATTTGACAGGGTTTGAGCATTCTTGAAAAGCCTCCCGCATAGCCGCTGCCCATCTTCCCCGACCATTTTGACGTCACAGGAGAGGGCTTGATAGCAATGTGTTATTCCGGATAGAGCGTTCTCAGGCGTTACCCTCTCTTGTGGTATGCCTGTCTGGTTCACCGTATAGGGAATCCCCGCTTCTTCGGAAAGACTTTGAAGGTTGAGTGACTCGGCAGGGGGCTTTATGCAGACTGCTACTGTGCTCATTGATCTTATTGTATCGCAGCTATTGTCTGGGTTGCTATCAGAGCCATACGCTTGAAATAGTTGACCAGAATTGCATTGGAATTGAACGTCAGCAAGATCATTAATTGTTTTGAAAGGCTTGGTTTGTTCCGGATCTACAGGATCAAAATGATCCATGCAACTAAAGCAGTATCCACCGGCCAAATGAGGGCATGAGCTTTGTTTGGGTGTTTTTTCAGTGTAGCTTGTCAAACTTTCCAGGATGTTCAGCTGCCATTCAGCAGCCTCGGCGCTTTCGGATGTTTGTCGGAATTTACAAACGCCATAACAGGGATGGACGAAACAATTTAAACTCAAAGTATGCTGGTTTTGTTCAGGGCTCTGGCTACCGCCGCCAAAGTCGGAATGCAGTGGCCTTGCGAAAGAGCCAGTGGGCTGGTTGTTGGCTGCAGGGGCTTGTTGGCGGGATGATTCTGATGGTTGGCCTTGTTGTTGGTTATGTCCAGAGTTAAACATCACAGTAATGACTGAAAACCCGTTATCTACCTGTGACAACATAGATGGCCCCTGTTGTTCCATCGTGTTTAACAGGGGTGAACCGGGGCTCCAATAACTTTTTAAAAGCCAGCCGACAGCGACAAACGTTTCTAAAGGTAGCCATGAATAGGGGTTAGCACTCAGAGCGGCATCTTTAGTGGTCAGGGTCAGTTCGTAAGCAACCAGCAGGTTAGTAGAATAAAACCATTGCGACGAAATCGAATCGATAAGGATCGTTGTTATCCCGTTACACTCAGGTTTGTGTCGTTTGTCATCAGACGGCGAAGCTGATCCGAAACAGGCGTCTGCGCTGGCAATGCCTGATGGCTTTCCGGACACTGCAGGCTGGCCACACTTTATAGAAAAGCTTTGGTTTGGAAAGTATTCATTCTGTTCAAGTTCAACGGTAAAACGTCCTGTCCACGGTTCGGCCTGGCAGATTAGAGACAACAGTAGCAGCAATAGCTGTGCTGTAACGAGTGAGTGATTAATGATTCTATACTTGCATTCCTGTTTACAGAGAAGAAGGGTAGACCACCTTATGAAAAAAGAGAGTCTCGATAGAGTAGGTGTCATATTAGGACTGAGGTTATCCTACTCGTCCATATCAAAAGGCTGGCGTCTTCGGTGAGTGCTTTTGTGTTCCGACAGGGATTCAAAAGGCTCGCAGACCTTCCCGCATATCTCCCACTGGCCGTCCCTCCTGCCCAATACTATGTCACAGGTTGGTGGTTCAATGAAGTAATCGCTCTCGTCATCCGACAGGGGTTCATCATCATCCGACAGGGGTTCATCATCATCCGACAGAGGTTCTTCATCTGAAAGGGGATCATCATTCGAAATGGGGTCGTCATCGGGCAGAGGATCGTCATCTGAAATGAGGTCGTCATCGGACAGGGGATCGTCATCCGACGGAGGGTCATAATCCGTTAGACCTTGGTCTTCTGACAGGGTTTGTATTGTGCCTGTTTTGGAAAAATGAGGTTGGCTCTGACCCAATTGGGATGATTTTGTAGTATGTGTTGTTATTTCTTGTGTTTCTGAAGTTCCTGGCGGGAAGGGTGACGGTAACTCATTGCAAGGGGGCTGTCGGTCGAAGTCCTTATTGAGCCTTGACCTCTTTCCCGGTCTTGCTCCTGCCTGTCGGAATTGACAAACGCCATTACAGTCATCTGCGAAACAATTTAAACCAAAAGTGTGTTGGTTTAGTTCAGGGTCTCTTTTACGGCCGCAAGAGGCATAATGCTCGTGGCTGGTGAAAGTGCCCATAAGCCGGGTGCCCGTCCCTGAAGCTTGCTGGCTGGATGATTTTGACCGCAGGTCATGCTGTTGGTTATCTGCGGGGCTGAGCATCATAGTGTTGATCGCGAACGGATAATCCTGACTCGCCTGCAGTTCTCCAATCGTGTTAAACATCGATGAGTCGGGGTTCCAATAACTGTTTAAAAGCCAGCCGACAGCGATAAACGCTTCCACAGCTAGTCGCGAATAAATTTTGGGGCTTTGAGAGGTGTCGTGGGTAGTCAGGAACAGTTCGTAAGCAACCAGCAGAGGCGTGCTGTAAAGCAAATGCCACGAAATCGACTCAATAATGACCGTTTTCAGCCCGTGAACGCTGAGCCCAAATGCCGTGTCATTTACCGGGAAATCCCGGACTGGATGGCCGTTGGTGTTAGCAATGGTTGCAGGGGGGAGCAGTAATTTATGCAGATCATGCTGTTTGATAGAAAAGCTTTCGTCTGGAGAGCCAGTATTTTGTTGAATCTCAACAATATAACGTTCTGTTAATACCTGAGCCCGGCAGGTGACAGACAACAACAGCAGTGCCGCAAATAGAGGCTTCTTAATCATTTTATTCTTACATCCTGGTTTGATGGGAGGAAGAAGTGTAGACCAAGAAAATTGTCGTGTTTTCCTGTCACAGACAGCCTGTTAATAATTCTTTGAAACATGGCTGTATCGTTTGGTGGCCCGAGTGTCGTAAAAGTAGCGAGCAAAACTGAGCCATGTATTAACCCCTATCCTCTTCCTCTTTTTGGGGTTGGATGATTTTGATTTACTTCAGGAGGACTGAGTCCCCGGTTTGCACCAACAGGCATCCGAAGGTGCGCTATTCTTGCTTGCTTGTTCAGCTGACGAGCATTCTTGCAAAGACGTCTGCATGGCCTCGGACGTTGATCTACGGGTAAGTCACAGGTTTCCGATCCGGTCCTGTATCTTTTTTGGTTACCTGACGGAGCTTTTACGGTGCCTGTTTGGGGAAAATCAGGTTGGTTCCGACCCAAAGCAGCGCAGAATTTTTTCCACAGCCTCGATACGGGCGGGGGCGTTATACTGGCCAGGGCTTCCTGCGGGCTTTCCCTGCGGCTGTGATGCTCACTTATTTGCACCGACAAGGAGTGAGAACTCTTACAGACTCTCCCCCATGGTCTCAGTCGGCTTCTCGTCCGTTTCGTGGGCATGTCACAGGTTTTTTGACTGCTGAAGTATCCTTTTCGGAAAACTGACGGAGCTTTTACTGTGTCTGTTTGGGAAAGATGAGCCTGGCTCTGACCCGGTTGGGATAATTCCGTCGTTTGTGCTGTTGTTGGTTGTGTTTCTGAAGACCCTGCCGGGGAAGGTGAAGTTGTCTGAGTAAGCGAAAAGGAGAACCCGACTTTTTCAGAAGGTAAGCTCTGTGGATCTGAGTCCTTATAGAGCCTTGACCTTGTTTTTGGTCTTGCTCCAGATTGTCGGAATTTACAAACGCCATTACAGTTGTCTGTGAAACAATTTAAACCCAGAGTATGCCGGTGATGTTGAGGTTCTTCGTCACCGCCACCAGAGTCAGAATGCTGGCGGCTGCTGATAGTGCCTCTAAGCCGTGACGTTGTCCCTGAGGCTTGCTGGGTGGATGATTCTGACGGTTGGCCTTGTTGTTGGTTATCTCCGGGGCTGAGTGTCATAGTGTTGATCACAAACGGATAATCTTTATTCGACTCTTGTTGTCCAATCGGGTTGAACATCGGCGAGTCGGGGTTCCAATAGCTGTTTAAAAGCGAGCCGACGGCGATAAACGCTTCTAAAGGTAGCTGCGAATAAGTTTTGGAGCCTTGTGAGGTGATGTGGCTGGTCAGGATCAGTTCGTAAACAAACAGCAGGTTGGTAGCGTAGAGCAGATGCCACGAAATCGACTCAATAATGGTCGTTTTTAACAAGTAACCGCCGGGTCCGGGTGGTATGTTATTTGCTGGGGAATCTGACCCTTCATAGTTATTTATTTTGGCAATGATTGAAGGGTCGCCCGGCAATCTACTCTGGGCAAGCTGCTCGATAGAAAAGCTTTTGTCTGGAGAATCTGTATTTTGTTGAAGCTCGACAATATAACGTTCTGTTAATGCTTGAGCCCGGCAGGTGACAGATAACAACAAGAGTAACAGCAGGGCCGTAAAAATTGGGTTTATAATCACTTTTTTCTTACATTCTGATTTAAAGCGAAGAAGTGTAGACCAGGAAAACAAGCGTGTTTTCTATCAAAGACCTTCTGTTAAAAAAACTCTATCGCTGGCTGCTGCGCGCCCAGGGCGTGGTCGTGTCACAGGTTCATTGCCGTCGGTGGTGTATCCTCTTGTGAAAACTCAGGGTTCTGGCACTCCGGAAGATCCTGCTGCATGGCCTTTGCTGGCCATTCTCGCCGATCACGGTCAGTTCACAGGTTTGTTGCCCAGAGTGGTACTCTCTTACGTGTTCTGCCAAGGCTCTTCTATTCCTGCAGTGCCTCCCGCATGGTCGTGGCTGGCCATCCTCGCCAACTATGACATTGTCACATGTTAGACTGTCTGCTATCCCGGTGAAAACGAAAGGGGCCAAACGAAAACCCCAGGGTTGGTTATAAAGATCTGGTAAGTCCTGCTGTCCCTCTTCGCTTACAGCAAAATCCGGCGATTGTGCTAACAAATTCATGTTTGCTCTGCAAAGTGGGCAGGTTTTCATTGACCATCTTGGAGCGTTCTGAAACGTCCTTTGTAAACAGTGCGTGTCAATTTTCTGCGAACAACAGGGAGTAACCATTGTATCGCTAAACTTTTCATAGCATATAGGGCACTCCTCGTCTGCTTCAGCTGGCTCTCTGCTATCGGATGGTGGTCGGAATCGACAAACGCCATTACAGGAATCGACGAAACAATTTAAACCGTAAGTATGTCGATGTTGTTCAGGGTCTCCGTTACCGTCGCCAGCGCCGGAATCCAGAGGGCTGATGTGAGTACCTGCAAGTTGGGTGGTTGTTCCCGTGGTCTGCTGACCGGATGATGCAGATGGCTGGCCTTGTTGTGGGTTATTTCCGAAGCTGTGCGTCATGGTGTTGATCACAAACGGATAATCCTGACTCAATTCTTGTTGTCCAATCGTGTTAAACATGGGGGAGTCGGGATTCCAATAGCTGCTTAAAAGCGATCCGACAACGATAAAGGGTAGCCATGAATAAATGTTGGAGTTTAGATAAGTGTCCTTGGTCGTCAGGGTCAGTTCGTAGGCAACCAGCAGATGGGAAGCGTAAAGCAAATTCCACGAAATCGACTCAATAATGCCTGTTTTTAGTCCGTAACCGCCGGGTCGGGGTGGTATGTTATTTGCCGGGGCATCTGACCCTGCATAGTTGTTTATTTTGGCAATGATTGAAGGGTTGTTCGGCAATGTATTCTGGTAATGCTGTTGGATAGAAAAGCTTTTGTCTGGAGAACCTGTATTCTGTTCAAGTTTGACAACAAAATGTTGTGTCGATCGTTGGGCATGGCAGATGGCAGACAGTGACAGCAGCAAAAGCAGTGTCATATAGAGTGACTGTTTGTTCATTTATTCTTACATCCCGGTTTACATGTTCTGCAAGTAATCTTGCGAGACCAAGTGTAGACCAGAAAAATTCATTGCAGCACTTCGGCATTCTTTGGCGAGCCCGGTGGGTGAAATTAAGAGCCATTCTGTGATAGATGGTTGGCTTTGAGCATCTTTTTAGACGATTAATGTCTTTTAGTGAAAGGGCCTGTGCATTCCGACGCTGTGATCCAAAAGGCCTAAAAGCGAGGGAACGCGTTGATCAGGCTAGCGATTTCGATGTTCTCTTTTGTGCTCCACCGGGGCTCTGGTCTTTCTGCAGACCTTCTCGCGTGGACGTTGCTGTCCATCCTTCCCGACATCGGTTACGTCACGGGTTTTCTGTCTGCTGTGGCACTTGACTTTGTGGTATGCCAGAGCTTGGACATTTTTGCATACCTTCAAGCATGGCCGCGACTGGCCATCTCTGCTGATCACGGACAGTTCGCAGGCTTTTTGCCCTGTGTGATATTTGCTTTTGTAGTATGACAGGGCTTCGGCATTCTTGCAGACCCTCCCGCATCGCCGTTGCTGGCCATCCCCGCCGATTTCGGCCTCGTTAGAGGTTCTTGGCCCGAATGCTCTCTCAGTGAGAGCGATAAAGGCTGTTCTTGAGGAACGGATACCCGGGGGCTCGTTATAATGAGCTGGTAAGTCTTGCTGTGTCTCTACGCTTAATGCTAAATCCGGCGATCGTGCTAAAAAATTCATGTCTGCTCTGCAAAATGGGCAGGTTTTTGTTGACCATCGTGGAGCGTTCAGAAACACCCTTCGTAAACAGTGTGTGTCAATTTTCTGCGAACAACAGGGAGTAACCATTGCCTTGCTAAATTTATCAAAGCATATAGGGCAATTCTCACCTGCTTCAGCCAGCTCTTGGCTATCGGGCGGTGGTCGGAATCGACAGACGCCGTTACAGGAATCGACGTAACAATCCAAACCGTAAGTGTGCTGGTGTTGTTCAGGGTCTCCGTTACCTTCGCCAGAGCATGAGTCCAGTGAGCTGGTGAAAGAACCCGTAACTCGGGTGGTTGTTCCTGAGGCCTGCTGACCGGATGATGCGGATAGCTGGCCTTGCTGTTGGTTATCTTCGGAGCTGAGCGTCATGGTGTTGATCAAAAACGGATAATCCTGACTCAGTTCTTGTTGTCCAATCGTGTTAAACATGAGGGAGTCGGGATTCCAATAGCTGTTTAAAAGCGAGCCGACAACGATAAAGGGTAGCCATGAATAAATGTTGGAGTTTAGATAGGCGTCTTTGCTAGTCAGGGTCAGTTCGTATGCAACCAGCAGATGGGAAGCGTAAAGCAAATTCCACGAAATCGACTCAATAATGCCTGTTTTTAGTCCGTAACAGCCGGGTCCGGGTGGTATGTTATTGGCCGGGGCATCTGACTCTTCATAGTTGTTTATTTTGGCAATGATTGAAGGGTTGTTCGGCAATGTATTCTGGTAATGCTGTTGAATAGAAAAGCTTTTGTCTGGAGAACCTGTATTCTGTTCAAGTTTGACAACAAAATGTCGTGTCGATCGTTGGGCATGGCAGATGGCAGATAGCGACAGCAGTAAAAGCAGTGTCATATAGAGTGACTGTTTGTTCATTTATTCTTACATCCCGGTTTACATGTTCTGCTAGTAATCTTGCGAGACCGAGTGTAGACCAGAAAAATTCATTGCAGCACTGCGCTATCCTCTGGCAAGCCGAGGGAGCCTAATCAGGAGCCATTCGGTGATAGATCCTGTGTATCTTTTATGCGACTTATGTCTTTTATAAGAAGGGCTCAGGCGTTCCCACGCCGGGACCCACAGGGTCGCTGCTGGCCGTCCCCCTCCGGCCACGGTTGCGTCACCGGTTCGTGGCACTGTGCTTTCTTCTTTTGTGATGCAGCATGGCTCTGACATTCGTGCAGACTTTTCCGCATGGTCTTGGCAGGCCATCCTGCCTGGTTATGGTCACATCACAGGTTTGTTGTCCGGAGTGGTCCATTACTCGGTGCCTCGTCAGGGCTCTGATATTTCTGCAGACTTTCCCGCATGGCCCTGGCTGGCCATCCTGCCTGATTATGGTCAAGTCACAGGTTTGTTGCCCGGAGTGGTCTATTCTTTGATGCCTCCTCAGTTCTCTGGCATTCCTGCAGACTTTTCCGCATGGCTGTTGCTGGCCATCCTGCCTGATTATGGTCACGTCACAGGTTTCTTGTTCGTAGTGGTATCTGCGCCTGTGAGCCGAAAGTGCTCTGACGTTTCTGCAGATTTTCCCGCATCGGCGCTGCTGGCCATCCCTGCCGGTTATGAGCACATCACATGTTGGTAAGTTATGGTGTGCCTGTTCGTTTACAGCAAAACCTGGTGATTGTGCTAAAAAATTCATGTCTGCTCTGCAAAGTGGGCAGGTTTTCATTGACCAACTTGGAGTGGTCAGAAACATCCTTCGTAAACAGTGTGTGTCAATTTGCTTCGAGCAACAGGGAGTAATAGTCGCATTGCTAAATTTTTCAAAGCATATAGGGCAATCCTCATCTGCTTCAGCCAGCTCTTCACTGTCGGATGATGGTCGGAATCGACAAATGCCACGACAGGGATGGACGAAACAAATTAAACCTAAAGTGTGTGAGTCTTTTTCAGGGTCTTCGTTACCATTGCCAGAGTTAGAATACAGAAGAGGAGTGAAATAGCCTATGCGTTTGTTAGTGGCTTGTGGGGCTTGCTGATCGGATGATGTTGATGGCTGGCCTTGCTGTGGGTTGTCTCCGGGGCTGTGCGTCATGGTGTTGATCACAAACGGATAATCCTGACTCAATTCTTGTTGTCCAATCGTGTTAAACATGGGGGAGTCGGGATTCCAATAGCTGTTTAAAAGCGGTCCGATAACGATAAAGGGTAGCCATGAATAAATGTTGGAGTTTAGATAAGTGTCCTTGGTCGTCAGGGTCAGTTCGTAGGCAACCAGCAGATGGGAAGCGTAAAGCAAATTCCACGAAATCGACTCAATAATGCCTGTTTTTAGTCCGTAACCGCCGGGTCCAAATGGTATGTTATTTGTCGGGTAATTTGACTCTGCATAGTCGTTTGTTTTGGCAATGATTGTAGGGTCGTTAGGCAATGTGTGTGGATAATGCTGTTGGATAGGAAAGCTTTTGTCTTGAGAGCCTGTATTCTGTTGCAGCTCGACAATATAGCGTTTTGTCAGCATTTGAGCCTGGCAGGTGACCGGTAATGATAGCAGCAACAGCAGCACTGCAGGGAGTGGGTGTTTGATCATTTATTCTTGCATCCTGGTTTAAATATTCTGCAATCAATCTTGCGAGGCCAAGTGTAGTCCGAGAAAATTCTTTGAAGCGCTGCGGTATCCTTTGGCGAGGCCGAAGCGAGTAATCACGAGCCATTCGGTGGTGGGTGGATAGCTTTGTGTACCTATCAAAACGATTATTGTTTTTTACTGAAGGGGCTTATGCATTCCCACGCTGTTACCTACAGGGCCTGAAAGAGGGTGTCGCAAAACTCTCTTCAGCGTGAGAACGAGTTGACTCCCGTCATTCACGGCTTCATTCTCGTCATTCCCGCGAAGGCGGGAATCCACACTGACTCACCACCAGAACCATACTGCCCGGCGCCCTCCCTGGCCTTGTCATCCCTGTGAAGGCAGAGACCCACTGTTGGTGCTGGATTCCCGCCTTCGGGGGAATGACGACTTCAGAGCGTGGGAACGAGTTGTTGGAGTTTTGCGACACCCTCTGAAAGTGTGAGAACGAGGGCAAAGCGTGGGAACGAGTTAAGAGCAAAAGGCGAGCGTCAGATTATTAATCGCTACCGACTTCTTTTTGCTTTTCTGAGGCTGGGTTATGCTGGTTCACACTAGCAGGCCTGTGACCATGATACATCCTTCTGTGCTGCATCAGACGATGAGGATTTATGAAAGTCCGCGTGCACCACGGCCATCCCGAGCCCTCAATCTCAATGCCACAGACTAGCAGGTCGTGTCTGTTTTGCTTGCCTGATGGGGCTTCAGGCTTGGGTTGGCTCCGACTCAACGCAGCACAGAACCTTTGCCACAACTTCGATAGATTGCCCTTCAGACCAGTTCCGGCTGCCTGATGTTTTTCCCTGTCGTTGTGAAACTTGTCATAGTGCTCCAACAGAATGCAAGGGGTAGCTGAGAATAGGTTTTGGCGTCTGGAGAAGTGTCATGGGACAGGTCACCACATATCATGATTTCCTGTCCGAGCGTGTTCGATTCAGCTATCAAAAGTGTTGTTGAGTTTTTTCTCAACCATGATTTTTCTCAGCTTGGCGAATCTTGGCAGACCATTGAGGTAAGGCGGGTATTCTTCACCTTCAATCAGCGGCTCAAGGTATTCCCGGCAGACCGGGGTAATGCCAAAGCCTTCCTCATCAATGAACTCCATGGGCATTTTCTTTTCGAAGTTGGCCACTTCTTCCAGCTGTACTTCACCGATAGACCAGCGGTAGGGTGCATTGGACTCGCGGGTGATACAGGGCATTACGGCATTTTTGCCAGTGACCGCCAGTTCAACCGCTGCTTTACCCACGGCATAAGCCTGTTCAACATCCACTCTGGAGGCAATATGTCTGGCTGAACGCTGCAGGTAGTCTGCCACCGCATAGTGGTATTTGAAGCCGTGCTCCCGCTTGATCATGGTGCACAGTGCCGGTGCCACACCACCGAGCTGGTGATGACCAAAAGAGTCAATGACCGTGGTTGAGGCAGATACAAAGCTGCCATCAGCGTATTTGGCGCCTTCAGAGGCCACAATGACACAGTAACCTTCTTCATCGACGGTTTTCTTGACCTTGGCCAGAAACTTTTCTTTATTCAGTGGCGTTTCCGGGAACACAATAATATGAGGAGGATCTCCATTCTGACGAGCTGCCAGTCCGGCGGCCGCTGCCAGCCAGCCGGCATGGCGGCCCATCACTTCCATGACAAACACCTTCGTTGAGGTATCGCACATGGAGGCAATATCATGGCTGGCCTCTTTGGTGGAAACTGCAAGGTATTTGGCGGCTGAACCAAACCCGGGGCAGTTGTCGGTTACCGCCAGATCATTATCGATGGTTTTGGGAATGCCAATGCAGGTGATGGGGTAACCCATGTTTTCACTGAGCTGAGACACCTTCAGCGCCGTATCCATGGAATCGTTACCGCCGTTATAGAAGAAGTAGCCGATATTGTGTGCCTGAAACACTTCAATCAGTCGGCGGTATTCTGCTTCACTCTCTTCGAAGGATTTGAGTTTATAACGGCATGATCCAAATGCACCTCCGGGGGTCCGGTGAAGCGCCCCGATGGTCTCATGGGATTCCTGACTGGTGTCGATCAGTTCTTCCCTCAGCGCTCCCAGAATGCCGTTATAACCCGCATAGACCTTACCAATTTGGTTCGGATAGCGACGTGCGGTCTCGATAACGGCGCAGGCACTGGCATTGATAACTGCTGTTACGCCCCCTGACTGTGCATAAAATGCATGTTTGATTGACATCCTGAGTAGCTCTCGCTGAATAGTAATCTTGGCTTTGTATGTTTCTGTTGTTCTATGGTTTAGCGGGTTTCGATTCGCATAATACTTAAAACAAGACTGTTTGTCCGTTTATTTAGCGGAATTTTTTCTGTAAAAAGGTAAGGAAAGAGTCTTAAGTCCACGGCCAGAATGACTTCTCATTGGCCATACGTTTTCAGAACCGTTTGCGGCCTTGAAGAGCCGCCAGCGACCGACGATGAGTAAGGATGGTATGCGCATACATATTCTGGGAATCTGCGGTACATTTATGGGAAGCCTCGCCCTTCTGGCCAGGGATATTGGTATCAGGGTCAGTGGTTCCGATGAACATGTCTATCCCCCCATGAGCACACAGCTGGAAGCTGAGGGTATTCAGCTGATGCAGGGCTACCATATCGAACACCTGGACGATGAGCCTGATCTGGTCGTGATAGGGAATGCCATGAGCCGGGGGAACCCGATTGTGGAGCACGTCTTGAACAAGGGGCTTGCTTATACCTCGGGTCCCCAGTTTTTTGCCGAGCACATTCTGAAAGACAAATGGGTGATGGCAGCCGCTGGTACTCACGGCAAAACCACAACCGGCAGCATGTTGGCCTGGATTCTGGAATATGCAGGCATGTCGCCGGGTTTTCTGATTGGTGGCATCCCGGCTAACTTTGGTATTTCGGCAAGAATGGGGAAGACCCCGTTTTTTGTGGTCGAAGCGGATGAGTACGATACGGCCTTCTTCGATAAACGTTCCAAGTTTGTCCACTATCATCCCCGCACAGCCATTCTGAATAACCTTGAATTTGATCACGCTGATATCTTCGAAAACCTTGCCGCAATCCAGAAGCAGTTTCACCATCTGGTCAGAACGATACCGGGTGATGGCCGAATTATATCTCCGGCGAACTGCGAAGCCCTGAACCGGGTTCTGGAGATGGGTTGCTGGTCGCAACAGGAGCAGTTGGGAGTTGAGTGGACGACCCACCTGATTGAAGCGGATGGCAGTGTTTTTGATGTCATCTATCAGGGCAAGGTGGTTGGCCAGGTCAACTGGTCGCAGACAGGTGATCATAACGTTGCCAACGGTCTGGCGGCTATAGCCGCTGCCCGGCACGTTGGGGTATTGCCTGCTCTGGCTTGTGAAGCTCTAAGCCTCTTCAAGGGGGTCAAACGCAGAATGGAATTGCTGGCTGATATAGAAGGCATCAAAGTGTATGATGACTTCGCCCATCACCCTACGGCGATTGAAACCACTTTGAATGGCTTACGTGCCCGGCATCAGAATGACCGTATTCGGGCGATAATCGAGCCACGCTCCAATACCATGAAAATGGGCATTCATGGCGGTGCCTTGTCGGACTGTGTCAAGAATGCGTCTGAAGTCATCTGGTTTCAGCCCACAAATATCGAGTGGTTGCAGGATGGGTTTATTGATAAAAGTCCTGTATCTACCCGTGTAATGTCGTCTACTGAAGAGATCATCGACTACCTGATTGAAACTTCTGAGGAGGGTGATCATCTGGTCATCATGAGTAATGGTGGCTTTGAGGGAATTCATCAGCGTCTGCTGGTGAAACTTAATAATGCAGCAGCGTCAAAAAAAGGTTAATACATTGGCTGAGAGAATTACTCTTGCTATTACCGGGGCTTCCGGGGCCCAGTACGGACTCAGGTTGATGCAGTGTCTTGTTGCTTCTGGGGCAGAGGTTTTTTGCATGATTTCAAGAGCCGCAAAAGTGGTAATTGAAACTGAAACCTCTCTTCATCTGCCTGACGGCGACCGGGAAGCAGAGGCTGCCTTGATTGATTACTGCAAAGCCAGAGCCGGTCAGATCAAATTATTGGGCCATGAAGAATGGATGTCGCCCGTAGCCTCTGGCAGTGGTGCTGCCAGTAAAATGGTGGTCTGCCCCTGCAGCTCGGGCACATTGTCGTCTATAGCCTATGGAGCCAGTAATAATCTGATTGAGAGAGCAGCGGATGTGGCTTTAAAAGAGCGCAGAAAGCTGGTTCTGGTGCCCAGAGAAGCGCCGTATTCGGAGATTCACCTTGAGAATATGCTCAAGTTGACCCGAATGGGGGCAGTCATTTTGCCTGCCTCACCTGGATTTTATAACAAACCTGAAACCATGGAAGATCTGGTGGATTTTGTGGTGGCCAGGATATTAAGCCAGCTGGACATCGAGCAGACACTGATGCCCGGGTGGGGGGAGTCGTATATTAACTAGTTAATTCGCGACTGCAGATTGTGAAGCCAGAGAGCCAGTGCGTCCAGATAAAGTATTATCCGGGTTCCTTCATCCGCAGTCTGAGCGGTTACTTCAGGCTGGAAGGCTTCAGGAAGCTCCTGTTTCACCACTTCCAGTTGATAGTGGGCATGGGGCTGGTCAGAAACAACCAGTGTCCTGCCGGGAGCCGGTACTGCTTTCATCCACTCAATCAGGGTGTCCCGCGTGTTGGCTCTCTGCCAGTGATTCTGTTTCCAGACTCTGGGAGAGTCAACAAACTCTACTGGCAGCTTTTTCATCTCCCCGGGAAGTTTCATGGTGGCAAACAGTTGCATGGCGCCTTCTGTCTCTGTGATGGGGCGGGCGGTTCTGGCACCTTTTCCCCGGGCCTGTTCACCAATACTGTTGGCAATAAGACTGTCAATATTATCGATACCCTCTTTCAGTGGACGTTGTCCTACCAGAAAAACAATTTTGTTAAACCGAACACCCTCTAGCCAGAGTCTGGCGAGATGATTAAGTCTTCGCTCCATTCCGGGAACCGTTGCCCCCAGGAATAAGGAGTATTCATAGTTTGTAGAGGATGGGAGTAACTCCTGAACGAAGTTGAGTGCTTTAAGGTGACCCATAACTGCCAGATGCTGGTCTGCTGTCAGGGGCAGATCCTGCATCTCCCAGCGTTCCTGGCCGGGGTGTCTGCGCCACTGTTGCGAAGCACAGATCAGAGAGTCGAGGGAATTTGAGTGAGAGATACCGACTTCGTCCATTAAAGTGGCTAAGCCCGACAGTTTCAGAGGGTTAATGACTGTGCCTTGGTCCAGAAGCGTGCTGTCAGAGGTGGGGGTATGTTGCTGCATAGAGTCCTTCCATGGAATCAGTCAGAATGGGAAAAGGCAGGTGTTAAAACATTAAGTACCTAACCAGTTGGTTTCGCATATTCTGGACGGCGGCTTTTTCCATCCTTCTGCGTTCCAACTCTGGTTGCGTAGCTATGGCTACGCGCCCGTCGTTGCGCCTTGAAGGATGAAAAAATCCACTCGCCAGAATATGCAAAACCAACTGGCCAGGTACTTACTAAAGCCGTAATAGAATTTTTCGGCCGGGCAGAAGAGTGATTTAGACTATAACCTGTCAGCCTGCTGGCCTGCTTTCTGAGCGGTTCTGATTTGCAGGTTGTGAAGCCAGAGGGCCAAGGCATCCAGGGTCATGATGATTTGACTGTCAGGATCTGCTTGTTGGGCCGTTCCCTCGGTGATGAAGCCCTGGGGTAATTCCTGCCGGATGACCTCCTGCTGATAAAGAAGATGCGGCTGGTTCGAAACGATCAGGGCAGAGCCGGGTCTGGGGTTGCTTTTTGCCCAGCTTTTGAAACTGTCTCTTGTGTTGCCCCGTTGCCATCTATCCACCCGCCAGGTGCGGCTTGATGAGAAGAATTCAACAGGGATATTTTGCATGTCATCAGGCATTTCAGTGGACATATAGACCATTCTGGCAGCCTCTTTTTCTGTTGTAGGACGTGCTTTTTGTTTTTTATCCCTGGAAGCCTCTTTACCAATCACTTCAGAAACCAGTTCTTCTGTCATGTCGATGTCGTCGTTAATGGGGCGCTCTCCGGATAAAAAAATGATCCGGTCGAACCGAACGCCTTCCTTCCAGAGTGTGATCAGATGCTGAAAACGACTTTTCATTCGTGGTGCTGTTGCACCCAGCAGCAGAGCGTAATCAAACTGTTTCTTGTTGGGCTTGAGCTGATTGATTAGGCCCAGGGCTGCCAGATACTTCCTAACCTTTTTTTTCTGTTCGGCAGAAAAATTCAGGTCTGCCACTTCCCAGCGCTCTTGGCCGGGTTTTCTCCGCCACTGCTGAGTGGCTTCGACCATGGAGTTAAACTCTTTCTTGTGGGGAGTGCCCGTTTCAGAGAGCAGAGCTGACAGTGTATCAAGCTGCTGCTGGCTTAATGCCGGATCAGCAGCCAGAGTCTTGGCTGTCAGGAAGAGTGTCAGTAAAAGCCCTGATAGCTGGAGCTTATAGCGTTGATAGGAGCTGAAGTTCATGACCATTGATGGACCCAGTTAAAGCACCTCAGCATAGATCAGTTTTTGACTCAATGTGGTAAAGATGGCAAAGAAGATTTCGCTACCGCATTGATCAGGCTCTGATCCAGATCGGGCAGTGCCCAGGCTTCAGGGTAGTTTTTTGAAAGTTCTGCAATCATGACCGAATATTCTTCTGCCGGTTTATTAAGAAGGTAGGTCAGAAAGGTATAGATGCGGTTGGACATCTGATGATTAAACTTTGCCATCTGTTCTTCTGAGATAGCCCTGGTTTTTTCAGCCTCCTCCAGAACAGAATTTCGGGTACAGTTAGCAGCAATCATCAGGGCCAGTTTTTTGACGGTATCATCGTTCATGGGACTTCCTTAGCTTGTGTGTTTTCCTATCTTCAGTGTAGATCGGTTGGATTCGGTCAAAGTAAAGCGGGTTCTTTTAAGATCGGGTGATCGAGGCAGTCTTATAAAAAAAGGCGGCACTGAGCCCTCTTATAATCTCCTCCGTTTTATCTTATGGTTCTGATAGTCAACGGGGAGAAAGTTCATCATTGCCTTTCGAGAGCTCGCTTTTGAAGCACAAGGCGTGGCATTGGCAAAATGCCACGCCATACCAAAAGCAGTCTATTGTTCTCTTAATTGTGAAAATTTTCTGCTGTCAGCTTGTAAGGCTCATCAGGTTTAATATCTCCAAACAGATCCTGATACCTGTGCAGTTTGACGGCATCCTGGTCGGCCTGTTCCTGTTGTCTGGCAACGTTTGACCAGGTGCTGGTGGCGTAATAAAGCCCAACCGCACTACCCAGACCCATGCTGAAGGCAGCACCTACGGTTGATCCAAAGAGGATGCCTCCCGCCAATGCACCACCCATTCCCCATCGGGCGAAGGTTCCCCAGGCTTCATTGATGCGTACAGAGTACTGCTTGATGCTTTTCCAGACTCTGGACGTTCCAATGGACTTGATCTTGTCCTTTATGAAGGTTAGTGTTTTGATACTGTTCACAGACAGCCCCATAAAGGTTCTTTTGGCTCTGGCGCCCACTTGCTCAAGAGCTATACCTCCAGTTTTAACCAGGGCATTGGCAGTTTGATTCGCCAGATGATCATTTATTCCACCGGTGAACTCATGATCCTGAAGCGCAGGTGGCGCTGAATAATTCGTTTCTGTTCCGTAAGCCATGGCATACCTCCTTGATAATCCATGAGCGGGTTGGTTTTTCACGACAGGCAGTATGACATAGGTTGAATAGAGGGTTCACTGACGGCTCGGTCAGTTTGGCTAACATCGGGTGCTTAAAAAGTATCGATTGGGCATCTTTGCAGCGAGTACCATTCACTGATGGCATCGACCTCTTCCCCGGTCAGCATCCTGGCGATGTTGATCATGGGTATATGATTGCCACGCAGTCCATTCCGATAATCATTCAGCTGTTTCACCATATAGACTTTCTTCTGACAGGCCAGATTAGGGTTCATGTCAGCAGTGCCTATGCCGTCTGGGCCATGGCATCCGGAACACAGAACCAGAGCCTTATTTTTCGCAGCTTCCAACCTTGGAGTCATTTCAACCGGACGAAATTCAGGGCTTTTGTTCCCGGACAGGTCGCATCCGGCCAGCAGGACAGCAGAGAACAGGCTGATTGTCAGCCAGGGCTTAATGTTCATAATGTTTCCCAAGATACCTCTCTTAACACCCAGTGGAGATAAGAGGAAAGTAGTACGCCCAGCATAGGCATGAACTTATGGGGTGCAAGTCCCCCGTGGGTAAACCAGCATCGGATATTGCCATCGATAATAACCACTAGCATAACGCAAGTGCAATCTCGCGAGGGATTATGCGGAGGCAGTCTGTCTGCAAAGGCGCGAGCCATCGATTTCAAGGCCCTCTGATTTAAGCGACACTGTTCTTGCAAACCTTGGGCTTGTTTCTCTGAAAGACTTACGGATCAGGCTTCACCATCCTCGATAAATCGTCCGGTGCAGAACTGCATGCCGCAGAAATGTGGGGGCAGGAGCTTAGAAACCTCCGCTACCCAATTAAGCTGGTTTATCCATCAGCTTATTAAAATCAGGAACTACTGAAATGAGTAAAAGCTTGTTCTAAAAATAATTTAAAGCTGATTGGGAAAGACTTTGTAAGAGTAATTAATTCATTCAATAGCTTATTTATTTCTTCCAGATAATTCCAAATCATTAATACGTCATCTATGCCGTTTTGGTCAATATATTCTTTTAGACTGTTGTTTAATGTCTGGTATGATAAGGCTTTCTGTATAAATTCAGAACTATCTTTGTCTACCTTTTGGGCTAATTCGGTTATGCGCTCATCGTTCTGCTCTTGCAAAAAAGCTAAAATACCTGCGCCCATTGAGCGGTCAGCAACGCTGCCCAAACTAGCTATTGCTATTGATTGTCCTGGCGTTCCAGTTGGTAATGACTTCGCCTTAAGAGCCTTCTTGAATTTCCATTCAGGATCATTCTCGACTGTTGTTCTAAGTGAGATTAAATAAGCTTGTCTAATTGATAGCGATGATACAATTCTCTCTATAGATTTGTTCATGGGTACTAAGTGAGGAATGATGATGAAAGCGGACTGGGGGCCATAACTTGTTATGATGGCTTGAACTCTTTCAGCCAGTTCTAGAAATTGACTTCCTTCGCTGTCAATGTCGTCTATAATCTGTCGTCCTTGCTCTATAGTTTCTTTACTTATTTTGATCGCAAAGACAAAAGGAGGTGGAATAGTTAATATAAATGAAATAAAAACTGTAGTAAAAGTTTTCATAGTATTTTCAACTATTTGACTTGAATTTTACTGTTAAGAATATACTAATATAAGCAGTCTGTCAGAAATATAATTACTTGGTCGTTTGTAAGTATGCAATAGTTTAGTCCTTTGTTTTTCTTGCTGCAGAGGTTTTGTCCTGTTGTGTCAGCTGACGAGTCTGTAGAAAAACCACCTCAAAGGCTTCTATCTCCAAGAGACTCAATTTAATATTTATTTCATTCTTTTGCGGTTATATCAGAGCGTTTAAATCAGAGTGAGCATTTGAAATACTCATGCCCCGATCCATTGACTTCTGAAGATTAGCCCTGTTGTGGAAGCCACTGTCTGTTGAGATAATGACTGAGTCCAGCACATTGCGGGTGTCGCCCAGCGGGGTGGTACTATTGCCCTGAATGACCCCTTTAGAGGTTTTCATCCTGGCGCTTTCAGGTCGGGCATATTGCCTTTCAGTGGTTGATTGCGGTTATTGCATTTCTCCGGCTGAATCTCCAAAAAATGTTTGATGAAATTTGATGCTGCGAGCAGGGGATTTATTCGTTGCTGGTGATCTTTCCCCGAAAAAATGTAAACAATTTTTAAATAAGTAGGTGTGTCAAACCAATTCTGCTATATACGTGTAGCTGTAAAAACAAAAAATTTTGGAGAGTTCGATGATGAATAAAATAGTTGTATTGATACTTTCGTTGCTCTTTGTTGAATCTACTTTCTCCGATCAGATTTCAGTTCACTGGTTATACAGTTGGACTCTTTTTTTATATACAGCACCAGAAGGAAGTTTTGGTATTTTTTTAAAGTTGGATTTTGTAACGAGGTTTATGAACCGTGAATGCATAGATTATTCACTTCGCCTATTACCAAAGGAATGAGGATTAATGTAAGACCTGGGATAGATATTATTGAGAATATACCATGTAGTAGTGCGGGCAGCCTTAAAATTGAGATGTTTTTATAAGTGTTATGCTATGAACTTGATTGAAAAAATTTTTATTGCAGTAACAGTTTTTTTTCTTTTAAATGTGCAAGGTGTGGTAGCAATTAACTTAAAAGATGTTTTCAAATATGATGTGCCGCTTTTAATTATTTTAAACTATTTAAGTTGTCCGGAAGAAGTAAATCTTGTTGAGGCAATTCAGGATCTAGAGGGTATGAAAAGAGCTGTAGTGCTGGTAACTAATGATATAGCTGATAAAGTTAGCCATATCGATTTCTCTTTTGTTCCAGAAACAGTGTGGGTTGATGGGTTATCAAATTGTTTGCAGGAAGATATAATTCGCCACGATAGCCAATGGTTTATTATAAAGGGAGTACCATTATCTGGTTTGCTTTCATATTCTCCAATTGATAGATTTGAAATTGATCTTGTTCAATCTGTAGTATTTTATAATTGTGATATTGAACCATGGACAGGAGAACAGTGGTCTATTGCAGGCCAAAGGAAAGATGGAATTGTGTTTTTTATTGAGGGAGGAGTTGTTGACTCAACATCTGTCGACACTGCAGGTAAAATTCTATTAGCTCCGTCGTGGATGGAGCTCATTAAAAATTTGGACCTTTACGATGCAATATGTCTTTTCAGCGGATGTAAAATTTCCGAAGGTATGCGACTTTTAATTGTTTCTTGTATAAGCTCGACATCTGATATTTCACGAATTGTGATGAATATCTTATGTGAAATACTGAGTGGTAAGCAAAAAGAAATTCAAGACAGTATTCGGCAGTGTAAGCTTCAAAAAACACCTGTTTCAGAGTCTCTCACGCCATCCTATATAAACTAGGAGCCTGACCGAGAATAGACTGTCCTACGCGGGAATTGCTCCTTTGTTGCTCTAGCTCCTGCATCCATACAGTCGTCCTCGCTACGGGGTCGCCTGGACGGGTGCTATTCTAGGTCAGCCTCCCAGTCATTCATTTTTTTGAATGATGAAATGTAGAGTACTCAATGAGTTTGTAGAAAAAAGACCTCAAAGGCTGCTATTACCAAGAGACTC
The DNA here is from genome assembly GCF_032883915.1 of Endozoicomonas sp. 8E. Classification (NCBI taxonomy): domain Bacteria; kingdom Pseudomonadati; phylum Pseudomonadota; class Gammaproteobacteria; order Oceanospirillales; family Endozoicomonadaceae; genus Endozoicomonas; species Endozoicomonas sp. 8E. The sequence continues at coordinate 5,835,991 of NZ_CP120717.1, read as the reverse complement.
ACTTTAATATTCACTTAATCCCGTTTCAGCCGTTCAGTTATATCAGAATGGCTGAATCGGATTAAGCATTTGAATCACTCTCTGTCAGAAGGCAGTAAACTCCGATTACGTGACTCTAATCAATGGCTTTTCCATCTTCCGTAAAGCGAAGCCATTGGTGAGAAAACCAGTAATAATGACTTCCATCCATCGAAGGCGCCGTGCAGTTATAGCGACTGCGACCAACCGGCAGTGGCGATTTTGCCTGAGTTGTGAATCGGGTTTTCTTTTCATCGAGCCATTTCAGCTCTACTTTGCCCTGTCCGGAGACATAACAATTGAGTTGCTGTTTCTGATAGCTGCCATCCGCCAGAGTAAGGGTTAAAGAGGGTGTCAGGTTTTTCGGATCGATGATGGCGGTATCGGGTTCCTGTTGCGTCACTGGCAGGGGTCTGCTGTTAACTTTGGTTCTGAAACCACTCATATCGGAATAACTTCCGGACATAGGGAAGCGGGGCAGACGGGTAAAGTCTGACAATGGGCCAACGGCACCAGACTGCTGACCAAATCCAATATAGCCAATCTCCTTGATCATCTTTCTCAGTTGCGGGTCTGTCTCACCGAAAGGCCAGGCCAGCATTTTCACATTCTGACCGGTTTCTTTCCTGATGCGTTGTTCGGTTTCAGTGATCTCTTTTCTGGAACGCTTGAGCCAGGCCTGATCAGATTCTCCGGGTTGCTTTTCCGGCATATGAGGGTGGTTGACGGTGTGGTTGGCGATGGTCGCGCCTGAGCGGGTCATCTCCTGAATCTGCTGCCAGGTCAGGAAGTTGCCAAAGCCACTGTCTACTGGCTGGGTGCTGACAAAAATGGTAAAAGGCCAGCCCTTTTCTTTCAGCATCGGGAAAGCATTTTCGTAGATGTTCTTATAAGCATCATCGAAAGTGATCACTACCGTTTTATCGGGTACTGAGTTGCCATTTTGTATGGCTTTGGTGGTGGCCTCTATGGGGGCTACGTTAAAGTCATTCTTATCCAGGTAATCCAGATGTTGCCTGAACATCTCTGGCGTAATGCTGGTGATAGCCGGGGTCTTGTCACTGACGTGATGATATTGCAGGAAAACCGCGCTATCTGCTGCCATAGCCAGTGAAGGTATGAATGCAGCCGCGGCCAGTAATCCTCTCAAGGGCAAGGAGGCAGTGCGGTTGAGTTGCCTGATGCGGGAAGCTATGCGGGGGATCATGAAGCCTCTGTTTTTAAAGTAAGAGTGAATAATGAGTACAAGGACTGCTTATGGGGAGTTTCAATGTTTGAAACTAAGGCATTTACGGTATGTTTGGCAAGCAATGTCAGCTCAATGAAAGAGACTGGTTTCAATGGGCAGAAGCTGCCTGGGGACTCAGGTATCAGTCCGTACCCGGGTATACCAGGAAGATGGGTCTATAAGCTGCCCGTTGTCATCCATTTGCGGATATTTTAGCCCCCGCAGGTCACAATATCGAGCCAGTTCGGGGTATCCCCAGCGAAACAGGGTTGGGGTGTAGATTTCGGGAGGCAGGCTGGGTTTATCATACATTCCCTTCAACAGACGCTGTCTTTGAGCTTCAACCAGGATGACCGCTGCTGCTACCGAGACGTTGAAAGAAGCCACAATACCCTGCATGGGAATAATAATGTGTTGGTCAGCAAGCTCTGCTGCCTTGGTGCTGATCCCTTTTTTCTCAGCGCCCATCATAACGGCTACAGGTGAAGTGTAATCAACTTCTGAATAGGGGATTGCAGTGTCGGAAAAATGCGCAGCATAAACTTTAAAGCCGCTGGCTTTCAGTTGTGATATACCTTCTTCTACACTGCTGTGATGATGAACATTGACATATTTGTGGCTGCCAACAGTCCTGCCGCGGAAATTTCGATAGCCCATTTTTGGCTGGCTGAGATGAATATCGGGAATGCCCACGGCATCGCAGGTTCGGATAATAGCTGACAGGTTATGGGGTTTATGAACCTGATCGGTAAGTACCGTCAGGTCGGGCTGGCGTCGATCCAGAAGGTCTTTAAATTTCTTGTAACGTTCCGGTGTCATGGCTCTGCTCTCAATATTGTATTGCGTGGTATTTCTTGTGGCTATGATGGGAGTATTTTACATCAATGAATTCAGGTAGGGTTATAAGCCTTCTTGCTTTGCAGGAGAGTAGCGGCTTCTGGCCAAAAATGATGACTCTGAAAGAGGCTTTTTGTGGAATCGGATAGCTTTGTAGCAGTACATGAATGGCTTCACCATCACGGGTACTGGCTGGGCCCGATTATAGCATTGGCTGCATTTGTAGAATCGCTGGTGGCCATCGGTTTTCTCATTCCTGGCGTTGCCCTGCTGTTTGCCCTTGGGGTTCTGGCTGGCAGTGGGTTGATGGAACCCTTGCCCATGTTGGCCTGGGCTTTTGTGGGCGCGGCCCTGGGAGATGGTATCAGCTTTCAGGTGGGTCATCATTTACATGGTCGAATTCGGAATTGCTGGCCATTTTCAACGCATCCCGGTTGGCTGGAAAAAGGCGAACGCTTTTTTGAACGATACGGTGGCCTCAGTGTTGCTCTGGGGCGTTTTATAGGCCCTATCCGTCCGGTGATTCCAGCCGTTGCCGGGATGATGGATATGTCTCCCCTGCGTTTTTATATCATCAACCTGCTCTCGACGGCGCCCTGGGCGGTAGCCTACACCATGCCGGGCTATCTGACCGGTGCTGCCCTGAAGCTGGACGTGCCGCAATCTTTTTATTATCTGTTAGTCGGTTTAACCCTTGTTTCGTTGCTGATTGCTTATCTGGGGCTGATTCTGGATCGCAGGTTCTGCAGGAAAAAGTTGATACTGCTGTTACCGGTGAGCTTCGTTGTGATGGCGCATATCAGCTTATTACTTCTGACTGTAATGGACGTCAGTGGTCAGTTTGATGACCACAATGCCAGGATGCACTCGTTTATTGCCAGTATTTCTGTACCGATAGTTGAATATATATCGGGTCTGGTGACCTGGCTGGGAAGTGCCCTTATTCTCTGGATGCCCCTGGTGTTGTGCGCTGTCTACTTTCTCTGGTGCAGGCGCTATAAAAAATTGTTGATTATGTCAGCTTGTCTGGCGGGTATGGAGGCAACACTCTGGTTGATGAAGTGGGGGATTGATAAACCCAGACCAGCTGACTTTGATGGTCTGGATCAGTTTTCCTTCCCTTCCGGGCATACAACTCAAGCTACCTTTGTCTGGCTGCTGGTGACCTTATACCTGGTGGCTGCCAAGAGAGGCATTGTTAAGTTCAGTGCATACAGTTGTGCCATGATGATTGCCCTGATGGTAGCACTCTCCAGACTTGTGCTTGAAGCCCACTGGTTTGGAGATGTTCTGGCAGGTTTGCTGTTAGGAAGTATCTGGTTCAGTGCGGCGGTGGCTGCAGAGAGAGTTTACTTTAACGAGAAAATCCTCAAGCCTCGAATATCCTGATAGAAACTGCCCGGAATGGTTCCGGGCAGTGATGTTCAGAAGAAGAAATTGTGTAGGTTCAGTTTGTCTGAAGGGCTGGAATCGTGAGTGTTGATTGCTTCTGGCGACTGAACTCGAAATCAATAAAGTAATTGTCGCTTGTAGGTCTCTTATACTGAGGGTCCATAGTATCTATAGCCAACACAACTCGGTGCCCTTCCGGTACATCGTAAGCTGTGGTGACCAGCTCGAAGGACATTTCGATTTTTTGTCCGGATTCGGCCTGAGGCAAGGTTGATACACCGTGGGTGATCAATCTTGCATTGCCCAAACTGTCCATGTCATAGAGATAGCCCACCAGTTGTGCCTTGTCATAATGTGGTTGTACGACAAGGTTAACGACCGGATTACCTCTTATTTTCATGACTTTCTGGAGCTTATCGGTGTTGAAATAAATGCCTCTGAAATCGGATGCGGCATAAATGTTAGTGACGACCGGGACTTCAAGCTGTTCCAGAAGTTGTGAAAGAACAGGAATCTGGGTACTGAATAAAGTACCCGTCCAGGAGTTGATAGTGTTGTCTTTTGATATCCAGAACGGTGGTTTATAGGGATAGGTTTCCAAATCGCCGTTATCAAATGCAGACCTTGGGTGAAGATAGAACTTCTGCGCCAAAGCTTCTTTTATTGGAAAATCGTCGAACCCTTCATACCTGTCTTCGAACTTCACTTTCATCTGCAACGGACTGGCCTGACTCAGTTCATTACTTTCTCCCTTCAGATGAAGGTCGAACCATTGGTAGACATTGTTCCAGACTCTGTCTTCACCAATGCCCAACAGCGGAGGCAGCAGCTCCGCCGTTGCATGGGTTCCGGTCAGCAGATCCATATATTTGGCAGTGCTTAGCTGGCTATACATCTCAAGCAGAGAGTTTGCCTGGAAAAGGTTATCGCCATAAGCTTTGGCAAAATAGACGGCAGTATTATTCTGATTCAGTTGCTCGACGTAGCTGATAGGGGACCTTTCATCTGCCCACTCGATAACGGCAGGTAACTGATCCAGCTTCTGGTTTTTAATGATGTCCCAGTTTTTAGCAATGATAGGATCCGGGGTGCCTCGGAGGTCAGACAACAAAGTGAGCAGTTCTCCCCAGGCCAGTCTGGGGGTTTGATTGCCGTAGAGTGCTTCCAGCAAGCTTCCCCAGCTGCTCATGGCGGCAACGGCTTTAACCCGTTCGTCTTGAGCGGCTCCGATCAGGCTGATACCTGAGCCGTAAGAGATACCCGCAGTACCAACAGCATTGGGTTTTACAGGGTAGTTATTCAGTAGAAAGTCAATGACCTGGCTGTAGTCGGCAATGTCTTTAGGACCAGCCGTGTCAATTTGTCCGGTAGACTCGCCAAAGCCCCGGGTAGAATAGCTAAGAACAATATATCCTCGTTCAGCCAGTGCTGCAGCCTGTTGCAGGTACTGGTACTCATTCATCCCCCAACTGTTAATAAATACGATAGCGGGTGCAGACCCGGTGAGTTGGGTGGGTACAAAGATATTAGCGGTCAGTTCTATGCCATCATTGGTCAGAATGACAATATCATCATCGGTAGTGTAGCGGTCAGACTCTGGAAACTTTCCATTATTCAGCAATCCCGCAGCGAACTGAAACAGTGGCTGTATGGATGCGAAGGAATGGAGAGGGAAGAGAGACAATGCCAGGTGAAGAACCAGCAGCTTGAGTAGCCGTTTCGACATGGAGTTACCTTTTTTATTATTTTTATATTGTTTCACCCGCAATTGAATCTTGACGATTGTCGTTGTGTTTCAATGGGGTGCAGCTTCATCATACACAGGTTTTAAGTGAGTGTGTATTAACTTATTGGTGCTGCAGGTAAAAGATGACGAACGGTTCTCAGGAACTAAACAGGAAGCCTGCCGGCTCAGTCTCAAGAAGGATTAACTTGAAAAGACATACTTTTCACGTTTGACCTGTCTTGGTCCAAAGCCCAGCTCTTTCAGTTCTGCGGAAGCATCGTCAATCATGGCAGGGTTGCCACACAGGTAAACCAGGTCTTTTTCGGGAGAAAGATTCAGTTGTGGAAACTGATTCTGAAGGTAACCCGGGTATTCGTTGGCGGAGGAATTCAGTGACTTTTCCCTGCTATAACAGGCCCTGTATTCTATGGATTCGGATAAGGCAGCAAGATCACGAAAATCCTGCTCGTAAATCATATCGGCCCTGTCTCTTACACCCATCATAATCAGAATCCGGGTGCCTTCACCGACCAGCTTTTTCAGAGCAGGTATCATGGCCCGATATGGGGCAAGACCTGTACCGGTACCGGCCAGTACGATTCGCCCATCAAAGTGTTCCGGCGCGGTGAGCACGCCGAAAGGCCCACCGATGGACAGTTCCAGACCCGGTTCTGCTTCGCTGAACAGAGAAGAGGCAACCCCCCCTTTAACAAAGCTGATGGCTATCTCAAGCTGTTGAGAGCTTTGGAAAGACTCGGGTGAATTGGCAATGCTGTAACTTCTTTTGTAGTCCTGCCCCTTAAAGGAGAGGTGTAATTGCACAAATTGTCCGGGCTGATAGTCAAAACCGGCTTCTACCCTGAAGTCCAGTTGTACGGTGTTCTGGCTGAGCTGGTGTTTGGCTGTCAGGGTTGCTGGATAGAGTGGGCGTGGCATTTCGAACTCCTTGAGCGTATTAAATAGGAACTCATTAATCTGTCTCGGGGATTTCCATTAATGTTTTAATATCAATGGATCGTGATTTTGACTGGAGTGTCCTGTAGTTCAGCTCTTTTAGTTTCTGCTTTTCTGTTTTTCTTGCTTTGGGGATAGGGTAAAACTGATATTGAAGGTGAAACGAGTGTACTTCTACTTTCAGAGCCGTCCGAATAATCCTTGCCAGGGCAATGGCGAAGAATTCACCTTGCTTTGGATTGGTGATACCAAAGTCAAAGTGGGGACAGGTGTCCGTAAAGTTGTCGCGGCTGTTAAGCACTTTATTGATAAGAATGGTTTTGCCCGTACTGATCTGACCGCCAGGCATCAGAGAGGCAGTACCCTGATCCAGCCAGTGAATGAAAGTTTTTGTTTCTTGAAGAAACAGCTCCATAAGGTTCAAACTCTTTCCCGGTGCAAAAGGGAGTACCCTCATCAAGGTTAATGCCCTGAGAGTGACTTTTCAACAGGATTTACCTCTCAACGAGGCAAATAAAGGTGAGCCTCATCACACACCAGAGCTTCAGAAATAAATTTAAAAAATTCAAATTTAAGGTCTACTTTTATGCCTTAACAATAAAATCTTCTGGAAAATTCCATCATGAAAAATGCGAAGTCTCTGACTATGGTTCGCCTATTTTTTTTATTCATCTTGTCTGTCATTTTGCCGCTTTCTGGTCACTGTGCTTTTTATAGCAGCCTGTTGAAATGGTCAGGTTGGGGAAGCTTCTCCAAAGTCACTGAGACATCGGGGGAGATTAATAAACTATCGTTTAGAGATAACAAACCGCCCCTCCTTCTTACTTATGATCGCAAGGCGGTTGACGAGAACGTTAAAACAGTTTCTGAACTGGCGAACAATCAGATTTATGTCATCCTTGATAGTCAACCGGGCGATCAATTTAATTTTTGTTTCAGGACGCCCCCCGCATTGTTGACAGGAAATTATCCCACCCCCCCGGTCATTAAAAAGCCTGTAACGGGTCAGGGTATGCCAGATATACAAAATGGAAGCGTGATACGGGTTGCATCGACACCCGACAGTGGTCGCTGGCAGCATGAGTACTCAGTCAGATGGCGTCTACCGGCTGGTCATCAAGCGTTGGTTTTGACCATTGAAGATAACGAGAATGGATGGGTTATAGAACCGGAATGCAGCGGTATTTTTTCAGAAAGCGCTGCTTTACCTTCGTCATCAGGCAGTAATACGTCAGCTGACAAAAAAACATCATTTGTCGATATTTTTTACCGCAATAAAAAAGCTGTAAAAAATGGGCCTGGTAATTCGGACGTCAGCAGCCGTTTCAGTGGCATACCCGGAGTTCCTGATACTGCCGATAACAACAAACCCTATACAAGCTCTGGTGGTGGCGGTGTTGGCGGCAGCGATGATTTAGACGATTTATTCAAAAAAAGGCCGGGCAGTGGGATGGGCCCTCTTTACTCCTTTGAATGGACCAGTGAGCATGTCAGCAGAATGATACTGATACCCGGCACTGACGGGCAGGCCGTAAAAAAACAGATTTGGGATACCCGGATTGTGCTCAAAATAAAGCAGGGTTGGAATGAGCAGGCAATCATTATTTCGCGGGAACTTTGGGATAAAATAAGAGGTGCAAATCTTGAAAGGAGTTCAGGGTTTTTTCTGGCATTGTCCAGAAATCCCGATAATCCGGAGGCCGTATTTGATCATTACCTGAACAGTAACCTGGCACAACCGCTAAAAACAGAAGACTACCGTCGTTATGCTCAGCAAGCGCTCATTTTCAGTCCCAAACAATTACTCAGCGTGTCCGTTTTTCCGGGCTACGTGCCTACAGGGATCGGCCATTCCGGAGGAACTACTCAGGCTGGAAAGCAAACCGCCAACGTTGGACCACCCTCTTACGCCCAGTCTCAACGAGATTCTGGTCATCAAAGTCAAGGCAGCCGCAGAGGAAGTGATAGTGATGGAGATGATGGGTCAGGTGGGTCATCAGACAATGGTTTATGCCAGATTTGTAATAAACCTGTACTCGCCTTCGATAAATGCAAAGAATGTCTGGATCGTGAATCCAGTGAACTTGAGCAGGAACCGACTAAAGAGCAGCTCTCTGCAACAGGACAAGATAAGGAAGTACCTGGGTCAGGAAACATTGTCGCTGAGCAGGAATCGACTGAAGAGCTGTCTGCTGCAACAGGACAAGACAGTGAAGAACTTGTGTCAGGCACAGAAGAGGCTGATCCTTCAGCAATCCAAGTATTTGAATGGTTCAAAACGTTGAATTCAAATGGAAGGCAGAGACGTGATTGTTTTCGCACTAATGATAACTATAAGCTCCCGGAACTATATAGACTTTTAACGCAAAGTTTTGCATCAGATAACAATGCGCTAAGTAAATTTCATTCGAAATGGGTTGAATTTTTAAATGGCAGTATGTCTCTTTACCACGTTATTTCAGAAGTCGCTGAATTGGCAAAATCCCAGGGAATTGAAGATTTTGTTGAGGTGACAAGAATTGTCAAAGCACTTGCTGTTAACAGGGATGAGTTTGAGAACGAAACCAGTTGGAAACAATTCAGAAGCGAATTGCTGGACCACTTGACGACTAATAATCTTTTGGCTTCTGATGACCCGGGTAAAGTTTTTTATTCCGAATTAGATCAGAAAGAGAAAGCAGAATTAATTAATTTTATCTTTGACATATTTTTTGAAGCGAGTTTGTGGCTAAACGATGAAAAAGTCCCATCAAGATTTACAACAATAGCAATGTTAAATAAATTAGCCAGAGATGTTTATGCTAAGTATGGTTTTGGTCTTCCGGATACGGATATGGATTATGAGAACTTATCAGGAATTATTATGTGGGGCTGTGGGAGTTGTGGTGAACATTCTTTTATTACTCGATATAACAGGAAATATTTAGGTAGATTTCCCAGTGAAACACTTCGTTCTATGGGGTTAAGAGTTACTGTCAATGAATCTGGAGATTTTATAAATGCTGAAGCTATGTTTACTGCAATGGTTCTTATAAGATCAATGCACGGACAACGTTTAAGAGATATGTTTCCTGAGCATGTCAGTTTTGCTGAAGGTGTACCCAGTGAGCAACTTGAGCTTTTAGAAAACTTTAGCATTAAAGCCAACGAACAGCTTGTTAAGCTTCTGGAAGCTGCTGAGCCTGAAAAAAAAGACAAATTTATACATAGTATGTTTTTGATCTTTGGTATGGTTCCCAGAGAACTATCTAATGAGCTATCTAATGAGCTATCAGATCCCGAAACTGTTCCGTCAACCCAAACCGTTGCATACGCCACCGCACATCTAACTTTGGATTCTACCGTAGCAGAGGATGAACTCCTGAGTATTGGTTCTAAACTGGGCATAGATTGGCAAAAATTTGCCAAAAATACCGGTGTTCTTAGTGAAAAACATCTAAGAGATATTGATGCTGAAAACGACAGGTTTGATGATAAGGCAAAGGCAATGATGAAAAAATGGAAAAGAATGAAAGGCCGGATTACCTTTAACAACCTACTGGATGTTCTTGCTCAAATCGAACGATACGATCTTGTAACCGATGTAGTAGGTGTCTACCAACTTTGAAACCAGCAAGCCCGGCTTGCAGGGCAAGCCTCTTGTGCTATTTTTCTATCCCCCGTCGTTTACGGTGGATAAGATCTCAGCTCACATACTTCACGAACAATACGGGCCACAGCACTTCTCCATGGGCGGGCATGTACGCCAAAAGTGTTCAGCACCTTATTGGAAGACAGGGTGCCATTGGCGGGGGGTTTGATGCCTTCCCTGGATTCGATGTTGGCCATGATCAGCTTTCGGACGCTCAGGTCGCGATGCTGGGAAGCCTCAGCAATAAGAATTTCTGCGAAGTTGCTTTCAGAAACCGATTCAGTGGTGGAGTAGTGGTAAGTGCCCCAGGCCTGGGCGCCGCAATCGAGTTGTTGAACCATGGCGATAATGATCCGGGCTGCATCGTCAGCCGGTGTCGGGCAGCCCAGCTGATCCGGAGTAACATACACTTCACTGTTAACCAGAATCTGCTCTGTCAGTCTTCTGAGCATGTTGGGACGACGCTCACTGATGATCCACGACAGGCGCAGAATAATATGTCGCTCACACCGTTCACGGATTTGTTGCTCCGCCTGAAGCCTGCTGTTACCTAGAACACCGATCGGGTTGGTGGGATCTTTTTCGTTATATGGTTCCTGCTTGGTACCGTCAAATACCCTGTAACTTGATAGCTGGAAAAGAATAATGCCCTGACGCTGGCAGCAGTCTGCCAATTCTGCAACGGCGTCTCTGTTGATACTGAAACAGCGGGAAGGCTCATTCTCGGCCTTGACCGGATTGTTATAGGCTGCAGCATTGATGACCAGATCTGGCTGGTGGCGGTTGAGACAGCTCTGAATCTGATCGGGTCTGGACAAGTCCAGTTCCTTTCTGTCCGGTGCGTACCAGGGAATACCTTTCTCTGTCAGTCTTTCACAGACTTCATGGCCGACCTGGCCGGTTTGACCGATGACCAGTATTTTCATACTTGGATTCCAATATCACAGGCTTAATGATTAAAAGGCTATTGAAGCACGAATAGCGGCCCGCTCCTAGCAGCCTGTCGGACTTAAGCGTCCGAAGCAAGGATTGTGAGAAATTGAGGATAAGAATTTCTGATTCCGAGGAGAATAGCAAGCTATTTGACGAGGGAGCAGGGATTTTTAAACCGATTTATCGCAACCGCACGAATGCATCGATACAGGAGCCAGAGCAATGCAGGAGCAGTTGCCGCGTAGGGCAGTCTTAAGTCCGACAGGCTGCCGGGGGCATAGGAGTTTGAGCGTTTTGACAGAAAACATGTTTATTTTCTTGATCTATCCTTCCTCTCTGTATACCTGAATGCAGGGATATAATTATTAAGCACTCACTCTTTGCGGCACTGTTGTTACTGCTACTGTCGTTGTCTGTCATCTGTCAGGCAGGATCATTAACAAGACGTTTTATTGTGGAGCTTGAACGGGATGCAGGCTCCCCAAAACAAAACTTTTCTATAAAACGTAACTGGCATACGTTGTCGGGCAACCCATTAGATATTGCCCACATAAACGACTATGTAGAACCAGATTTGCCATCTGATAAAAAACGACATAGTGCAAATGATCATGGAATAGAAAAGACCATCATTGAGTCGATTTCGTGGCAATGGCTTTACGCTACAAATCTGCAGATTGCTTACGAACTGGCCGTGACAACAAAAGTAGCGCCCATGATCGCCACCACTTATTTATGGCTTCCTTTAGAAGTGCTTGTCACTGTTGCTTGTCTTTTAAAAAACTATTGGAACCCCAATAAACAGCTGTTTAGCCCGATTGAGCAACAGGCGGCATCAAGGTTGACACAGGGGGACCATCCGTTTGCAACCATCACCGCAATGTCTGGCTCCGGAGAGAACGCACCACAATTCCAGTCGTCGGAATCGTCCAGCCAGCCAGCCCCAAAAGGCACCCTGCCGACTATAAGCTCTTTTATTAGCCTACTGTATAATGACTATAACGGCGGTAACGGAGGCCATCAGCAATACCTGCACACTTTGGGTTTAAATTGTTTCATCCATCCCTGTCATGGCTTTTGTCAATTGCACCCTCTATCCGATAGCAGTAAGCCCGCTGAATGGCCACTGAGTACCCCGGAAAGCTCATGTGTTCACTTGGCTTCTGGACACTGCTCAAGTTGCATGAGGCATTTTTATCCTGCATATGCTGCGGAGTCTCGTCAAAACCCTCTTTTCAAGACATTGAATGATCTTTCTGACATTCAGCTCCCATTCGATTCTGAATCACAATTTGATGGCATTGACGTCCACCTGACAAACGCAGTCCAGAATACCATCGAAGCTAACGGCTCACTCAATGATAATGCGTCAATGGTCGGGCATTTTTCTACCATTGCTGATGATTTTGCGGTCATTAGTGGGTCACTCGATCTACCGTGTCTTCTCAAAGAAGACGAGCTTGCCTTTACGCTTACCCCTTCAGAAATACAACAAACCACCTCTAAGTCATCGCAATTGGATCAGAGCCAACCTCATCGCTCCCGGACAGGCGCAGCAAAGGCTAAAGCCGACAGCGCTCAAGAAGCCTGTGAGTCGACCGTGGCCGGGGAGGATGGCCAGCAGCGGCCATGCGGGAAGGTCTCTGAGAGTGATGGAGCCTCGGCGAATCATAAAAGTAAATACCACAGCAGGCAACAAACCTGCAAAGTGATGGTGGTTGGGGAGGATGGTCAGCAACGGCCATGCGGGAAGCTCTGCAAGAATGCTAAAACCCTGTCGAATCATAAAAGAGGCAAACACTCCGGGCAACAAACCTGCGAAGTGATCATTGTTGGGGAGGATGGCCAGCAGCGACCATGCCGGAAGGTCTGTAAGAGTGCTTTTGCCTTGTCGGACCACAAAAGTAAATACCACACCGGGCAAAAAGTCTGTGAGGTGACCGTGGTCGGGGAGGACGGCCAGCAGCGGCCATGTGGGATTGTCTACAAGAATGCTGGATCCCTGGCGGATCACAAAAGTACATGCCACAGCGGGCCAAAAGTCTGTGTCCTGACCGAAGTCGGAGAGGACGGCCAGCAAAGGCCATGCGGGAAGCTTTACAAGAATGCCAAAGCCCTGTCGGATCACAAAAGTAGATATCACAGAGGGCAACAAACCTGTGAAGTGATCGTGTTCGCAGAGGATGGTCAGCAGCGGTCATGCGCGAAGCTCTGCAAGAATGCTAAAGCCCTCACGAATCATAAAAGAAGTGAACACTCCCGGCAAAAAATCTGCGAAGTGATCATTTTTGGGGAGGACGGCCAGCAGCGACAATGCGGTAAGGTCCTTAAGAGTATCAAAGCCTTCTGGGACCACAAAAGTAAATACCACAGCGGGCAACAAACCTGTAGAGTGATCGTGTTCGGGGAGGATGGTCAGCAGCGGCCATGCGGGAAGCTCTGCAAGAATGCTAAAGTCCTGATATATCACAAAAGTACATGCCACAGCGGGCAAAAAACCTGTGCAGTGATCATCTTTGGGGAGGATGGTCAGCAGCGACCATGCGGGAAGGTCTGTAAGAATGCTGGAGCCCTGTCGAACCACAAAAGTGAATACCACAGAGGGCAACAAACCTGTAAAGTGACCGTGGTCGGGGCGGATGGTCAGCAGCAGCCATGCGGGAAAGTCTGCAAGAATGCCAGAGCCATGTCGTATCACAAAAAAAACGCGCATAGAGTGCAACAAAACAGTAATCTAACCGTAATCGAGGATGCCCGGCAACGGCAGTTCATGGCGGTCTGCAGAAAACCTCAAGTCCTGTCGGATCGCAAAAGAAGAGATCGAAAACGCAAGCCTGCTGATGTAGACAAGGACGATGAAACAAGTCCTCCAGCAGATAAAGTGAGTAAGTGTGATTACCAGGAAAAGTTGACGGACTGATAGCTGTCAACGTCCTGGCAGCTGCCTTTTCGGCCAGGTTATCAGCGACCTGATAAGAAAGAGAATTTGAACGTCTCTGCAAGAAGCCATTTGCCTTCCAGATTCGTCGAAAACTGGCTTCACTTACGTCGCTGACAGCAGTCATGGAACGAGTACTCCAACGAGTGGCATTATCGGTTTTACCTTTTGCAGCCAGGAGTATCATTTTTGAACGTTTTGACAGAAACATGCTTATTTTCTTGATCTATCCTTCCTCTCTGTAAACCGGAATGCAGAGATAGAATTATTAAGCACTCGCTCTTTGTGGTACCGCTGTTACTGCTACTGTCGTTGTCTGTCATCTGTCAGGCCGGATCCTTGACAAGACGTTTTATTGTCGAGCTTGAACGGGATGCAGGCTCCTCAAAACAAAACTTTTCTTTAAAACGTGACTGGCGTACGTTGTCGGGCAACCCATCAGATATTGCCCACATAAACGACTATGAACAACCAGGTTTGCCACCTTATAAAAAACGACATGGATCACCTGGTTATGGAATAGAAAAGACCATCATTGAGTCGAGTTCGTGGCAATGGCTTTGCGCTACGAATCTACTTATTGCTTACGAACTGACCGTGACCACAAAAGTGGCAACCAGGATCACCACCCCTTATTTATCGCTTCCTTTAGAAGTGCTTGTCGCTGTTGCCTGGTTTTTAAAAAACTATTGGAATCCCGATACACGGCTGTTTGGCACGATTGAACAACAGGTGAACTCTATAATGACAGAGGGGGATCACCGGTTTGCAACCATCACTGCAGTGTTTGGCTCCACAGAGAACTCACCGCAATATCAGTCGTCAGAATCATCCGGCCAGCCAGCCTCAAAAGCCACCCTGGCGTCTATAAGCTCTTTTATCAGCCCCCGGAATAATGACTATAGCGGTGGAAACGGAGGCGATCAGCAACAGCTGCATACTTTGGGTTTAAATTGTTTCATTCATCCCTGTCATGGATTTTGTCAATTGAAACCCTTGTTCGAGAGCAGCGAGTCCACTGAATGGCCCCTGAATACCCTGAAAATCTCATGTGTTCACCTGGCCACTGGACACTGCTCAAGTTGCATGAAACATTTTGATCCTGCATATGCTTCGGAGTCCCATCAAAACCCTTTTTTCAATACATTGCATGATCTTTCTGACATTCAGCTCCCGTTCGAGTCTGTACCACCATTTGATGACATTGATGGTCACCTTACAGGCTTAATCCAGAATGCCATTGACGCTACTGAGTCACTCGATGATGATGTGCCAATGCTCGAGCATTTGTCTTCCAATGCTGATGATTTTTCGATCGTTAATGGGTCACCCGATTTACAGCGTCTTCTCAAAGAAGACGAGCCTACCTTTACGCTTAACCCTTCAGAGACACTTCAAAGCACCTCCAAATTATCCCAATTGGATCGCCAACCTCATCTTTCCCGAACAGGCGCAGTACAAGCTAAAGCCGACAGTAGTCAAAAAGTCTGTGAGTTGACCGTGGTCGGGGAGGACGGCCAGCAGCGGCCATGCTGGAAGGTCTGTAAGAATGCTAGAGCCCTGTCGAGCCACAAAAGTGAATACCACAGAGGGCAACAAACCTGTAAAGTGACTGTGTTCGGGGAAGACGGCCAGCAGCGACCATGCGGTAAGGCCCTAAAGAATAGGAAAGCCCTAAAGGACCACAAAAATAAATACCACAGTGGGCAACAAACCTGTAAATTGATCGTGTTCGGGGAGGATGGTCAGCAGCGGCCATGCGGGCAGCTCTGCAAGAATGTCATAGCCCTGTCGAATCACAAAGGCACATGCCACACCGGGCAAAAAACCTGTGAGGTGATTGTGGTTGGGCAGGATGGCCAGCAGCGACCATGCGGGAAGGTCTGTAAGAATGCTGGAGCCCTGTCGAGCCACAAAAGTGAATACCACAGAGGGCAACAAACCTGTAAAGTGACTGTGTTCGGGGAAGATGGCCAGCAGCGACCATGCGGTAAGGTCCAAAAGAATACGAAAGCCCTAAAGGACCACAAAAATAAATACCACAGTGGGCAACAAACCTGTAAAGCGATCGTGGTTGGGGAGGAGGGTCAGTTGCGGCCATGCGGGGAGGTCTTTAAGAATTCTTCAGCCTTGTCGAATCACAAAAGCAGATACCATAGCGTGCAACAGACCTGTGAAGTGATCGTGTTCGGGGAGGATGGTCAGCGGCGGCCGTGCGGGAAGCTCTGCAAACATGCTAAAGCCCTGTCGAATCACAAAAGCAAATACCACAGAGGGCAACAAACCTGTGAAGTGATCATGTTTGGGGAGGGTGGCCAGCAGCGACCATGCGGGAAGGTCTTTAAGAGTGGTGTTGCTCTGACGGATCACAAAAGAGGAGAACACTCCAGGCAACAAACCTGTGAAGTGATCCTTTTCGGGAAGGATGGTCAGCAGCGACCATGCAAGAAGGTCTGTAAGAGTGCTTTAGCCTTGTCGGAACACAAGAGTAGATACCACAGCGGGCAACAAAGCTGTAAAGTGATCGTGGTTGGGGAGGATGGTCAGCAGCGACCATGCGGGAAACTCTGCAAGAATGTCAGAGCCATGTTGTATCACAAAAGAAGCGCCCATAGCAACCAACAACACTGTAACCTGACCGTAATCGAGCATGGCCAACAATGGTCGTCCGGGGCGGTCTGCAAAAAAACTCAAACCCTGTCGTATCACAAAAGAAGAGATCGAAAACGCAAGCCTGCTGCGGGCGAGGACGATGAACTCAGTCCGCCAGCAGATAAAGTGAACAAGTGTGATTAGCAGGGCGGAAGCTGGCGGACTGATACCTGTCAACGCCCCGGGAGCACAGGAGTATGATTTTTGAGCGCTTTGACAGAAAACGTGTTTATTTTCTTGATCTATCCTTCCTCTCTGTAAACCGGAATGCAGAGATAGAATTATTAAGCACTCACCCTTTGCGGCACTGCTGTCACTGCTACTGTCGTTGTCTGTCATCTGTCAGGCAGGATCGTTAACAAGACGTTTTATTGTGGAGCTTGAACAGGATACAGGTTCCCCAAAACAAAACTTTTCTATAAAACATGACTGGCGTACGTTGTCGGGCAACCTGTCAGATATTGCCTATATAAACGACTACGTAGAACCAGATTTGGTAACTGATAAAAAACGACATAGGTCACATGATTATGGAATAGAAAAGACCATCATTGAGTCGATTTCGTGGCAATGGCTTTACGCTGGCAATCTGCTGATTGCTTACGAACTGTTCGTGACCACAAAAGTGGGACCCAGGATCGCAACTCTTTATTTATGGCTTCCTTTAGAAGTACTTGTCGCTGTTGTCTGGTTTTTAAAAAACTATTGGAATCCCGATAAACGGCTTTTTGGCACGATTGAACAACAGGTGACATCTATAATGACAGAGGGGAATCACCCGTTTGCAACCATCACTGCAGTGTTTGGTTCCGGAGAGAATTCACCGCAATACCAGTCGTCAGAATCATCCAGCCAGCCAGCCTCAAAAGCCACCCTGCTGCCTATAAGCTCTATTATCAGACCCCTGAATAATGACTATAGCGGCGGAAACGGAGGCGATCAGCAACACCTGCACACTTTGGGTTTAAATTGTTTCATTCATCCCTGTCATGGATTTTGTCAATTGCACCCCTTGTCCGAGAGCAGTGAGCCCGCTGAATGGCCCCTGAATACCCTGAAAAATTCATGCGTTCACCTGGCTACCGGACACTGCTCAAGTTGCATGAGGAATTTTGATCCTGCAAATGCTATGGAGTCCGGTCAAAACCCTCTTTGCAAAACATTCAATGATTTTTCTGACATTCAGCTTCCATTCGATTCTGACTCACAATTTTATGGCATTGATGATGACCTTACAGACTTAATCCAGAATGCCATTGGCGCTACTGAGTCACTCGATAGTGATGTGCCAATGCTCGGGCATTTGTTTGCCATTACTGAAGATTTTTCGGTCATTAACGGGTCACTTGATCTGCAGCGTCTTCTTAAAGAAGACGAGATTGCCTTTACGCTTAAACATTCAGAAACACAACAAACCACCTCTAGGTCATCCCGATTGGATCAGAGCCAACCTCATTTTTCCCGGACAGGCGCAGCACAAGCTAAAGCCGACAGTGATCAAAAAAATTGTGAGGTGATCGAGGCCGGTAAGGACGGCCAGCAGCACCCATGCAGGAAGGCCTTTAAGAGTCCTGGAGTCCTGAGGAATCACAAAGACAACCATACCGGGCAAAAAGTCTGTGATCTGACCGAAGTCGGGAAGGATGGCCAGAAGCGGCCGTGCGGAAAGTTTTGCAAGAATGCCAGGGCCCTGACGGCTCATAAAAACAAATACCACAGCGGGCAAAAAACCTGCGAAGTGATCATATATGGGGAGGATGACGAACAGCGACCATGCGGGAAGATCTGTAAGAATTCTGTAGCCTTGACGGACCACAAAAGTAAATACCACAGCGGGCAACGAGTCTGTGAAGTGATCTTGTTTGGGGATGATGGCCAGCAGCGAACGTGCGGGAAGATCTGTAAGAATTCTATAGCCTTGACGGACCATAAAAGTAAATACCACAGAGGGCAACGAGTCTGTAAAGTGATCGTGGTTGGGAGCGATGGTTGGCAGCGACCATGCGGGAAGCTCTGCAAGAATGTTCAAGCCCTGTTCAATCACATCAGAGGAGAACACTCCGGGCCACAAACCTGTGAATTGATCACCTTCGGGGACGATGGCCTGCAGCGACCGTGTGGGAAGGTCTGTAAGAGTGCTGGAGCCATGTCGGACCACAAAAGTAAATACCACAGCGGGCAACGATTCTGTGAAGTGACCGTGTTCGGGGAAGATGGCCAGCAGCGACCATGCGGGAAGGTCTGCAAGAATTCTGTATCCTTAACGGACCACAAAAGTAAATGCCACGGCAGGCAACGAGTTTGTAAAGAGGTCGTGGTCGGAAACGATGGTCGGCAGCGGCCATGTGGGAAGCTCTGCAAGAGTGCTAAAGCCCTGTCCAATCACAGAAGAGGAGAACACTCCGGGCCACAAACCTGTGAAGTGATCGTGTTCGGGGAGGTTGGCCAGCAGCGCCCATGCGGGACGGTCTGTAAGAATGTTGGAGTCCTGTCGAACCACAAAAGTAGATACCACAGCGGGCAACAAACCTGCAAAGTGATCGTGGTTGGGGAGGGTTTTCAGCAGCGGCCATGCGGGAAAGTCTGCAAGAGTGTTAAAGCCCTGTCGGATCACAAAAGTACGTACCACAGCGGGCAACAAACCTGTAAAGTGATCGTGGTTGGGAAGGATTTTCAGCGGCGGTCATGTGGGAAAGTCTGCAAGAGTGCCAAAGCCCTGTCGAATCACAAAATAAACGTCCACGGCAAGCAACAAAACCGTAACTTAACTGTAATTGAGGATGGCCAGCAACGGCCGTCCGGGACGGTATGCAAAAACCCTCAAGCCCTGTCGTATCACAAAAGAAGAGATCGAAAACGCAAGCCTGCTGATCTCGACGAGGGCGATGAACCAGGTCCTTCAGCGGATAAAATGAATAAGTGTGATTATCAGGAGAAACTGACGGACTGATACCTGTCAACGTCCTGACAGCATTCATGAAACGAGTACACCAACGAGTAGCAGTATCGGGCCTACCTTCTGCAACTGGTAGCATGATTTTTGAGCGTTTTGACAGAAAATATGTTTATTTTCTTGATCTATCCTTCCTCTCTGTAAACCGGAATGCAAGGATAGAATTATTAAACACTCACTCTTTGCGGCACTGCTGTCACTGCTACTGTCGTTGTCTGTCATCTGTCAGGCAGGATCGTTGACAAGACGTTTTATTGTCGAGCTTGAACGGGATGCAGGCTCGCCAAAACAAAACTTTACTATAAAACGTGACTGGCATACGTTGTCGGGCAACCCACCAGATATTGCCCACATAAACGACTATGCAGAACCAGATTTGCCACCTGATAAAAAACGACATAGGTTACCTGGTTATGGAATAGAAAAGACCATCATTGAGTCGATTTCGTGGCAATGGCTTTACGCTTCGAATCTGCTGATTGCTTACGAACTGTTCGTTACCACAAAAGTGGCCCCCATGAGCGCCGACCCTTATTTATGGCTGCCTTTGGAAGTGCCTGTCGCTGTCGCCTGGCTTTTTAAAAACTACTGGAAGCCCGATACACGGCTGTTTAGCCCGATTGAACAACAGGCGACATCTATGTTGACACAGTGGGGGCATCGGTTTGCAACCATCACTGCAGTGTTTGGCTCTGGAGAGAGCCCACCACAATATCAGTCGTCAGAATCATCCAGCCAGCAAGCCTCAAAAGCCACCCTGCTGCCTATAAGCTCTATTATCAGACCCCTGAATAATGACTATAGCGGCGGAAACGGAGGCGATCAGCAACACCTGCATACTTTGGGTTTAAATTGTTTCGTTCATCCCTGTCATGGCTTTTGTCAATTGAACCCCTTGTCCGAGAGCAGCGAGCCCGCTGAATGGCCACTGAATACCCTGGAAAGCTCATGCGTTCACCTGGCTACCGGACACTGCTCAAGTTGCATGAAGCATTTTGATCCTGCATATGCTACGGAGTCCCGTCAAAACCTTTTTTTCGATACATTGCATGATCTTTCTGGCATTCAGCTCCCGTTCGAATCTGAGCCACTATTTGATGGCATTGATGGTCAGCTCGCAGACTCAATCCTGAATGCCATTGACGCTACTGAATCACTCGTTGATGATGTACCAATGCTCGGGCATTTGTCTGCCATTGCTGAAGATTTTTCGGTCATCAACGGGTCACTTGATCTGCAGCGTCTTCTTAAAGAAGACGAGACTGCCTTTACGCTTAAACATTCAGAAACACAACAAACCACCTCTAAGTCATCCCGATTGGATCAGAGACAATCTCATTTTTCCCGGACTGGCGCAGCACAAGCTAAAGCCGACAGTGATCAAAAAAACTGTGAGGTGACCGAGGTCGGTGAGGACGGCCAGCAGCGCCCATGCAGGAAGGCCTTTAAGAGTCCTGGAGTCCTGACGAATCACAAAGACACATACCATACCGGGCAAAAAGTCTGTGACCTGACCGAAGTCGGGAAGGATGGACAGAAGCGGCCGTGCGGAAAGTTTTGCAAGAATGCCAGGGTCCTGACGGTTCATAAAAGCAAATACCACGCCGGGCAAAAAACCTGTGAAGTGATCATGTTTGGGGAGGATGGCCTGCAGCGATCGTGTGGGAAGGTCTGTAAGAGTGCTGGAGCCCTGTCGGACCACAAAAGTAAATACCACAGCGGGCAACGAGTCTGTGAAGTGACCGTGTTCGGGGAGGATGGTCAGCAGCGACCATGCGGGAAGGTCTGCAAGAATGCTGTATCCTTCAGGGACCACAAAAGTAAATGCCACAGCGGGCAACGAGTCTGTAAAGAAGTCGTGGTCGGAAACGATGGTCGGCAGCGGTCATGTGGGAAGCTCTGCAAGAGTGCTAAAGCCCTGTCCAATCACAGAAGAGGAGAACACTCCGGGCCACAAACCTGTGAAGTGATCATGTTCGTGGAGGATGGCCAGCAGCGACCATGTGGGAAGGTCTGTAAGAGTGCTGGAGCCCTGTCGGACCACAAAAGTAAATTCCACAGCGGGCAAGAAGCCTGCAAAGTTAACGTGATCGGGGAGGATGGTCAGCAGCGATCATGCGGGCAGCTCTGCAAGAATGTCAGAGCGCTGATATATCACAAGATTAAATACCACAGCAGACAAGAACCCTGTAAATTGAGTGTGGTTGGGGAGGATGGTCGGCAGCGACCATGCGGGCAGCTCTGCAAGAATGCTAGAGCCCTGTCGAGACATAAAGGCACATGCCACACCGGACAACAAACCTGTGACTCAACCGTTATCGAGGAGGATGGCCAGCAGCGACCATGCAGGAGGGTCTACAAGAATGCGGAAGCCCTGTCGAATCACAAAAGTAAATGTCACACCGGGCAAAAAACCTGTGATGTGACTGTGGTCGGGACGAATGGTCAGCAGCCATGTGGAAAAGTCTGCAAGAATGCTCAAGCCCTGTCGTCTCACAAAAGAATCGCCCACAGCAAGCAACAACAATGTAACCTAACCGTAATCGAGGATGGCCAGCAACGGTCGTCCGGGACGGTCTGCGAAAAAACTCAAACTCTGTCGTATCACAAAGAAAGAAGAGATCGAAAACGCAAGCCTGCTGTGGGCGAGGACGATGAACTCAGTCCTCCTGCAGGTAAAGTGAATAAGTGTGATTACCAGGGGAGGTGACGGACTGATATCTGTCAACGCCCCGGGAAATTATCAGACTTAAGCGTCCTCGATACGGGATCGCCCGGGCGCGCTATTCTCGGTTAGACTCACAGGGGACATAGGAGTACGATTTTTGAGCGTTTTGACAGAAAGCATGTTTATTTTCTTGATCTATCCTTCCTCTCTGTAAACCGGAATGCAGAGATAGAATTATCAAGCACTCACCCTTTGCGGCACTGCTGTCACTGCTACTGTCGTTGTCTGTCACCTGTCAGGCCGGGTCGTTGACAAGATGTTTTATTGTCGAGCTTGAAGAGAATGCAGGCTCTCAAAAACGAAGCATTCCTATAAAACCTGAGTTGCATACGTTGTTGGGCACCCCATCAGATATTGTCCACATAAACGACTATGAACAACCAGATTTTCCTCCTTATAAAAAACGACATTGGTCACTTGGTTATGGAATAGAAAAAGCCATCATTGAGTCGATTTCGTGGCAATGGCTTTACGTTACGAATTTGCTTATTGTTTACGAACTGAGCGTCACCACAAAAGCGTCAACCAGGATCATCACCCCTTTTTTATCGCTTCCTTTAGAAGTGCTTGTTGCTGTTGCCTGGTTTTTAAAAAGCTACTGGAACCTCGATGCACGGCTGTTTAGCACGATTGAACAACAGGTGACATCTATAATGACAGAGGGGGATCACCCGTTTGCAACCATCACTGCAGTGTTTGGCTCCGGAGACAACTCACCGCAATATCAGTCGTCAGAATCATCCGGCCAGCTAGCATCAAAAGCCACCCTGCCGTCTATAAGCTCTTTCATTAGCCCCCTGAATAATGACTATAGCGGTGGCAACGGAGGCGATCAGGTACATCGGCACACTTTGGGTTTAAATTGTTTCGTCCATCCCTGTTATGGTTTTTGTCAATTGCACCCCTTATCTGGTAGCAGTGAGCCCGCTGAATGGCCCCTGAATACCCTGAAAAGCTCATGCCCTCACCTGGCTACCGGACACTGCTCAGGTTGCATGGGGCATTTTGATCCTGCAAAAGCTATGGAGTCCCGTCAACCCCCCCTTTTCAAAACATTCAATGATTTTTCTGACATTCAGCTTCCATTCGATTCTGATCCACAATTTGATGACATTGATGGTCACTTTACAGACTTAATCCAGAATGCCATTGACGCTACTGAGTCACTCAATGGTGATGTGCCAATGCTCGGGCATTTGTCTTCCATTGTTGATGATTTTGCGGTCATTCATGGGTCACTTGATCTACAGCGTCTTCTCAAAGAAGACGAGCTTGCCTTTGCGCCTAACCCTTCAGAAACACAACAAACCACCTCTAAGTCATCCCAATTGGATCAGAGCCAACCTCATCTTTCCCGGACAGGCGCAGCTCAAGCTAAAGCAAGCAGTGGTCAAAAAAACTGTGGAGTGACCTTAGTCGGGGAGGACGGCCAGGAGCGGTCATGCGTGGAGCTCTGCAAGAATGCCGAAGCCCTGAGGTATCACAAAAGAACAGCACACTCCGGGCAACGAGTCTGTGCAGTGATCGTGGTCGGGGAGGATGGTCAGCGGCGGCCATGCAGGAAGGCCTACAAGAACGCTAAAGCCCTGTCGGATCACAAAAGTAAATACCACAGCGGGCAACAAGCCTGTGAAGTGATCGTGGTCGGTGAGGATGGTCAGGAGCGGTCATGCGGGAGAGCCTTCGGAAATGCTCAAGCCCTTTTGAATCATAAGAGTAGACACCACGGCGAGCAACAAACCTGTGAAGTGATCGTGTTTGCCAAGGAAGGTCAGCAGAGGCCATGCGGGAAGGTCTGTAAGAGTGCGCAAGCTCTGTCGGACCACAAAAGTAAATACCACAGGGGGCAACAAACCTGTAAAGTGATCGCGTTCGGGGAGGATGGCCAGCAGCGGCCATGCGGGAAGCTCTGCAAGAATGCTAAAGCCCTGTCGGATCACAAAAATAAAAAACACAGAGGGCAACAAACCTGTAAAGTGATCATTTTTGCTGAGGATGGCCAGCAGCGACCATGCGGGAAGGTCTGTAGGAATGCTGGAGCTCTATCGAGCCACAGAGGTAGATACCACCGAGGGCAACAAACCTGTGAAGTGACTGTGTTAGGGGCGGATAATCAGCAGCGGCCATGCAGAAAAGTCTGCAAGAACACTAAAGCCCTGTCGGATCACAAAAGAAGAGATCGAAAACGCAAGCCTGCTGATCTGGACGAGGAACTCAGTCCTCCGGGAAATAAAGTGAATAAGTGTGATTACCAGGAGAAGCTGGCGGACTAATACCTTTCAACGTCCTGGCAGCCGCCTTTTTGGTCAGGTTATCAGCGACCTGACAAGTTGATCAGGTAAGAAAGAGACTTTGAATGTCTCTTCAAGAGGCCATTTGCCTTCCAGGTTGGTCGAACGCTGGCTTCACTGCCACCGCTGACAGCAGTGATGGAACGAGTACTCCAACGAGTGGCATTATCAGTTTTCCCTTCTGCCGCCGGGAGTATGATTTTTGAGCGTTTTGACAGAAAACAGGCTTGTTTTCTTGATCTATCCTTCCTCTCTGTAAACCGGAATGCAAGGATAGAATTATTAAACACTCACTCTTTGTGGCACTGCTGTTACTGCTGCTGTCGTTGTCTGTCATCTCTCAGGCCGCATCGTTGACAAGACGTTTTATTGTCGAGCTTGAACGGGATGCAGGCTCGCCAAAACAAAACTTTACTATAAAACGTGACTGGCATACGTTGTCGGGCAACCCATCAGATATTGACCACGTAAACGACCATGCAGAATCAGATTTGCCATCTGATAAAAAACGACATAGGGCTCCTGGTTATGGAATAGAGAAGACCATCATTGGGTCGATTTCGTGGCAATGGCTTTACGCTTCGAATCTGCTGATTGCTTACGAACTGTTCGTTACCACAAAAGTGACCAACATGAGCGCCGAGTCTTATTTATGGCTGCCTTTGGAAGTACCTGTCGCTGTTGCCAGGCTTTTAAAAAACTATTGGAAGCCTGATACACGGCTGTTTAACCCGATTGAACAACAGGCGACATCTATGTTGACACGGTGGGGACACCGGTTTGCAATCATCACCGCAGTGTTTGGCTCTGGAGAGAACTCACCACAATATCAGTCTTCAGAATCATCCAGCCAGCCAGCCCCAAAAACCACCCTGCCGCCTATGAGCTCCTTTATTAGCCGACTGAATAATGACTATAGCGGCGGAAATGGAGGCAATCAGCAACACCTGCACACTTTGGGTTTAAATTGTTTCGTCCATCCCTGTCATGGCTTTTGTCAATTGTCCCCCATATCCGGTAGCAGTGAGCCTGCTGAATGGCCCCAGAATCCCCCGGGAAGCCCATGCGTTCACGTGGCTACTGGATACTGTTCAAGTTGCATGAGGCATTTTGATCCCGCATATGCCAGGGAGTCCGATCAAAACCCTCTTTTCAAAACATTGAATGATCTTTCTGACATTCAGCTCCCATTCGATTCTGAGTCACCATTTGATGGCATTGATGGTCATCTTGCAGACTCAATCCAGAATGCCATTGACGCTAATGAGTCACTGAATGGTGATGCGCCAATGATCGGGTATTTGTCTTCCATTGTTGATGATTTTGCGGTCATTAATGGGTCGCTCGATTTACAGTGTCCTCTCAAAGAAGACGAGCTTGCCTTTACGCTTAACCCTTCAGAAACAGAACAAACCACCTCTAAGTCATCCCAGTTGGATCAGAACCAATCTCATCTTTTCCGGACAGGTGCAGCAGAAGCTAAAACCGACAGCGGTCAAAAAACCTGTGAACTGATCGTGGTCGGGAAGGACGGTCAGCAGCGGCCATGCTGGAGGGGCTTTAAGAGAGCCGGAGCTCTGGCGAATCACAAAAGCAAATACCACAGCGGTCAAAAAACCTGTGAGCTGATCGTGGTCGGGAAGGACGGCCAGCAGCGGCCATGCTGGAGGGGCTTTAAGAATGCCGGAGCTCTGGCGAATCACAAAAGCAAATACCACAGTGGTCAAAAAACCTGTGAACTGATCGTGGTCGGGGAGGATGGCCAGCAGCGACCATGCGGGAAGGTCTTCAAGAGTACTGGAGCCCTGACGAATCACAAAGTCGTATCCCACACCGGGCAAAAAATCTGTGACCTGACCGAAGTCGGGGAGGACGGCCAGCAGCGGCCATGCGGAAAGCTTTGCAGGAATGCTAAAGCCCTGTCAGATCACAAAAGTAAATACCACCGAGGGCGACGAGCCTGTGAAGTGATCGTATTCGGGGAGGATGGTCAGCAGCGGCCATGCGGGGGACTCTTCAAAAATGCTAAAACCCGGATAGATCACAAAAGAAAAAAACACTCCTTGCATAAAGCCTGTAAAGTGATTGTGGCCGGGGAGGATGGTCAGCTGCAGCCATGTGAGAAAATCTGCAAGAATGCTATAGCCCTGGCGGTTCACAAAAGAGGAGAACACTCCGGGCAACGAGCCTGTAAAGTGATCGTGGGCGAGCAGGATGGTCAGCAGCGGCCATGCGGGAAGGTCTTCAAGAGCGCTGGAGCCCTGTCGGATCACAAAAGAAAAGGTCGAAAACGCAAGCCTGCTGATCTGGACCAGGACGATGAACTCAGTCCTCCAGAAAATAAAGTGAATAGATTTGATTGCCATGGGAAGCTGCCGGACTTTAGCGTTCTCGATACTGGGTCGCTATTCTCGATCAGCGCTCCTGGTTGAGCGCCATAAAACACGAAAAGGACCGTCGTAAAATATGTAAAGATCCCATGCCCTGCAGGGCAAATTCTGTCAGAATGGCTCACTTCTTCGACTATGCTTTTTCCAGCTGTAAATAACGAATTGGCGAAAACTATGTACGTGGCAGACACTCCTCCGGAAACGGTTGATGATGTAGAACGCATTCTCCTGGTGGATGACAACCCTACCAACTTGCAGGTGCTGCTGCAGACCCTCAGTGGACGAGGCTACAAGCTTCTTATTGCGAAAAACGGTGAAAGTGCTGTGAGGATTGCCCACAAGGCCAAGCCAGCGCTGGTTTTACTGGATATCATGATGCCAGGCATGGACGGCTATGAAGTGTGCCGTCAGCTGAAAGAAGATCCGGCTACCAGCAATATTACCGTGATTTTTCTATCAGCCCTTGATGACACCAAGGACAAGGTTCGGGGTTTGGAAACCGGTGCCGTTGACTTTATCTCCAAACCTTTTCAGGCAGAAGAAGTGATTGCCCGGGTAGAAACCCAGCTCAAGATACATCGACTGGAGCGGGCGCTTTCTGCCCGCAATCGACAGCTTGAAGCTGACAAGGCCCGTATTCTGGAAAGCATGAACGAAGGTATCTTCGGGTTGGACAGCTGGGGGCGAATCACCTTTGCCAATGCAGCTGCCTCCATTATGACGGGCTGGCCAATGGACACCCTCATCAATCGTAGCCTGATTGAACTGATGCTGGATGAAGCGGGAGAGGAAGCACGCAGTCTGCATCTGGCTCCCATTCAGGAGGCATTGAGTAAAGGGGTCAGCATAAGGGTGGACGATGCACTCTTCTGGCATAAAGAAGGTTCATCATTCCCGGTCAGTTATTCATGCACTCCCATTATGGAAGAGGGGCAACCCAGTGGTGCCGTGGTGGTCTTTACTGACATCAGCAGCAAAAAGCGTGGACAGGCAGCGTTGCAGAAGGCTCTGGACGAACTGGAAACCCAGAAGGAAAAACTGACCCATGTTTCCCGTTTGAGTATCATGGGGGAGATGGCCGCAGGTTTTGCCCATGAAGTGAACCAGCCTCTGACCGCAATTTCCAACTACGCTCAGGTAGCCAAGCGCATGATGGTCAGGTTGGAACATAAAGACGACGATATTTACGATTCGCTTTATGAGGCTATGGACAAAATTAATATCCAGGCCCGCCGTGCCGGTGAGATCATTGCCCGGATTCGCTCATTTGTTAAAAAGCCTGATCACGTTCTGGGTTGTGTCGATCCGATCAAGCTGATTAGCGATACTGTCAAGCTGGCTGAGGTGGATGCTCGAAATAACAGTATGGAAATTCATACTGAGGTGGCCCAGGACCTGCCAGAGGTGAAAGTGGACCCGGTGCAGATTCAGCAGGTAGCTTTGAACCTGATTCGCAATGGTATGGAAGCCATGAGAGATCAGGACACCCGCGATATAGGTGTCTGGGTTAAGGCAGAGCAGATCGATGATCAGTTCGTCAAGGTATCCGTCATTGACCGGGGTTATGGGTTGGCTGCTGACGCAGAAGAAAAACTGTTCACGCCTTTCTACACCACCAAGTCAGATGGTATGGGGATCGGTCTGACAGTTTGCCACTCGATTATTCAATCCCATGGTGGTCGATTGACGTTCAATCGTCACCCTGAGGGCGGCACTATTTTTGAGTTTACAATGCCGATTGCCTGACTCTCCCCGCCTCATCTCTTAAGTGGCAGCCAAATGATGGGTGAGTCAGAGGATAATATGAACCTTCGATGGGGCAACTGTACGAAAGAACTTCATAATAACTGCAGTCATCTTTGAAACATAAATAAATATAACCGCCGACCAAGGGGGAAACATACGACGGTTTGCAATAGTAACTGCCATCGGGGGGGGTCCGAATCCATAGATAGTTACCTGTTTCTTCGTCAAATAGCTCGCTATTCTCCTCAGAAACAGAGATTTTTATCCTCAATTTCTTGCAATCCTCGCTACGGACGCTTAAGTCCGACAGGCTGCCAGCGGATCACGTAGCATCCTGATTCCAATCAATTTGCATTCAGGATTAAAGCTGCTTCGATCGCATCCAGCAGCAAAGGCTATGCTATCGGGCGACGCTTTAAGGTGAAACGGGTAAAGTTCAGAAAGTTTGCTGTCCAGGGGCACTATGCAGGCATAGCATCATTCCTGTATAACCGTCGGCAGGTTATAATGCCCGGCTGAACAAAAACGGTTGTGTTCGGTTAACAGCTGTTTTGCTAAATCGGAAAGTCTGGTTGAGCCGAATGTTGTGACTGCCTTGAACAATGTTCTGGATTTCTGTCGGGTGAACAAGGAGCACGCAGTGACTGAACAGGTAACAGAGTACATGCATGAACTGGGCAAAAAGGCCCGGGAAGCCAGTGCCGAAGTAGCCAAAGCCGATACGGGCGTGAAAAACAGGGCCCTGCTGGCGATCGCTACTGAGCTGGAAGCAACTCGACCGCTACTGCGTGAAGCTAACGCTGTGGACCTGGAAAACGGACGGGGGCGAGGGCTGGATGCAGCATTGCTGGATCGCCTGGAACTGACCGATGCCCGCATTGATACCATGATCGAGAATCTGAACCAGGTGGCTTCGTTGCCTGATCCAGTGGGTACGATTGATGACCTCAAATATGTTCCCAGTGGCATTCAGGTGGGTAAAATGCGAGTCCCTTTGGGGGTTATAGGCATTATCTATGAATCTCGACCCAACGTAACCATTGAGGCTGCCAGTCTCTGTCTGAAATCCGGTAATGCTGTGATTCTACGCGGAGGCAGTGAGTCAATTGCTTCTAACAAGGCGATTGCCCAGTGCATTCAGAAGGGTTTGGCATCGGCTGGCTTGCCAGAAGCAGCGGTTCAGGTGGTAGAGACCACTGACCGAGAAGCAGTGGGAACTCTGATCAGTATGCCTGAACATGTAGATGTCATCGTTCCAAGGGGTGGCAAAGGCCTGATTGAACGCATCAGTCGTGATGCCAGGGTGCCTGTTATCAAACATCTGGATGGCATTTGCCATGTTTATATTGATGATCTGGCAGATCGGGAGAAAGCACTGGCCATTGCTGTGAATGCCAAAACTCACCGCTATGGTGTATGCAATGCCATGGAGACCCTGCTGATAAACAGAGGCGTTGCTGCCGATATGCTGCCGGAACTGGCTCAGCGCTACCAGAAATTGGGGGTTGAACTGAGAGGCTGTCCGGAGGTTTGTGCCAGGGTTCCGGATGCTTTGGCTGCCACCGAAGAAGACTGGCAGACAGAGTATCTGGCACCGGTGCTATCCATTAAATTGGTCGCTGATATGAATGAAGCTATCGAGCATATTAATCGCTATGGCTCTCACCATACCGATTCGATCATCACCGAGAGTTATACCCGGGGCCGGGACTTCCTGAGAAGAGTGGACTCCAGCTCTGTTATGATCAATGCCTCTACACGGTTTGCGGACGGCTTTGAGTATGGGTTGGGCGCTGAGATTGGTATTTCAACGGACAAAATTCATGCCCGTGGTCCTGTGGGGCTGGAGGGGCTGACATCCCGGAAATATGTAGTATTAGGCGATGGTCATATCCGGAAATAACGAATTGCCATCACTCAAGGTGGCGGTTAATGATGGTACATAATAATCACTGGTTAGGTACTTAGGTACTTAATCAGCAAACAATTATGACAAAAGCCTGTACAATTCATGTTCGGGCTTTTGGTTTTTATCGAGTTCTAAAGAGATATATGCAATCTGAACAACTGAAGCAACTGGTCGTTGATGCTATTGAAGAGATGAAAGGTAGCGACATTACCTCTCTTGACGTTTCTGGGCTGACCAGCGTGACTGATTACATGATTATCGCCAGCGGTACTTCCAACCGTCATGTGAAGTCTGTGGCAGACAATGTAATTGACAAGTGCAAGAAAAATGGTGTCCGTCCACTGGGTACAGAAGGTCAGGAAAAATCCGAATGGGTTTTGGTCGACATGGGTGATGTTGTAGTGCATGTTATGATGCCAGCTACCCGTGCATTCTATGATCTTGAACGCCTCTGGGAGGCCAGCGAGGAACAGCAGGCTACCGAGCAGTCCTGATGCGTGTTCGTCTGATCTCCGTTGGCTCGAAAATGCCAGCGTGGGTTGATGAAGGCTACAGGGAGTACAGTCGTCGTCTGGGGTCTGAGCTAAAACTGGATCTGATTGAGATTCCGCTGAATCGGCGCAGCAAGGGAGCTGACATCAGTCGCCTGCAGCAAAAAGAAGCCGGACAAATGCTGGCGGCAGCCGGGCAGGGTGACTTGATACTGACCATGGAAATCACAGGGAAACCCTGGTCGACGGAGAAACTGGCGGACAATATAGGAGGGTGGATGCATTCTGGCCGTAATGTCAGCCTGATGGTCGGAGGGCCAGAAGGGCTTCATCCCAGTGTGATGGCCCGGGCTGATCTCCGATGGTCGCTGTCGCCATTGACGTTACCTCACCCCCTGGTCAGGGTAGTTGTTGCTGAACAGGTCTATCGTGCCTGGAGTATCCTCAAGAATCACCCCTATCATAAATAGACAGTTATACAGATGCCGGTGAATACCTTAAAGGACCACAAAGCAGAGCAACGGATTGTCAGCATTCGGGTCTGGTTAGCGCTGGTCTTCACGATCCTGTTGGTCATGGTGCTGATTTCCAGACTTTTCTATCTGCAGGTGGTTCAATACGATGAATTGGCCACCCAGTCTGAAGAAAACCGTGTTCTTTTACAGACAGTGCCTCCGGTTCGGGGACTGATCTATGACCGAAATGACCGATTGCTGGCAACCAACCGCTCCAGTCAGACGCTGGCTATTGTTCGGGAGCGTGTAGAAGATCTTGATCAGCTGCTCGATGATATTGCCCGATTAATTAATGTTACCGAGACTGAACGCAGTCGTTTTATGCAGCAGATAAATCGACGCAGGCCTTTTGAATCGGTCCCCCTCAAATTTCGCCTGAACGACGAGCAGGTTGCGCTGATTGCAGTAAACCAGTTTCGCCTGCCGGGTGTCGAGATTAATGCCGAACTGGTTCGTGAATACCCTGAAAGCGATGCTTTTGCTCATAGCGTCGGTTATGTGGGGCGAATCAACGAGCGTGAGTTAAAAAACCTCGATCCGGCTCTTTATACCGGCACATACACTGTCGGTAAGATCGGTCTGGAACGTTTTTATGAGCCTGTATTGTTAGGTAAGCCAGGCTATCAGGAAGTTGAAGTCAATGCCCGTGGTAGGGTGACCAGGGTTCTGAGCCGGGTCAATCCGATCCCAGGTAAAGATTTGCAGCTGTTTATTGATACCGATCTGCAAAATGCAGCTATTAAGGCAATGCAGGGAAGAAGGGGGTCCGTGGTGGCTCTGGATCCCAAGACCGGTGGTGTGATGGCCATGGTCAGTAATCCGGCGTTCGATCCCAATCTGTTTGTGACCGGAATCGATTACGCTACTTTCAATGATCTGAATACGGATATCGAAAAGCCGCTCTATAATCGTGCGACATTGGGTGAGTATCCACCGGCTTCCACGATCAAGCCACTGGTTGCTCTTGGCCTGCTGGACAATAACGTGGTGGATAAGAATGACAAAATCTATGACAAAGGCTGGTTCCAACTCCCGGGCAGTGAGCACCGTTTCCGGAACTGGAACCGTAAGGGTGACGGCTGGATTGATCTGAATCGGGCAATCCTGCGTTCCAACGATACTTTCTTCTACAAGGTCGCTGAAAAAAT
Source organism: Endozoicomonas sp. 8E (assembly GCF_032883915.1). NCBI lineage: Bacteria > Pseudomonadati > Pseudomonadota > Gammaproteobacteria > Oceanospirillales > Endozoicomonadaceae > Endozoicomonas > Endozoicomonas sp. 8E. The sequence continues at coordinate 5,803,511 of NZ_CP120717.1, read as the reverse complement.
GGGGATTGATCGCCTCCATGATTTTCTCAGCCAGTTCGGGATGGGGCGCAGCAGCGGTATTGATATTCATGAAGAAAGAGCAGGTTTGCTGCCTTCAACAGAGTGGAAACGGGGCGCTTATGGTCAGCCCTGGTATCCCGGGGAAACGGTTATTGCCATTATTGGTCAGGGCTACATGCTGACGACTCCCATGCAATTAGCCGAACTGGTTACCCTGATTGCCAACCGGGGGAAACATGTGGAGCCCCGACTGGTGAAGGAAGACATTCCGGAGTTGCAAAGCCCTGAATGGGGAGAGGATATTGAGTTGGACGACCAGCATTGGGGTTTGGTCATCGATGCTATGGAAAAAGTGGTCAGTTACAATCGGGGCACGGCTTACTGGCGAATTGGTCGTGGCCTGAAGTATCGAATGGCAGGAAAAACAGGTACTGCCCAGGTGGTCAGTATTCCTCAGGGTGAAGAATATGATGCTGAGAAACTCAAGGAGTTCGAGCGGGACCATAGTCTTTTTGTGGCCTTTGCGCCTGTTGAAGATCCCCAGATAGCAATGGCTGTGGTATTGGAGAACAACAATGGTGCTGCCAACGTAGCACGGGAGGTGATGGACTTTTATCTGCTTCCCAAACTCGCCAGGGCCGAACAGGAGAAAGCCAGTGCTGAAAACAAGAGGACCGCACAATGACCGGCCAGGATTTTGTTCGCCAGCTGAATGAAGGACAGGGCTTTCACAGGGTGCCGGACTGGTCAGAGCGCCTGCATATCGACTTTATGCTGATAGGGTTTGTGGTCATTGTCTGTGGAGCTGGTCTGTTCGTTCTGTATAGTGCCAGTGGACAGGATATGAGCATTGTTATTCGACAGGCTGTCTATATGCTCATTGGTTTTGTTGGAATGATCATCATTGCCCAGGTTTCACCCCGACTGCTGATGCGGTTGTCACCGTGGATATATATCGGTGGAGTCATTCTCTTGATCGCTGTGCTGTTTATGGGCATTCATTCCAAGGGCGCGCAGCGTTGGATTCAATTGCCTTTTATACGATTTCAGCCCTCAGAAATCATTAAGCTGATTATGCCGATTGTGGTGGCGAGCTATCTTTCTAAACGACAGTTGCCGCCTTCTATAAGGGATATTGCGGTGGTACTGATTCTGATAGGTATTCCGGTCGTGTTGATTGCCAGACAGCCCGATCTGGGAACCTCTCTGCTGATTGGTGCTTCAGGCCTGTTTATATTATTACTGGCCGGGTTGAGGAAGCGGCTGATTTTTTCTGCCATTATGCTGGCTGTTCCTTCTATCTGGGGCTTCTGGCATTTTGTCATGCTCAATTATCAGAAGCAGCGGGTATTGACCTTTCTCAATCCCCAGAGTGATCCATGGGGTGCAGGCTGGAATATTATCCAGTCAAAAATTGCCATAGGGTCGGGTGGGCTATACGGGAAAGGCTGGCTTTTGGGAACTCAGTCGCATCTGGATTTTCTGCCAGAAAGTCATACTGATTTTATTATTGCAGTACTGGCAGAAGAGTTTGGCCTGATGGGATGCCTGGTTCTTCTGGCATTATATGCGCTGATTATTGGTCGAGGTCTGTTTATAACGCTGAAGGCTCAGACTCTGTTTGGCAGACTGCTCGCAGGTAGTATTACATTGACGTTTTTTGTCTACATCTTCGTTAATATTGGTATGGTGAGCGGCCTGCTCCCCGTGGTCGGGGTACCTCTGCCTCTGGTGAGTCGGGGGGGAACCTCGCTGGCTACCCTGATGGCTGGCTTTGGTCTGTTGATGTCGATACATACTCATAAAACATTTCTGGGGCAAAGCCGATAATCAAAGAGAGAGCTTTTATCCGTACGTTATCTCCAGAAAGATTTATTATGCAGGCTCGCTGGCTCTGTTGACTTTAGATGCTGTCTGCATGAGCTATAATGAGGGTCGACCCGTTGTTCGTATGATCTGGAATGTTTGTCATGCAGCCCATTCAGTTTAAGGACACCCTGCGGGCAACGACTACTGCCGATCAGATCAATGTCCTTCACAAAACTCTTTCTCCCTTATCAGACTCCGACAAGCAGGAAGACTCTCCGGTGAGTCCCTGCCGCCGGGAACGATATCTTAAGATCCTTTCAATCTCACAGGAGAGCTTCATAGATCAGTTTTTCTGCATTGGCAAAACAACATTTAACTTAAACAGGGCCGGTATGCTAGTTGTCTCTTCATGACTGCTGTAGAGTAGGCACTATCCCGTATGAAGTTATATCAGCTAACGGCATTCACTTGAGTAGTAGCAGGGAGGGTTTATGGCCTTAAGAATGGTAAAAGAATTTTTAGGACTGCCGCCATTTCGACTCATGGCTGCAGGCGTATTATTGAGCGGCTGTCTTCTTTCAGGATCGGTAACGGCTGCCGGTACTGAAAAGGCAGTCGATAGTCAGCCTGACTATGCACTTCAACCGGAGGTGAAGGCGTTCATCGATGATCTGGTGAAGAACGAACAGTTTTCCCGTAAGGAACTGCAAGACATTCTGGGTAAGGCAAGCAAGTCTGAAAGAGTACTTGAGTTGATCAGCAGACCTGCTGAGAAACGTCTGGAGTGGAAAGATTACCGAAAGATTTTTATGACTCCGGAGCGAGTAGACCTTGGTGTGGATTTCTGGGAGGCTCACGAGAAAACGCTCTCCAGAGTTGAAAAAGAGTATGGTGTGCCAGCGGATGTGATTGTGGCCATTATCGGTGTAGAAACATACTATGGCCGTCAGACCGGTGGGTTTAAGGTTCTCGATGCTCTTTCTACCCTGAGTTTTGATTACCCTCCGCGCAGCAAGTTTTTCACTCAGCAGCTGAAGGAGTTTCTGATTCTGACCCGTGAGCAGGAGCTGGATGCTTCAGATCTGACCGGCTCTTACGCTGGAGCCATGGGTATACCCCAGTTTATGCCCTCCAGTTACAGGGCTTATGCGGTAGATTATACCGGCGATGGTCAGTCCAACATCTGGAAGCATGAAGAAGATGCAATTGCCAGCGTTGCTAACTATCTGCGAGAAAATGGCTGGAAAGTTGGCAAGCCTATCGTCAGTAAAGCGAAGGTTACCGGAACCAAATATGAGAAAGCGGTGTCTGATTCTGTCAGGCCGCAAAAAACTCTAAAGCAGCTGGAAGGTTCTGGCTGGCATCCTGAAGCCCTTTTACCAGAGACTGCCAAGGCAGCTGCCATCAAGCTTGAAGGGGATAAGGGGCCGGAGTACTGGCTGGGGATGCATAATTTTTATGTCATTACGACCTATAACCGCAGCAAGCTTTATGCAATGGCCGTTTATCAGCTAGCAAGAGATGTAAAAACGGGCTATATAACATCAGCATCAAAGTCTGCGAAGACATTGGCAGGAAAGCAGTCTGAATAGTCTGAGCCTACCTGTTCATTAATGAAGGTACCGTTTTTATGCTTGGGTCATAAAAGCGGTTTTCTTTTTTGCCTCGCGGATATTCGTTCAGGCTCCTGGCCTCAGGCAGGGTAACGTTAAAGCACCATATCCTATGAAATCGATAATCAGAGCAAGATCTGTAGCAGGGAGCCTTTTGGGACTGACCCTTCTCCTGTTAAACGGTTGTGTCACCGTTGAGGACGGGCCTCCTACCGAGAAAAGGGATGTCAGTCAGATTCCTGATGCTATCCCTGTCGCCCATGATGGTCGGTTCAAGCATTCTCCTTATGAACTCAATGACGTGACCTATACCCCTATGAAGAGTGCCAAAGGCTATCAGGAAAAGGGCAAGGCCTCATGGTATGGCACCAAGTTTCATGGTAAGCAGACAGCTAACGGTGAAGTTTACGATCTTTACGGTATGACTGCGGCGCACAAGACTTTGCCCCTGCCTTCCTATGTCAAGGTCACTAACAGTCACAATGGCAAGTCGGTTGTACTTCGGGTCAATGATCGTGGACCATTCCACGGCGATCGTATTATAGACCTCTCCTATGCTGCTGCCCTCAAGCTGGGGTTCGCTAATAAAGGAGTCACTGATGTGCTGGTAGAGGGGATAGATGTCAGATCTCTTGCTGCCGCCAAAGGCAATGAAGCACTTACTGAGGGTGGTAATAATCAACTGCTCTTCGTACAACTGGCTGCGCTAAAGAATTATCACTATGCCCAGATATTGCGTCGGCAGGTGGCTGAGACCATAGGCAGTGATATCAGAGTGGTGAAAGGGGAAGAGGAGCCAGATCCTTTTTACCGCGTCAGGATTGGGCCGGTGCAGACGATCGAGCATCTTGAAGAACTCCTTGAGAAGCTGGATGAGGGCGATTTTGACGTGCCTTACCTGATTTACGAAGAGGTTATTGAGGCTTCCGGGAAGTAGTTTGAGCCAGTCTTTTTTTGTCGGCCAGACCGATATTCTCTCGTGGCCTGACAGACTTTCACTGACCAGGCAATGAACACATTACATTCTATTTTCAATGCTTCTCTTAAACTCGTTAGTCGGTAACATTATAATGGCCGACAACAGTGAATTTCAGAGCTAATTTCTATAATGATCAAACGATTAAATCCTGTCCGGGCCAACCGTGAGCGATTGAAAAGGTTAGCCGGATGGGTGTCCATGCTATTTATTCTGGCCACCGGCGCAGCTCAGGCTAAAGCCGCTGCCCTGATTCCCGCTGCACCCAAGATTGCTGCCGACAGCTTTGTATTGATGGATGCCGACAGCGGAGAGATCTTGGCCTCCGAGAATGCTGATGACCCTGTTCACCCTGCCAGCCTGACCAAAATGATGACCGCTTACATTGCCGAGGTTGAGCTGGCGTCTGGCAATATTCATCGTGATGATGAAGTGGTGATCAGCGAAAAAGCCTGGAAAATGGGCGGCTCAACCATGTTCATTGAGGTGGGTGAGCGGGTTCCGGTACAGGAGCTGTTGAAAGGTATTATCATCGTCTCCGGTAACGACGCCAGTGTCGCCATCGCTGAACATATTGCTGGCAGCGAAGACGCCTTTGCCGAGCTGATGAACAATACGGCCGGGCGACTGGGAATGATTAACTCCAATTTTGTCAATGCATCGGGCTGGCCTGCGCCTGATCATTATTCCACCGCAATGGATCTTGCGATATTGTCTCGTCATATCGTCAAGGATTACCCTGAGTATTATGAGCTTTATGCTCAGAAGTATTATCAATACGGTACCAACAAAAAAACCGGTAAGCCATTGCGTCGTCAGCCTAACCGAAACCGTTTGTTATGGACTAACCCTAATGTTGATGGTCTGAAAACGGGGCATATTGAGGCCAGTGGTTTTGGTCTGGCGGCAACCGCAAAGCGCGATGGGCGTCGTCTGATTACAGTTATCCTGGGTGCCAGAGGTGAGAAGCAGCGTGCTGCGGAGGCGCAGAAACTGCTGACCTATGGTTTCCGTTTCTTCGAAAATGTGGATGTTAAAAAAGGTGGCGTAACACTTGAAACTGTGCCGGTCTGGAAAGGTACTCAGGATCAGGTAGACGTCGCCATCGACAAGGATCTGATTGTCACAGTACCCAGACATACGGGTAAGAAGCTGAAAGCGACTCTGGATATCGATCCAATTGTTGAAGCACCTGTTGAAGCTGGCCAGCAGCTGGGTACACTGAAAGTGACTATCGATGATGAGATTATTAAAGAAGTCCCTCTCAGAGCAGAGACTGCAATAGAGCGTGGTGGCTTCTTCAAACGTCTGTGGGATAGTATCGTGCTGTTCTTTAAAGGACTGTCCTGAACATTCAGTGGCAGCAGTGAGTGAAATACCCATACCTTCAGGCTCGCTGAATCTGAAGGTCTTTCATTTATCATCAGTGTAAAAAATGACCGATCAAGAAGCGCCAAAAATTGAATTTCCCTGCGATTACGAGATCCGTATTGTGGGTAATGCAGCTGTGGATTTTCAGGAAGCTGTCTGCGCTATCGTCAAGCAGCATGCCTCGGATTACGATGGTAACTTCCGGCTGAAAGAAAGTCGAACTGGCAAATACACTTCTGTTATGGTGACTATTCGGGCCACCGGAGAACCTCAGCTGAAAGCGATCTTCGAAGCTCTGAAAGCGACCGGCCGGGTGCAAATGGTACTTTGATGAAACTGAACATCCGCTACCTGGGCAGGCGGCCTTATGAGCCAGTGTTCGAGGCTATGAAAGCGTTCACCGAACGCAGAGATGAGCAGACGGTTGATGAGTTCTGGTTTGTCGAGCATGATCCTGTCTTTACTCAGGGTCAGGCCGGCAAGCCTGAACATGTTCTGGCACCCGGAGATATTCCTGTGGTCCAGGTGGACCGTGGAGGCCAGGTCACTTATCACGGTCCGGGTCAGCTGGTGGTCTACCTGCTGATGGATGTTCGCCGCTCAGGCAGTGGTCCCAGGCAGGTGGTTTCAGCTATTGAGAAGGCCATCATCAAAGTACTGTCAAGCTATGGTATTGAATCCTGCGCCAGGCCGGATGCTCCCGGCGTTTACATTGATGGGGCAAAAATTGCCGCCCTGGGGCTGCGATTCAGGCAGATGAAAAGTTACCATGGACTGAGTTTCAATCTGGATATGGATCTGGAGCCTTTTACCCGTATCAACCCCTGCGGTTACAAGGATCTACAGGTCGCCCAGCTCAGGGAATTTCAAAATCCTGTACAATGGGATGAAGTGAGCAATCGCTTACTTGAGTGCCTTATGAAGGAACTTGGGTATAATGAGGCTCACACAGTAAAGGAAGCAACAGAGTCTGATCTGGCTCAAGAGGCCTGAGCAATCTGTCTTCAAATTCAAGTGAGTGAACGAACGGCTTCACAAACCGGTACAACTGACCAATATGACTGGGACTCTATGACCGATAGCAACCTGATTCCAACCGTCCAGATTCCGGCTGTTACTATTCAGAGTGGCGAGAAATTCGTCAATGAAAAAGGCATTACCGCCATTAAGAATGGCATCAAAGCCAGCAATCGCTCCGAGGAAGCGGTTCAGCCTTTTATGCGCAAGCCGGAGTGGTTGAGAATCAAGCCCAGGTACGGCAGTAAGTTCAAAGAAGTCCAAGGGACGGTTCATGAGCACAAGCTGAGTACCGTTTGTGAAGAAGCCATGTGCCCCAACATTAATGAATGCTGGAGTTCCGGTACCGCCACTATCATGCTGATGGGCGATGTCTGTACCCGTGCCTGTCGCTTCTGTGCGGTGAATACTGGTAACCCCAAAGGCTGGCTGGATAAAGATGAGCCAGACCATACGGCCAACAGCGTAAAACTGATGAACCTGAAATACCTGGTTCTGACCTCTGTTAACCGTGATGATCTGGAAGATGGCGGTGCCGGTCACTATGCCGCCGTCGTAAAACGCGTAAAGGAAGTCAATCCTGAAACCGACGTTGAAGCACTGACACCGGATTTTCTCGGTGTTCTGGCTGATGTTGAAACGGTGGTCGACAGTGGTATTGCCGTTTTTGCCCAAAATGTTGAAACCGTTAAACGACTGACACATCCTGTTCGTGACCCGCGTGCCAGCTACGAACAGACGCTCAATGTTCTGGCCCACTCCAAAAAATATCGCCCTGACGTACTCACCAAAACCAGTTTGATGCTGGGCCTGGGCGAGACCGAGGAAGAGATCATCGAGACTATGAATGATCTCAGGGCCATTGATTGCGATATCCTGACCCTGGGGCAGTATCTTCAGCCCACCAAAAACCATTTACCCATTGAGCGCTACGTGACCCCACAAGAGTTTGAGAAGTATCGTCAATGGGGCCTGGAAAGAGGTTTTGTTGAAGTCGTAGCCGGTGCCCTGGTCCGTTCCAGCTATCGTGCTGAGCAGGTGTTGCAGAAGAATAATGTGGGTCTGGGCTCTTGAGTGACAGCAAACAATCAGCTATCCATCCATAGTTCAATGATTTTCAACGTGCCATCGCCATGGATGATCATCACATCATAGGGTGGTCATTGGCACTGAAGCTAGTTAAGTCGACCCTCCCATAACAGGGGAGGCTGACTTTTGTCTCATTCACTGGCAAATCTTCTTAAAACCTCTCTTGGCTGGCAACAATCCCGTATTGACCTTATTGCGTTGGTTATTTTTGGCCTCATTCAGATGGGTATTCTTTTGTTTCATTGGAAAAGGAGGTTCGTGTAACCGTCGATTAATCTCAAAATACAATGATGCACTACACTGAGGCCTTTAAAGACGTTTTACAGGGAATCATGAAAATGAATAATTTTCAGCGTTGTTTTGCTTTTTTAATCCCTCCTCTATTCCTCCTGAAGACTCTTAGCCTGCAAGCTCAGAACATCACTCAATCTACAACCGCTATTCCTACAGCCTCTATTCCTACAAGCCCCCCTCCTCTGACGGTACCATGCGATTCTCTTAAAGGTCAGACGACAGGGGTTCATCAGCGGTTAAACGATTATAAAGACCTTGTTAGCAGACGACAGTGCATTGTTCTCAGAACCAACTCTTCAGAAAATTTTGGCAAGTTTTTAAATGAGATTCCAAAGGACACCGTTATATTGTTCTCTTCCGAAACTACTTCTGGTGAAACGCTTTATCCACCTGTTATTACCCATTCACCAGGTAAAATCCCGGTTGTGTATCTAATTGAAAGTGAAATAGTTTTGAAGGATGGTCAGGACATTATCGGGGCTCCAAATGAAGGTTACGAAATCATCATCTCGCCTTTTGCAATGTATAGAGATTTAGATATGATCACGTTTGGGTCCCATAATTACTTTAGTTTCAATCAAACAAAAGACAGCCATATAAGACACATTACTTTCCAGCCAGCTGCACCTGGTGGGCGCAAACCAATTAGCTCTATTATTTCGGCACATTGTATTAACCGGAAACTGATTGTAGAAAACAATCTATTCGATCTCAGTTGCCAGGAGGGAGTCAGAATTGATTGCAGACTACCTCTGGATGCATCTGTCAATGATTTACACCAGGGTCCGGCCCTGATGTTCACCAATAACACAGTCACTGGTAATACCATCGGTACGTGGCTCGGCGACTACATTCCTGATGGAGGGCTATTTATTAAACTTCCCACCATCAAAAGCCAGTCACATAGGATCGCCGTTAACGGGAACACATTCCAGGGGAAGATGGGGTGGGTGGCTGAGTTACATATTGGACCGGGAAGCAGTATCGATATCTTTAGAAACACGATCGACATTGACAATGTAGGCGAAATTGGGGGGGAAATTTCGTCGCCGGTATATAAAAAAGAAAAATTTGGTTTCTCTCTTGTCGGTCATTCGGATACCAATGAAGAACCTCCTGTTTATAATCTTGCGGGCAATCAGATCCGGGTAAAAAATACAGCTTTAGATATCAAAGGAATCGTTAAGCTGGCCCTCGCTTGCAACCACTTTCAGGCAGTCAAACTCTGGCGACAACAGCAGCATGAATACAGCATTAAAGCCGCAGATCCATTATCACTGGCAGATAAGTGCGAAAGATCCGTGAATGCAAGCATGGCAACTGTCGGCCCACTTACACTTTCCCGGATTGTGAATATCTGGACACCCATCGAGAATTCCACAGCCAGTGCTTTAAGTGGACTCACCAACGTCGAGGGTCAATTCTACTTTAACTCATCAGTTTTGCTGACAGTCAATTCGTCCTCTGTTTCACCTTATGGCATGACCTCCACTTCATCAGCAGGTACAAAAGTCATGACGACTGTGTTGGGTGTCATGACCAACCCGACAGTCGATTCGTCCTCTGTTTCACCTTATGGCATGACCTCCACTTCATCAGCAGGTACAAAAGTCATGACGACTGTGTTGGGTGTCACGACCAACCTGACAGACAATTCGCCCTCTGTTTCTCCTTATGACGTGACCTCCACTTCATCAGCAGGTACAGAAGTCATGACGGCTATGTTGGGTGTCATGACCAACCTGACAGACAATTCGCCCTCTGTTTCTGCTTATGACGTGACCTCCACTTCATCAGCAGGTACAGAAGTCATGACGACTATGTTAGGTGTCATGACCAACCCGACAGACAATTCGCCCTCTGTTTCTGCTTATGACGTGACCTCCACTTCATCAGCAGGTACAGAAGTCATGACGACTGTGTTGGGTGTCATGAGCAACCTGAAAGACAATTCGCCCTCTGTTTCTGCTTATGACGTGACCTCCACTTCATCAGCAGGTACAGAAGTCATGACGACTATGTTAGGTGTCATGACCAACCCGACAGACAATTCGCCCCCTGTTTCTCCTTATGACGTGACCTCCACTTCATCAGCAGGTACAAAAGTCATGACGACTGTGTTGGGTGTCATGACCAACCTGACAGACAATTCGCCCTCTGTTTCTCCTTATGACGTGACCTCCACTTCATCAGCAGGTACAGAAGTCATGACGACTGTGTTGGGTGTCATGACCAACCTGACAGACAATTCGACATCTGTTCCTCCTTTTAACCAGTCCTCCACGCCATCAGCGGGTACAAAAGTCATGACCACTGTGTTGGATGTCATGACCAGTCTGACCCTGATGTTGAGCCTGTACCTGAACATACCTCAGGCTTAAAAAGGCTGTCGAAAAAGTGCTGTGCTTTGCTCGCTACTTTTGTAACAACCTCAGCCTGTTGAGGTTCTTGCGTGAATTGAACGAAATTAAGGGCGCAATCCCACTTCTTTAGAGCCGGGTCAAGCCTTTGCAAGGCGCTAGCCTTGCTGTGACAATTGCTTAGACATTGTTACTGACTTTTTCGAGGTAGTGACCAATAAAATGCTCTGGGGTATCCGACTAAAAGCCAATCCAACAGATCAGCAAAAGTTGGTTCTGTCTCAATGGGTGGGCTGCACCCGGGTTATGGGTATATATCAGCACTGATATAGGACCAAACTGCGCCAACGTATGCACCAGTAGCAAAACCAGCAAAATGAGAAGCAGAAAGGTAGCCATAACTTGCATAAGCTATAGGACAACAGACAAGGCCAACAACCGCACCTGTAAACCCGAAAAGTTTTAAGTCAGCCAGGCTATTTGCCACTCCAAAAACAGATCCGGTTACAATGGCTGTCCTTACACCAGCAGCCAAAGCAGACTGAACATCACCAGCCCCAGCCAAACCAGTGGCAAAGTTAATAATGCAGGGGGCACCAATAAAGGTTGCCGCAGTAAGAGCAGAGCTAGCAGCACAAATAAAAGTATCATTAGCAATTTGAGAAACTTTTCTGGTTACCCGTTCACGCAATGAACGAGTAGGAGGCATACTCTCAAGGATAAATGATGGCACTTCAGACCTACAAATAGGACATTTCTTAGATCGGTCAAACCATTGAGCAATGCATTTTCTTCCAAAGACATGAGTATCATGACACGGGAGAACTACTTTATCATCACATCGAAGATCTTCATTATCATTTTCATTAAAAGACTCGAAACAGATTTGACATACATCCGCAACATTCATCGAAAATAAACTCCATTTCTGTTCATTGTAATAATGAGATAAAAAACCGGGAGAAAAGTTCCCCAAATTTTATTGAGTGACAGTAAACGATCGGTCAATCATCCATAGTTTTGTGATTTTCGCCCTGTTACCACCATGGATAGTCAACACATGGCCATCCATGCTAAAGATGGCTGATTTGATCTCAGTATTATCGCAAATGACTGCTTTTTCTTTCCATAATCCATCGCTCCCCAGGCCGTAAATTATCCCCTTACCATCGGTACCGCAGGTGACCACATGGTTGCCATCAATACTGAAGGTTGCCGGTCCGATACTACTATCATGAGAAATGGTAGCTTTTCTCTCCCAGGATCCATTGTCCTTCCGGCTATAGATTTTCACCGTTTCATCCTCACTGCTGGTGATCACATGGCGGCTATCGGCACTGAATGTGGCTGAGCAGACCTTAAGGTAATGGCAGATGATCATTTTTTCTTCCCATGATCCATCGTCCTTCTGGCCGTAGATTTTTGCCACTCTATCTGTACCGCGGGTGACCACACAGCGGCTATCGGAGCTGAAGGTGGCTGAGAAGACCCAATCATCGTGGGTAATGATAGCTTTTTTTTCCCATGATCCATGGTAGTTCTTGCCGTAGATGATCGCCCTGCCATCCATACTGGCGGTCACCACACAGTGGCTATTGGGGCTGAAGGTGGCCGACCAGACTCCATCATCATGAGAAATGATGGCTTTTTCTTCCCATGAACCATCGGCCTCCAGGCCATAGATTTTCACCTTGTTATCGGCACTGCGGGTCATCACATGGCGACCGTCGGCACTGAAGGTGTCTGAGTTGACCCGGTTATCATGGGAAATAATGGCTTTTTCTGCCCATGACCCATCGTTCTTCTTGCCATAGATTTTCGCTTTGCCACCAAAACTGGCGGTCAACACATGGCGGCTATCGGGGCTGAAGGTGACTGAGCTTAAAAAATTATTGTGGCGAATGATGGCTTTCTCTACCCATGACCCATCGGCCTCCAGACCATAAATTTTTGCCTTGCCATCTCTACTGGCGGTCGCTGCATAGTGACTATCGGGACTGAAGGTGGCTGAGTGGACAGAGTCGTCATGGGGAATCGTTGCTTCTTCCCAGGATCGGTCGTCCTTCTTGCCATAAATTTTCGCCCTGCCACCTTTACTGGTAGCCACTAAATAGCGGCCATCAGCACTGAAGGTGACCGATTTGACACGGTAGTTATTGGGGATAGTGCCTTTTGCTTCCCATGATCCATCGCTCTCCTGGCCATAGATTTTCCATGTTTTAGAGTCACAGGCGATCACCACTTGGCTGCCATCGCCGCTGAAGACAGCTAAGTGCTCTGAACTACTGCAGGGGATGTTGGCTTTAGTCTCTAATTTAAATGTTTTGCTTTGAGACATCAGTTTAGTGAGAGTGAAAAAGAACAGAGCAGGAAAATAAATACTCGCCTGACGATCCATGATTGACTTAACTAATGCTTCATCCTTTGTAAAACGCTGCAACCATTTCTGGAGTTCATCTTTATCTTTTGCAGTGACGATTGTTTTTAGTAGAGTCTGGTGTGATGAAGCAAACCGGCGATACCACGCCCTTGCCATTGCAGCATTATTTTTGAGCCTGTTATTAATGGATGAATTTGCCCGTGTTAAATGGGCAATATCACGAGCCTGCAAATAAGTAAAAATTTTGGATTGTATATCCTCGGGTAAATCGAGCAATAATGAAAACTCATTCTTGTCACGTACAACGACGTTCCTGCCCATAGTGGTGCAACCTGGTGTATCTGATGGTGGTTGACCTGGTATTGATGAGGGTGGAGTACGTCTACCGGAATTGTTATTCAGGCAATCCATAGTTCGTTTTCCATCGTTGTTATTTATCGCTGATTGACAAGGATATTCAAAATTGATTCTGCAGCTTAGAGCCGGTTTTAGTAGGAAAGTTCACAATATTGCATGAGACTCCCCAAGCGTTTGGGAAGTAGCCTCAGCGGGGTCTGGAAAGAGGCGTTGTTGAAGAATAATGCAGGTCTGGGCTAATGAGTGACAGTAAACGATCAGTCATTCATTGATAGTTCAGTGATTTTCGCCGTGTCATCGTCATGGATGGTCAACACATGGCCATCGGCGCTGAAGATGGCTGCCCTGATCCCTTCGCGATGAGAAATGGCGGCTTTTATTTTCCATGTTCCATCGCTTACCAGGCCACAAATTTTCACCGTTTTATGGTTGCCGGCAGCGACCAGATGGCGGTCATCGAGGCTAAAGGTTGCTAATATGACATCACCATAGACATGGGAAATAATGGCTTTTTCCTCCCAGGATCCATTGTCCTTATGGCCACGTATTTTCACCTTGCTATCTTTACCTCTGGTGATCACATGGCGGCCATCGACGCTGAAAGTTGCTGATATAATTTTCAAATAATGGGAGATGATCATTTTTTCTTCCCACGATCCATCGTCCTTCTGGCCATAGATTTTCGCCACTCTGTCTGTACCGCGGGTGACCACAGAGCGGCTATCGGGGCTGAAGGTGGCTGAGAAGACCCAATTATCATGGTAAATAGTGGCTTTTTCTGCCCATGATCCATCGTCCTTCTTGCCGTAGATTATCGCTCTGCGATCGTTACTGGAGGTCACCAAGTGTCGGTTATCGGCGCTGAATGTCGCTGAGTTGACGTCTTCATTATGAGAAATAATGGCTTTTTCTTCCCACGAATCATCGGCCTTGAGGTCATAGATTTTCACCTTGCGATCAGTACTGCGGGTCACCACGTGGCGATCATCGGCGCTGAAGGTGGCTGATAAGACCCATTTATCATGGGAAATAATGGCTTTTTCTATCCATGAACCATCGTTCTTCTTGCTATAGATTTTCGCCTTGCCATCAAAACTGGCGGTCACAACATGGCTGCCATCGGTGCTGAAGGTGGCTGACTGGAGCCGTTTATCATGGGAAATAGTGACTTCTTTTATCCATGAGCCATCGTCCTTCTTGCCATAAATTTTCGCCTTGTTATTTTTAGTGGTGATCACTACAGAGCGGCTATCGTTGCTGAAGCTGGCTGAGCAGAGCGAGTCGTCGTGGGAAATAGTCACTTCTTCCCATGATCGTTCGTCCTTCTGGCCATAAATTATCGCCTTGTCATCTATATAGACAGCCACCACATAGCGGCCATCGGCACTGAAGGTGACCGATTTGAAAGAGTAATCATGGAAGATAGTGCCTTTTGCTTCCCATGATCCATCGCTCTCCTGGCCATAGATTTTCCATGTTCCAGAGTCACAGGCGATCACCAGGTGACGGCCATCGGCACTGAAGATAGCTGAGTTCTGTTGACTACTACAGCGGATGTTGGCTTTAGTCTCTAATTTAAATGTTTTACATTCAGACATCAGTTTGGTGAGAGTGGAAAAGAACAGAGCAGGAAAATAAATACTCGCCTGGCGATCCATGATTGACTTAACTAATGCCTCATCCTTTGTAAAACGCTTTAACCATTTCTGGAGTTCATCTTTATCTTTAGTAACGACAATTGTCTTTAGTCGAGTCTGGTGTGATGAAGCCAACCGGCGAAACCATGCCCTTGCCATTGCAGCATCATTTTTGAGCCTGTTGTTAATGGATGAATTTGCCCGTGTTAAATGGGCAATATCACGAGCCTGCAAATAAGTAAAAATTTTGGATTGTATATCCTCGGGTAAATCGAGCAATAATGAAAACTCATTCGTGTCACGTACAACGACGTTCCTGCCCATAGTGTTGCAACCTGGTCTATCTGATGGTGGTTGACCCGGTCTTGATGAGGGTGGAGTACTTCTACCGGAATTGTTATTCAGGCAATCCATAGTTCGTTTTCCATCGTTGTTATTTACCCCTGATTGGCGAGGATATTCAAAATTGAGTCTGCAGCTTAGAGTCGGTTTTAGTAGGAAAGTTCATAATCCTCAGTGGGGTCTGGAAATAGGGTTTGTTGAATTCCTGGCGGGTGCCCTGGTGCGCAAGTTATCCTGCTGAGCTGGTGTTGCAGAAGAATAATGCAGATCTCGGCTAACGAGTGACAGCAAACAATTAGTCATTCATCTGCAGTTCAGTGATTTTCAACGTTCTATCGCCATGGATGGTCAACACATGGCCGTCCGTGCAGAAGGTGGCTGATTCGATCGAACTATGATGGGAAATGATAGCTTTTTCTTCCCAGGTTCCATCACTCTGCCGACCATAAATTATCGCAGTGCCATCTCTACTGGCGGTGATCACATGTCGGCTATCGGGGCTGAAGGTGGCTGAGAAGACCCAATCATCATGGCAAATAGCGTCTTTTTCTTCCCATGTTCCATCGTCCTTCTTGCCGTAAATTATTGCTATGCCATCGTCACTGGAAGTCACCAAATAGCGGCTATCGGGGCTGAATGTGGCTGAGTTGACCTCTTCATCATGGGAAAAGACGGCTTTTTCTTCCCATGAACCATCGTCCTCCAGGCCATAGATTGTCACAATGTGATCATCACTGATCGTCCTCACAGAGCGACCATCGGGGCTGAAGGTGGCTGTCCTGACACAGTTGTCATGGGGAATAACAGCTTTCTCTACCCACGACCCATCGTTATTCTTGCCATAGATTTTCGCATTGCCATCAAAACTGGCGGTCACCACATGGCGGCCATCGGTACTGAAGGTGGCCGATGCTACTAACATATCGTGGGTAATGATGGCTTTTTGTGTCCACAGGCCATCGTCCCCCTGGCCATAAATTTTCGCCGTGCCATCTCCACTGGCGGTCACCACATAGCGGCCATTGGTGCTGAAGGTGGCTGATTTTACCCAGTCATTATGGGAAATAATGGCTTTTTCTTCCCATGATCCTTCGTCTGTCTTGCCATAGATTTTCGCCTTGCCGTCTCCAGCGGCGGTCACTACATAGCAACTATCGACGCTGAAGGTGGCTGAATTGACCCAGTTATCATGGGAAATAGTGGCTTTTTCTTCCCATGATCGTTCGTCTTTCTTGCCATAGATTTTCGCCTTGCCGTCTTTACTCCAGCTCACCGCATGGCGGCTATCGGCGCTGAAGGTGGCTGAATTGACCCAGTTATCATGGGAAATAGTGGCTTTTTCTTCCCATGATTGTTCGTCTTTCTGGACATAAATTTTCGCCTTGAAATCTTCAGCAGCGGTCACTATATGGCGGCCATCGTCACTGAAGGTGACCGATCTGAGACGGTTATCATGGCAGATAGTGCCTTTTGCTTCCCATGATCCATCACTCTTCTGGCCATAGATTTCCACCGTTTTATAATTCCTGACGCTCACCAGATGGCGACCATCGGTACTGAAGGTTGCTGAGCCGGTCTCGCCATAACAGGGGATCTCGCCATAACAGGGAAGGGTGGCTTTTGTCTCTAATGCAAATGTTTTACATTGAGTCATCAGTTTAGTGAGAGTGAAATAGAACAGGACAGGAAAGTGAATACTCGCCTTGTAATCCATGATTGACTTCACTAATGCTTCATCCTTTGTAAAACGCTTTAACCATTTCTGGAGTTCATCTTTATCTTTGGCAGCGACAAATGTCTTTAGTAGACTCTGGTGTGATGAAGCAAAACGGCGATACCATGCCTTTGCCATTGCAGCATCATTTTTGAGTGTGTTGTTAATTTGTGAATTTGCCCGTGTTAATTGGGTAATATCATGAGCGCGCAAATAGGTGAAAATTTTGGATTGTATTCCCGGGGGCAAATCGAGCAAAAATGAAAACTCACTCTCGTCACGTACAATGACGTTCTTGCCCATAATGGTACCACTTGATGTATCTGACGGCGGTTGACCTGTTGTTGATGAGGGTGGAGTAATATCACAGGAATTTTTATTTATGCAATCCATTGTTCGTTTCTCTTTCTCCATAGACAGTGTTTACCCTTGAATAACAAGGGTATTTAAGTACTCAACCATACGAAATCATATTTTCTGACTCATTGTTCAGGCACTCGCGGCAACTGCTCCTGCATCCATGCAGTCGTGCTGCGTTGCAACTCTGGTCACATAGCTTGCTATGTTCCCGTCGTTGCGCCTTGCAGAGCACCTGCCCAATAAGCCAGAAATATTCGATTTCGTATGGCTGAGTACTTAATATTGATTCCATGATTTTGACTCGGTTTTAGTATTAAAGTTCAATATCTATCCCTGAACGCCCATGAATAATGCAATGTGAAGTTTGATTTAAAAATCGGGACTCCTGAAATGTGAGTTTTTCTAACCATCTGATATCAGCAGACATTAGCCGCACAAAGCAAGATCGAGGCTAATCAGAAATTTTGGTATGGCTAACGGAATCCTCCAACTGATGCGCCTTCGGTACACGGCTGAATGGAACAGCGAACCATCATTCATTCATACTTAGTTCAGTGATATTCGCCGCACGATCGTGGATATACGCCAGGGCATTGGCGCTGGGGGTGGCTGTTCGGTCGATGGTCAATACCAGGCCATCGTTGCTAAAGGTGGATAATAGGACAGTACCTTGATAGGAAAGGGTGGCTTTTTCTACCCATGATCCATCGCAGTTCTGACCATAAATTTTCGCCTTGCCATCGAAACTGGCAGTAACCACATGGCGGCCATCGACGCTAAAGGTGGCTGATCTAATACTATCGCCATGGGAGATGATGGCTTTTTCTTGCCATGTTCCATCGTACTTCAGACCGTAGATTTTCACCGTGTGATCTTCACTGCAGGTGATCACATGGCGGCTATCAGCGCTGAAGCTAGCTGATAAGACCCAGTGTTCATGAGAAATGATGGCTTCTTCTTCCCATGAACCATTGTCTTTCTGGCCATAGATTTTCGCCTTGCCATCTAGACTGCCAGTCAACACATGGCGGCTATCCGGGCTGAAGGTGGCTGAGTTGACCCATTTTTTATGGGAAATGGTGGCTTTTACTTCCCATGATCCATTGTCAGTCAGGCCATGGATTCTCACCTTGTGATCGTGACTGGCAGTCAATATATAGCCGTCATTGGCGCTGAAAGCTGCTGAGTAGAACCGGCTGTTATGGAAAATAGTGGCTTTTTCTTCCCATAACCCATCGTCCAGTCCATAGATTTTCACCTTTTTATCTCCGGCGCGGGTGAACACGTAGCGGCCACTTGCGCTGAAGTTAGCTGAGTCGACCTGGTCATCGTGAGAAATAATGACTTCTTCTGCCCATGACCCATCGTCCCTCAGGCCATAGATTTTCGCCTTGCCATCTTCACTGGCCGTCAATACGTAGCGGCTATCGGCACTAAAGGTTGCCGAATTGACCCAGGAATCGTGGTGAATGACGGCTTTTTCTTCCCATGATCCATCGTCCTTCTGGCCATAAATTTTCGCCTTCTTATCGCAACTGGCGGTCACTACATAGCGATCATCGGCGCTGAAGAAGGCTGAGTTGACAAAGCGATGATGGTTAATAGTCGTTTTTTCTTCCCATAATCCATCGTCATTCTTGCCACTGATTATCGCCTTGTAATCGTTATAGACGGTCAACAGGTAGCGGCCATTGGCGCTGAAGATGGACGATATGACGAAGTCGTCATGGAAGATAGTGCCTTTTGGTTGCCATAACCCATCGCCCTTCTGGCTGAAGATTTTCATCCATGTATCGTCAGTATGGGTCACCACATGGCGGCCATCGGAGCTGATGACAGCTGAGTTCATCCCACCATTACAGGGGAGGCTGGCTTTTGTCTCTAATTTAAATGTTTTACATTGAGACATCAGATTAGTGAGGCTGAAAAAGAACAGAGCGGGAAAGTGAATACTGGCCTGGCGATCCATGATTGACTTCACTAACGCCTCATCCTTTGTAAAACGCCGCAACCATTTCCGGAGTTCATCTTTATCTTTTGCAGTGACGATTGTTTTTAGTAGAGCCTGGTGTGATGAAGCAAACCGGCGATACCACGCCCTTGCCATTGTGGCATCATTTTTGAGCCTGTTGTTAATGGATGAATTTGTCCGTGTTAAATGAGCAATATCACGAGCCTGCAAATAAGTGAAAATTTTGGATTGCATATGCTCGGGTAAATCGAGCAATAATGAAAACTCATTCTTGTCACGTACAATGACGTCCTTGCCCATAATGGTACCCATTGGTGTAATTGATGGAGGTTGTTCAAGTGTCGATGAGGTTGGCGTGCTTCCAGGTGATTTGTTATCTATGCGATCCATTGTTCGTTTTCCATAGTTGTTATTTATCCCTGATTGGCAAGGGTATTCAAAATTGATTCTGCAGCTTAGAGCCGGTTTTAGTAAGAAAGTTCACACTATTGATCTAATCGTAACGAACAAGAAACAGGACTTTGGTCCGGAAAAATGATCAATCCGTAGCAAGAGGGTGTCGCAAAACTCTGGTTCCCATTCTTTCAGCCCCTGTGGGTCCTAGCGTAGGAAAGAGTTGTACACAAGGCCATCGGTGCTGAAGGTGGCTGAGTTGACCCGGTCATCATGGCATTGTCAGCCAGGTCATGGATCCTCACCTTGTGATCGCGACTGGCAGTCAAGATGATGTTTTCCGGGAGTTTGATTCATACTTTGTCCGTGAGCAGGTACTGCTGGATTGTTCACAGGTTTGTTAATCGCACTGACTTCAATGTTATGAACTTACTTTCCAAAACCGACTCAAAACTATTGAATCAATTTTGAATATTCTTGCTAAGTGAGAACGAAGCTAACTAAAGAGATATCAAATATGAATAACGTAGATAACAATTCCGGCGTTGTTGGTTTATTTTCACCAAAGCCTGAGAAGGAATCACCAGAGGCTGTCTGCTTCGGAAGAACTACAACGGCATCTGGCAAAATTGATTCTTCATCGAGGCGTGCCGTCAACGGAGGTGATCCTGATCACTCAAGTCAGAGGTTGGGAGCGGTTGCCAGCACCAGCACATCACTTGAACAGAGGGTAGTGTCTAGCCAGGAGAGCACCGAAATAGACGCAGCAAACAAAAAAGCCCGGGAAACTGTGAAAAGAATCATAAATTACCTAGATAATCTGAAACAAGAATATCTGATTAATAAAGATAGGTGTAGTAGAAATACAGCACCTGCTCAGGGTATCCAAGTACTTGAGAATGTCATCCAATTACTTGAATATCTTGAACCTCGCAATATTTCAAAAAGTCAAAAAATTAATGATGGGACGTGCCTTTCTCAACTATTTAATTCTTATTATGATGTTAGTTATGAGGGGGAGGTGCTATTTTCTGTTACCAATACCCTTAAAGATAATCAAGATAGCTTTTCTGGTGTGAGTTGGTCTCTGGCTACTGAGACCACCCCCTTATTTGATGAGCTCTATTATGCTCCTGGTGCCCCCGGTTATCAATCGGCAAAAACTGAATTTAAGGCATTACAGACCAAATCGTTACTTAATGATCCATTGCTCTCAGTTATTGAGAGTCATGAATCAAAAGAGGCGACATTTAGTGTGAAACAGAGAGTATTCATTGACTCTTGACTTGCCCGCGCTATGGATGAACAACAAACGGTCATCGGCGCTGAGGGTGGCTGATAGGATAATACCAGGATGGGAAATGCTGGCTTTTTCTTCCCATGATCCATCGCTGTTATGACCATAAATGTTCACTGTTTCATCGTAACCGACAGTGACCACATAGCGGCCATCGGCACTAAAGGCTGCTAATCTGATACCCGTGTCATGGGAGATGATGGCTTTTTCTCCCCATGATCCATCAATCTCCAGGCCATGGATTTTCACCGTTAAATCTTTACTGCAGGTCATGACATGGTGGCAATCGGGGCTGAATGTCGCATAGTAGACACCTTTGCTATGAGAAATGATGACTTTTTCTTCCCATGATCCATCGTCCATCTTGCCATAGATGTTCGCTTTGTTACCTGAACTGGCGATCACTACATGGCGGTTATCGGCGCTGAATTTGGGTGAGAAGCCACTTTTTATATGGGAAATGGTGGCTTTTTCTTGCCATTGTCCGTCTTTATTCTGGCCAGAGATTATCGCCTTGCCATCGTTACTGGAGGTCATTAGACAGCGACAATCGGGACTGAATGTGACTGATTTGACCTTTGCATTGTGGGAAATGATGGCTGTTTCTTCCCATGATCCATTGGCATCCAGTCTATGGATTGTTGCACTGCCATTTTCTCTGGTGATCACCACATGGCGACTATCGGAGCTGAAGGTGACTGAGGCAAAAAGGGAAATAATGGCTATTTCCAGCCATGACCCATCGTTCTTCCTGCCATAGATTTTCGCTTTGCTATCCAGGCTGGCGCTTACCACGTAGCGGCTATCGGGGCTGAATCTGGCTGTGTAGAGAATGTCATCATGGGGAATGATGGCTTTTTCTGCCCATGACCCATCGTCACTCTGGCCGTAGATTTTTGCCCTGTGATCCCAACTGGTGGTTACTACATAGCGACCATCTTTGCTGAAGGTGGCAAAATGGACCTCATCATCATGAGAAATAGTGGCTTTTTCTTCCCATGATCGTTCGTCCTTCTTGCCATAGATTTTCGCTTTGCCGTCGTTACTGAAGGTCAACACATGGCAGCTATCGGGGCTGAAGGTGGCTGAGCGGACCCAGTATCTGTGGGAAATAGTGGCTTTTTCTTCCCATGATCGTTCGTCCTTCTTGCCATAAATTTTCGCCTTGCCATCCATGCCAGCGGTCACTACATAGTGGCTATTGGCACTGAAGGTGACTGATCTGACTTGCTCATCATGGGAGATAGTGCCTTTTGCTACCCATGATTCATCGCTCTCCTTGCCATAGATTTTACAGGTTTTGGAGTCACAGGCGATCACCAGGTGGCGGCCATCGGCGCTGAAGGAAGCCAAGTCCTCTGAAGTGTTACAGGGGAGGGTGGTTTTAGACTCTAATTTAAATGTTTTATATTGACACGTCAGTTTATTAAGAGTGGAAAAGAATAAAGCAGGAAAGTGAATACTTGCCTGGCGATCCATGGTGGCATTGATTAATGCCTCATCCTTTGTAAAACGCTGCAACCATTTCTGGAGTTCATCTTTATCTTTTGTAGCGACGATTGTCTTTAGACAAGCCTGGTATGATGAAGCCAACTGGCGATACCACGCTATTGCCATTCCATCATCATTTTCGAGCCTGTTGTTAATGGCTGAATTTACCCGTCTTAAATGGGCAATATCACGAGCCTGCAAATAAGTAAAAATTTTGGATTGTATATCATCGGGTAAATCGAGCAATAATGAAAACTCTTTCTTGTCACGTTCAATGACGTTCTTGCCCATAGCGGTACCACTTGGAGTATCTGATGGTGATTGACCAAGTGTTGATGGGCGTGGAGTAATATTGCAGGAGCTGCTATTTGAGCAATCCATAGTTCGTTTTCCATGGTTGGCAAGGATATTCAAAATTGATTCTGCAGCTTAGAGTCGGTTTTAGTAGGAAAGTTCACAATAATCTTTAGCGCAAAAGGGAGTTAGAAAGTTCGATTGCTATGGCTGCTAGTAACAGCAATCATTCATACTTAGTTCAGTGATGCTCGCCGTGTTCGTGCCATGGATGGTCAACAAATGGTCATCGGCGCTGAGGGTGGCTGATCGGATAATATCAGGATGGGAAATGCTGGCTTTTTCTTCCCATAATCCATCGCTGTTCTGACCAACAATTTTCACTGTTCCAGTGAAACTGGTAGTGATCAAATGGCGGCTATCGACACTAAAGGTTGCTAATGTAATAAAACTATCATGGGAGATGATGGCTTTTTCTCTCCATGATCCATCGATCTTCAGGCCATAGATTTTCATCGTGAGATCATTGCTGCAGGTGATGACATGACGGCTATCGGGGCTGAATTTGGCAAAGTAGACATTTTTGTTATGTGGAATGATGGCTTTTTCTTCCCATGATCCATCGTCCTTCTTACCATAGATTTTCGCTTTGTCATCTAAAGTGGCGGTCACCACATGGCGGCTATCGGCGCTGAATTTGGCTGAGCACTTCCTTAGGTAACCGGAAATTGATTCAAGAAACTTCCAGGCTGTTGTACCAGCTGAGCAGTTACTCAGGTAATCGGAAATGATGGCTTTTTCTTGCCATGATCCGTTTTTATCCTGGCCAGAGATTATCGCCTTGTCATCGTCACCAGAGGTCATTAAACAGCGACTATCGGGACTGAATTTGACTGACTTGACCTTTCCATTATGGGAAATGATGGCTTCTTCTTCCCATGATCCATCGGCATCCAGTCTATAGATCTGTGCACTGCCATTATCTCTGGTGATCGCCACATGGCGACTATCGGAGCTGAAGGTGACTGAGACAAAATGAGAAACAATGGCCTTTTCCAGCCATGACCCATCGTCTATCTGGCCGTAGATTTTCGCTTTCCTGTCCAGACTGGCGGTCACCACGTAGCGGCTATCGGGGCTGAAGGTGGCTGTGTAGACATTGTCATCATGGGGAATGATGGCTTTTTCTGTCCATGACCCATCGTCACTCTGGCCATAGATTTTTGCCATTTGATCCCAGCTGGTGGTTACTGCATAGCGACCATCTTTGCTGAAGGTGGCAAAACTGACTCTGGAGTCATGGGAAATAGTGGCTTTTTCTTCCCATGATTGTTCGTCCTTCTTGCCATAGATTTTCGCTTTGCCGTCGTCACTGTAGGTCAACACATGGCTGCTATCGGGGCTGAAGGTGGCTGATTTGACCCACTGATCATGGTCATGGGAAATAGTGGCTTTTTCTTCCCATGATCGTTGGTCCTTTTTGCCATAAACTTTCGCCTTGCCATCCATACTAGTGGTCACTACATAGCAGCTATTGGCACTGAAGGTGACTGATCTGACAATCCGATTATGGGAGATAGTGCCTTTTGCTTGCCATGTTCCATCGCTCTCCTGACCATAGATTTTACAGGCCTCATAGTCACATTCGATCACCAGGTGGCGTCCATCAGCGCTGAAGGCAGCTAAGTGTTCTCTGGTAATACAGGGGATGCTGGCTTTAGTCTCTAATTTAAATGCTTTACATTGACACATCAGTTTAGTGAGAGTGGAAAAGAACAAGGCAGGAAAGTGAATACTTGCCTGGCGATCCATGATTGACTTGATTAATGCCTCATCATTTGTAAAACGCTTTAACCATTTTTGGAGTTCATCTTTATCTTTTGTAGTGACAATTGTCTTTAGACGAGTCTGGTGTGATGAAGCAAACCGGCGATACCATGCCCTTGCCATTGCATCATCATTTTTGAGCCTGTTGTTAATGCATGAATTTACCCGTGTTAAATGGACAATATCGCGAGCCCGCAAATAAGTAAAAATTTTGGATTGTATATCCTCGGGTAAATCGAGCAATAATGAAAACTCATTCTTGTCACGTTCAATGACGTTCTTGCCCATAATGGTACCACTTGGTGTATCTGATGATGATTGAACAGGTGTTGATGGGCGTGGAGCAATATTGCAGGAGCTGCTATTTGAGCAATCCATAGTTCCTTTTCCATGATTGTTATTTATCCCTGGTTGGCAAGGATATTCAAAATTGATTGTGCAGCTTAGAGTTGGTTTTATTATGAAAGTTCACAATATTAACTCGCTTCGTGCAGGAACGAGTGGTAATTATGCGACAACTTCTAACCACAGGATTGACCGCAAACAATCAGTCATCCATCCATCCGTAGTTCAGTGATTTTCGCTGTGTTACCGCCATGGATGGTCAACACATGGCCATTGATGATGAAGGTGGCTGATACGAGTGCACCAGGATGGGAACTGGTGGCTTTTTCTTCCCATGATCCATCGCTGTTCTGACCATAAATTTTCACTGTTCCATCGAAACTGGCAGTGACCACATGGCGACCATCGACACTAAAGGTTGCTAATCTAATATCGTCACCATTGGAGATGATGGCTTTTTCTCTCCATGATCCATTGATCGTCAGGCCATGGATTTTCACCGTGTTATCTATACCGCAGGTGATGACATGACGGCTATCGGGGCCGAATGTGGCATAGTAAACACCTTTGTTATGGGGAATGATGGCTTTTTCTTCCCATGATCCATCGTCTTTCTTGCCATAGATTTTCGCTTTGTTATCTAAACTGGCGGTCACCACATGGCGGCTATCGGCGCTGAATTTGGCTGACCAGATACTCCTGGCATGGGAAATGACGGCTTTTTCTTTCCATGATCCGTCTTTATCCTGGCCAGAGATTATCACCTTGACATCGTCACTGAAGATCATTAAACAGCGACTATCGGGGCTGAATTTGTCTAAGTTAACCTTTCCATTGTGGGGAATGATGGCTTTTTCTTCCCATGATCCATCGGCATCCAGTCTATAGATTTTTGCACTGCCATTTTTTCTGGTGATCAACACATGGCCACTATCGGAGCTGAATTGGACTGAGACAAAATGGGGAATAATGGCTTTTTCCAGCCATGACCCGTCGTTCTTCTTGCCATAGATTTTCGCTTTGCTATCCCGGCTGGTGGTTATCACATAGCGGCTATCGGGGCTGAAGGTGGCTGTGTAGACAGTGTCATCATGGGGAATGATGGCTTTTTCTGCCCATGACCCATCGTCACTCTGGCCATAGATTTTTGCCCTCTGATCCAGACTGGTGGTTACTACATGGCGACTATCTTTGCTGAAGGTGGCAAAAATGACCCTATCATCATGGGAAATAGTGGCTTTTTCTTCCCATGATCGTTCGTCCTTCTTGCCATAGATTTTCGCTTTGCCGTCGTTACTGTAGGTCAACACATGGCTGCTATCGGGGCTGAAGGTGGCTGATTTGACCCACAGATCATGGGAAATAGTGGCTTTTTCTTCCCATGATTGTTCGTCCTTCTTGCCATAAATTTTCGCCTTGCCATCCATGCCAGCGGTCACTACATAGCGGCTATTGGCACTGAAGGTGACTGATCTGACTTGCTCGTCATGGGAGATAGTGCCTTTTGCTACCCATGATTCATCGCTCTCCTGATCATAGATTTTACAGGTTTCAGAGTCACAGGCGATCACCAGGTGGTGTCCATCGGCGCTGAAGGAAGCGAAGTCCTTTAAAGTATTACAGGGGATGGTAGCTTTAGTTTCTAATTTAAATGCTTTACATTGACACATCAGTTTAGTGAGAGTGGAAAAGAACAAAGCAGGGAAGTGAATACTTGCCTGACGATCCATGATTGACTTGATTAATGCCTCATCCTTTGTAAAACGCTGCAACCATTTCCGGAGTTCATCTTTATCTTTTGAAGCGACAATTGTCTCTAGACGAGTCTGGTGTGATGAAGCCAACTGGCGATACCACGCCCTTGCCATTGCATCATCATTTTCGAGCCTGTTGTTAATGGATGAATTTACCCGTGTTAAATGGGCAATATCACGAGCCTGCAAATAAGTAAAAATTTTGGATTGTAAATCCTCGGGTAAATCGAGCAATAATGAAAACTCATGCTTCTCACGTTCAATGACGTTCTTGCCCATAATGGTACCCATTGGGGTATCTGATGGAGGTTGACCTGGTGCAGATGAGCGTGGAGTAATGCTGGAGCTGCTATTCGAGCAATCCATAGTTCCTTTTCCATGGTTGTTATTTATCCCTGGTTGGCAAGGATATTCAAAATTGAGTCTGCAGCTTAGAGTCGGTTTTAGTAGGAAAGTTCACAATATTGATGTAAGCGTAACTAATAATAAGTAACTGGTTAGGTGCTTAAAACAGGACTTTGATCCATGAAATTGTTGAAGTCGTGGCCGGTGTTCCGGTGCGTTCGAACTATCATGCCTGGCAGGTGTTGCAGAAGAATAATGTGAGGCTGGGCTAGTAACAGCAATCATTCATTCAAACTTAGTTCAGTGATGCTCGCCGTTTCTGCGTTGTGGATGGTCAACAAATGGTCATCAGTGCTGAGGGTGGCTGATCGGATAACACCAAGATGGGAAATGGTAGCTTTTTCTTTCCATGATCCATCGCTGTTCTGACCAAAAATTTTTACTGTTCCAGCGTAACTGACAGTGACCACATGGCGGCCATCGACAGTGAAGGTTGCTAATGTAATACCCCTTCGAAGGGAGATGATGGCTTTTTCTCTCCATGATCCATCAATCTCCAAGCCATGGATTTTCACCGTGTCATCATGACTGCAGGTGATGAGATGACGGCTATCGGGGCTGAATGTGGCAAAGTAGACACTTTTTTTATGGGAAATGCTGGCTTTCTCTTCCCATGGTCCATCGTCCTTCTTGCCATAGATTTTCGCTATGCCATCTAAATTGGCGGTCACTACATGTCGGCTATCGGCGCTGAATTTGGCTGTGCAGACACTTAGGTAATGGGAAATGGTAGCCTTTTCTTTCCATGATCCGTCTTTATCCTGGCCATAGATTATCGCCTTGCCATCGTCACTGGTGGTCATTAAATAGCGACTATCGGGGCTGAATGTGGCTGAGTTGACCTCTCCATTGTGGGAAATGATGGCTTTTTCTTTCCATGATCCATCGGCATCAAGTCTATGGATTTTTGCACTGCCATTTCTTCTGGTGGTCACCACATGGCGATTATCGGAGCTGAAGGTGGCTGAGACAAAATGGGAAATAATGGCTTTTTCTTCCCATGATCCATCGTCCTTCTTGCCATAAATTTTCGCCGTGCCATTTCCACAGACGGATACCACATAGCGGCCATCGGAGCTGAAGGTGGCTGATTTGGCCCAGTCATCATGGGAAATAGTGGCTTCTTCTTGCCATGATCGTTCGTCTTTCCTGCCATAGATCTTCGACTTGCCGTCTCCACTGGCGGTTACTACATGGTGACTATCGACGCTGAAGGTGGCTAAGTAGATCCCATCGTTATGGGAAATGATGGCTTTTACTTCCCATGAACCATCGTCCATCAGGCCATAGATTTTCGCCTTGCCGTCGTTACTGCAGGTCAACACATGGCGGCTATCGGGGCTGAAGGTGGCTGAGCGGACCCAGCGATTATGGGAAATAGTGGCTTTTTCTTCCCATGATCGATTGTCTTTCTTGCCATAAATTTTCGCCTCGCCATCCATACCAGCGGTCACTACATAGTGGCTATTGGCACTGAAGGTGACTGATCTGACATAGTTATTATGGGAGATAGTGCCTTTTGCTACCCATGATCCATCGCTCTCCTGGCCATAGATTGTACAGGTTTTGGGAACACAGGAGATCACCAGGTGGCGTCCATCGGCGCTGAAGGCAGCATAGTGCTTTGAACTTTCACAGGGGATGGTGGCTTTAGTCTCTAATTTAAATGCTTTACATTGATACATCCGTTTAGTGAGAGTGGAAAAGAACAAAGCAGGAAAGTGAATACTTGCCTGGCGGTTCATGATTGACTTGATTAATGCCTCATCCTTTGTAAAACGCTGCAACCATTTCCGGAGTTCATCTTTATCTTTTGTAGCGACAATTGTCTTTAGAAGAGTCTGGTGTGATGAAGCCAACCGGCGATACCATGCCCTTGGCATTGCATCATCATTTTTGAGCCTGTTGTTAATGGATGAATTTACCTGTGTTAACCGGGCAATATCACGAGCCCGGAAATAAGTAAAAATTTTGGATTGTATATCCTCGGGTAAATCGAGCAATAATGAAAACTCATTCTTGTCACGTTCAATGACTTCCCTACCTGCATAGGTACTACTTGGCGGCCCTGTTTGAGATTGATCTGGTTTTGATGAAAGTCGATCATCAATACAGGAATGGTTATTTATGCAATCCATTGTTCGTTTTCCATAGTTGATATTTATCTCTGGTTGGCACGGATATTCAAAATTGATTCTGTAGCTTAGAGTCGGATTTACTATGAAAGTTCACAATATTGATCTAATCGTAATCAACAAGAAAACAGGGCTTTGATTTGGGAAAGTGATCAATGAGTAGAAAGCAGGTTTCTGTCTTTCAGCACACGTAGAGTGGCTCTCAGGGCTATTGATTGTGCTATCGTTCAGTGATTTTCGCCGGTCCATAGTCGTTATGGAGGGTCAGCAGATGTCCATCGGCGCTGAAAGTGGCTGACATGATCCCTCTACGATAAGGAATGGTGGCTTTTTTTGCCATGTTCCATCGCTCACCTGGCCATAAATAATAGCGAGATAAGCATCTTCCGACGGATTTAGCAGGCTCCTTAAATCAGGAAATTCTGAGTTTTTTGTCTAGAATGATGTGTTTATCTCTATTTGAGCTTGGTTATCTGCAATGAAGAATATGTGCTGTGTCTTTGTTGTTGCCAGCATTTTTTTGTCAGTTGGTGGCCAGGCTGGAATTCCTTATGCTTTATCATTAGTCTCGGGCAATGGTGCCGATTCGATTATTTCCTCTTTCTTATCCGACCCCATTCGTTTACCTAAGTCTAAAGTTGTTCCGCTGTTGCTGTTACAGAAGGGAAAAAAAGGTTCAATAATGAGCTCGCCTGTTTCTGAGGGGGCAGGGCTTCAGCCAGATAAAGGAACGGTGTTTACCGGCTATTCATTCGAATTAAACCGTTATGGCAAAGAAAACAAGGAGCAATCTAAAAGCGACGGTAAATCTCCGCCACCGCAGCAAGAGCAACAAAGTAAAAAACAAAGTACTAAAGGGCAGGGAAGCTCTGGCTCTTCGGGTTCATCAGGCTCTGGTGCATCATCAGCATCGGCTTCCGGCAACGATAAGAGTTATGCCAGGCATCTTGAAAAACTGAAAGAAATACTTAAGGCCGCTGAAAAGTCATTGAAAACTGTAGATCAGAAAAAAAATATTGATGACTTTAATGAAGCATTGGAAAAACTCTATGAGGCAAACCCCGATGTTTTGGAAGAAAAAGGAGCTTTGGAAAACAAACGGCACCGTGGGAAAGCGATTCAGAGACTACTTCAGCTTTATTTTCCCGGAAAGCTGGAAAAAGGTGAAATGATACATGTTTTGATTGACTATCCCGGGCTTAAGATATTTCCAATACATATAACCAAATTATTTGCCAAAGTTCTTTTTCCTGAAATTGAGTTACCTGAAGATCTGCCCGATCACGAGTTTGTTCACAGGCTTGTGGAAGCAGCTAATCTGGATATAAGAAGACTCATGCATGCTTATCTTGGCTGCTATCATTGTCTTCATCAGCTACTGGCATTGTTTATAATCCAGCTGCCATTAATGGCAACAGAAGACCCTAAAAATTATATTTTTCAGGATAAATCAGGTCACGTCAGTGTTGTTTCTATCAGGAGGAATAGCCAAGGGCATTATCGGCTTTTTTTTGTTGATAGTCTAAGTACTTTCAAGCGCTACCCGGAACAAACGTATTCACCCATGTCGCACCTTGTCGGTTTAGCGTTGACACTGGCGATAAAATATCACGGCTTTACTGATTCCCGGTTTTTCTTTCTGCCTCGACGTCAAGTCAATGACTTTGGTTGTGAGTCATTTATGTTGCACGATCTGAAAACATTGTTGGAATCCCCCATGTTGCCCCAAAACGGTTATTATGCCGACAAAGAACCCCTTAATGAAGACACCATGATGACGTTTTTTTTGCAGATAATGTATCTGGAGGGGGCCGCACAAGTGGGACGATTGATAGTCAATGGGGAGGTTAAGGACTTTATCAAAGCAGCAGACAAGCCTGCCTTTAATGCGCAAGACCTGGACTTCTTTATTGCCATGGCGATCCGAACCTGGAAGGAATCAGGGCTGGAACAAGATTTGGTTAATTTGTATCAGTTGCGTCAGTTTCCTCTGAGGTTTGCACATCTGACCCAGGGACAGCGGAATCTGAGACGTTTGCTGGAGGAGTTTCCTGAAGAACGCCAGGAGGAGGTGAGTCAGGTGATCGATGAAACTCGGGGTCTGTTAACCTTCAATGATGGAGCCTGCCATAACGTGAACCTGGCTGCTACTCTGCTGTGGATGAAAATGAATATTGATTTGCTGGATATGAACGGCCTCGGCCAGGAAAAATAAATCTGTTCGCACGCTAACCAACTGTTCGAGGTGCAAAACAAAGAACATTTTGAGAGAGTGGCCCAACTCTCGTGGGAGAAAGTGATGGGGCAGGATCTGCATGCAAAGTGAGTCAATAAGCTTGCAGTTATACCAGCTGGCGAGTGCCCACTTTCCTTTTTATGTTACGAAATTGTCCCCTACAGAGAAACAGGTCTTTGATCCGGGAAAATGATCAATAAGTAAAAAACGGGTTTCTGTCACTATCGTGCCGGGCAGGTGTTGCAAAAGAATAATGTGGATCTCGGCTTCTGCGGGATACCCCCCATCCCCGGGGATACATGATCCTGGTCCTGTTTTGAGTTCAGTGCGAGGTAGGTTTGTTCTTTCATAGCCTTCAGGTTAAAGGCCAGGGTGGCGGGTGGGTTCTAAAGGTTTTTAGGGTTTATCCCCAGGGGGCGGTGTATCCCGCAGAGCGTCTGGAACGCGAACGAGGTGTTGTTGGGTGGGTATACCCACGCCCCGCGTGGGTGCAATGGGGGGATTAATGCTTTTTATTGTTGTGTTCTTTCCTGTCCTGATATTTCACCCAGGCGAGAAAGGCCAGACAGGGGATGGCAATTAGCAAGCCTAATAATAAATAGTATTCACCAATGCTCATAAGTTACCGTCCAACTGAAAGCCAATGTAAAAGAAAAGCACCGTAATGCTGATTCCGAATGTAAAAAAATAAAGTAAATCATTGTGTTCTGCTGCAATGGTCCCAAAGCAACAAACCGCCAGTGGTACCTTGACCAGATCATAGAACATTTTTGCCGTGTTCTCTCTTTGCTTTTTATTCACCTTGTTAATCCTTATCTACATCTTGCAAAGCCATAATAGACCATCAACTCGTTTCTACGCTTTTATCTCCATGGATGGAGTGTATGCCGCAGTACCCGAAGGGTATAAAAGTGCCGGGAGCACGAACGGTTAGGCCCTGTGGGTCCTGCGTGGGAATGCATACTGGCAGCGCGTCACGCTCTCACGCCGGAGCATGGGAGCGAGGTAAAAATGAATATTGATTTGCTGGATATGAACGGCCTCGGCCAGGAAAAATAAATCTGTTCGCACGCTAACCAACTGTTCGAGGTGCAAAACAAAGAACATTTTGAGAGAGTGGCCCAACTCTCGTGAGAGAAAGTGATGAGTCAGGATCTGTATGCAAATTGAGTTAATAAGCTTGCAGTTATACCTGCTGGCGAGTACCCACTTTCCTTTTTAAGTACCTGGCCAGTTGGTTTCGCATATTCTGGCGAGAGGATTTTTTCATCCTTCAAGGCGCAACGACGGGCGCGTAGCCAAGCTATGTGACCAGAGTTGCAACGCAGCACGACTGCATGGATGCAGGAGCTAGAGCAACGCAGGAGCAGTTGCCGCGAGTGCCTGAACAATGAGTCAGAAAATATGATTTCGTATGGTTGAGTACTTAATCATTCATTCATCTGTAGTTCAGTGATTTTCAGTGTTTTATCGAGATGGATGGTCAACACATGGGTATCGATGCTGAAAATGGCTGATACGATCGCGCTATCATGGGAAATGATGGCTTTTTCTCCCCAGGATCCATCGCTCTGCCAGCCATAAATTTTCGCCGTTCCATCGTCACTGGCGGTGATCACATGGTGGCCATCAATGCTAAAGGTTGCTGATTTAATTTTCATAAGGTGGGATATGGTAGCTTTTTCTCCCCAGCACCCATTGATCTTCTGGGCATAGATTTTCACCGTGTTATCTCGACTGAGGGTGATCACATGGCGGCTATCGGGGCTGAATGTGGATGAGTAAACAATATCGTTATGGGAAATGATGGCTTTTTCTTCCCATGAGCCATCGTCCTTCTTGCCATAGATTTTCGCTTTGCCATCTAAGCTGGCGGTCACCACATGGCGGCCATCGGCGCTGAATGTGGCTGATTCGACACTCAGGTAATGGGAAACGGTGACTTTTTCTTCCCATGATCCTTCTTCGTTCTGGTCATAGATTATCGCTCTGCCATCATCACTGGCGGTCACCAAATGGCGGCTATCGGAGCTGAAGGTGGCTGAGTTGATCCACTTATCATGGGAAATAGTGGCTTTTTCTTCCCATGATCCATCGGCCACCAGGCCATAAATTCTTGCCGTGCCACCTGCGATGGTCACCACATTGCGACTATCGGAGCTGAAGTTGGAGCTGAAGGTGGCTGAGTCAACAAAGTCGTCATGGGAAATAATGTTTTTTTCCAGCCATGACCCATCGTCCTTCTGACCGCAAATTTTCACTTTGCCATCAAAACTGGCGGTCACCAGATAACGACCATCGGGGCTGAAGGTGGCTAAGCAGACTCGGTTGTCATGGAAAATAGTGGCTTTTTCTGCCCATGAGCCATCGTCCCTCTGGCCATAGATTTTCGCCCTGTGATCTCCACTGGTGGTCACTACATAGCGACCATCGACGCTGAAGGTGGCTGAGTTGACCGATTTATCATGGGAAATAGTGGCTTTTTCTTCCCATGATCGTTCGTCCTTTCTGCCGTAGATTTTCGCCCTGCCGTCGTTACTGCAGGTCACCACATGGTGGCTATCGGTGCTGAAGGTGGCTGATATGACCGGCCTATCATGGGAAATGGTGGCTTTTTCTTCCCATCGTTCGTCCTTCTTGCCATAAATTCTCGCCCTGCCATCCATTCCAGTGGTGACTGCATAGTGGCTATCGGCACTGAAGGTGACCGATATGACAGAGTCATAATGGGAGACAGTGCCTTTTGCTTCCCATGATCCATCGCTCTTGTGGCCATAAATATCCACCGTTTTATCATTCCTGACGCTCAGCAGATGACGGCCATCGGCACTGAAGGTAGCGGAGTTTGTCCTGCCATAACAGGGAAGGCTGGCTTTTGTCTCTAATTTAAATGTTTTACATTGAGACATCAGTTTAGTGAGAGTGGAAAAGAACAGGGCAGGAAAATAAACACTGGGTTGGCGATCCATAATTGACTTGACTAAAGCCCCATCCTTTGTAAAACGCTGCAACCATTTCTGGAGTTCCTCTTTATCTTTTGTAGTAACGATTGTCTTTAGTAGAGCCTGATGTGATGAAGCAAACTGGCGATACCATGCCCTTGCTATTGCATCATCATTTTTGAGCCTGTTGTTAATGTTTGAATTGGCCCGTGTTAACTGGGTGATATCACGAACCTGCAAATAAGTGAAAATTTTGGATTGTATATCCTCGGGTAAATCGAGCAATAATGAAAACTCATTCTTGTCACGTACAACGACGTTCTTGCCAGCAGAGGTACCACTTGGCGTTCCTGGTCGAGATTCACATGTTGTTGATGAAAGTGGATCACCAGTACGGGCATCGCTATTTATGCAATCCATAGTTTGTTTTTCCGCTGCTATTATTTATCCCCGGTTGGCAAGGATATTCAAAATTGATTCTGCAGCTTAGAGTCGGTTTTAGTAAAAAAGTTCACAATATTGATCTAATCGTAACCAACTGGCCAGGTACTTAGCGTTCTTCCACGGCGCGTAAAGCGTCTCGCACCACGTCACTGTCGGAGCCGTAACGACCGCTGGAAACCTCATTCTTGATGAACACCTCCCAGTATTCGCCCAAACTTAAGCGGGTAGTTTCCATGATTCACCCGATTATACATTTTTAACAATACGGAGGTTGTCAAGCTCTATTCAAATTCCGTGTCATTATTATTTCGATCCCAAGGGTGGGTAAATCGTCTTATTGCCTCATCTAATCCATATCGCTGGATCATATTGCTAAAAATAAAACCTATGGAGAAAGCACCAAACGAAGCTCCAAAAGCTGTTCCTAAAGAGCAGCCAATTCCTATTCCGCTATCAACGGCATCACGAACAGCCAGCACCTCAGGTGACGCGGCAGCAATAGACACGGTATAATCAAAAGCATGAGAGCCGATGTCGCTGATACCGCTAGAGGCCAGTGAATTAAGAGCATCAGCATCCTGAAAGAGTAGGGCTCCAAGGCCACCAAAGAAACTACCCAATATCGCACCAGATAAAGCTACCGGTGAATTGTACACTGCTGCGGCCATCATTACCTGAGGAGTAAATACCTGACTAATTGGTACATCCCTTAACACCAGGATTCTCCCTTCTTTCTTATACACTTTTATGGCTGACGTTGAGGGAGAAAAAGTGGCACTTATCATGATTATTATTGCTGTAATATGTCTGGAACAAGTTCTCATATAAATACCGGTTATATTCTTTGCCTGCAATTAAGTATCAGTTTTAGCATAATCGAGTCGTTTCAAATTACGTTGCCTGCAGTGAGTCATCTGAAACAGGCGATAAAATATCACGGCTTTACTGACTCCCGGTTTTTCTTTCTGCCTGGTCGTCAACTCAGTGGCTTTGGTTGTGAGTCGTTTGCGTTGCACGATCTGGTAACATTGTTGGAATCCCCCATGTTGGCTTGTAACGGTTATTATGTAGACAAAGAACCCCTTGCTAAAGACAATATGTTGCAGTTTTTTTTGCAAACAATTTATTTAGGGGGGGCAACAACTGGGACGATTGTTAGTCAATGGGGAAAGTAAGGACTTTATCGAAACAGTAGACAAACCTGCCATTGACAAGCATCACCTGGACTCCATGATTCTTGTGGAACTCCAAACCTGGCAGAAATCGGGGTTGGCACCAGATTTGGTTAAATTGTATCAGTTGCGTCAGTTTCCCCTGAGGTTTGCATATCTGACCCAAGGACAACTGAATCTAAAACGTTTGCTGGAGCGATTTCCTGAAGAACGCCAAAAGGAGGTGAACCAGGTGATTGATGAAACCCGGGGCTTGTTAACCCTCAATGATGGAATCTGCCATAACGTGAACCTGGCTGCAACTCTGCTGTGGATGAAAATGAATATTGATTTGCTGGATATGAACGGCCTCGGCCAGGAAAAATAAATCTGTTCGCACGCTAACCAACTGTTCGAGGCTCAAAACAAAGAACATTTTGAGAGAGTGGCCCAACTCTCGTGGGAGAAAGTGATGGGTCAGTATCTGTAAGCAACGTGAGTTAATAAGCATGCAGTTATACCTGCTGGCGAGTACCCGGTCTCCCTTTTATATCAAGATTCGTTACGAAATTGTCCCCTACAGAGAAACAGGTCTTTGATCCGGGAAAATGATCAATAAGTCAGAAAATATGATTTCGTATGGTTGAGTACTTATTGATCATTTTCCCGAATCAAAGTCCTGTTTTCCTGTTAGTTTCACTGACATCAATGTTATGAACTTTCATGTTAAAAACGACTCTAAGCCGCAGAATCAATTTTGGATATCACTGCAACCAGCGGAAATAACAACTTTTAAGAAACGAACTATGGACCGCATAAATAACCATTCTTGCCTTGGTGGGCCACTCTCACCAACACCCGATCACTCTCAATCAGAGATTCAATCAGAGATTCAATCAGAGACACCCATTGCTACCACTATGGGTAGGGACGTCATTGTACGTGACAAGAATAAGCTTTCATTATTGCTCGATTTACCCTTTGAAATACAATCCAAAATTTATAGTCATTTGCAGACCCGTGATATTGCCAATTTAACACGGGCAAATTCATACATGAACAAGACGCTCAAAAATGATAATTCAATGGCAAGGGCATGGTATCGCCGGTTTGCTTCATCACGCCAGGCTCTGATAAAAACAATCGTCACTGAAAAAGATAAGGATCAACTCGGGAATTGGTTGAGCCGGTTTACAATGGATAAGGCATTAGTCAAGTCAGCCATGGATCGTCATGGGAGTATTGACTTTCCTGCTCTGTTCTCTTTCACTCTCACTAAACTGATGTCTCAATGTAAAACATTCGAATTTGAGACAAAAGCCTCCCTCTCCAATAACGGCAGGATCAACTCTGCTAACTTAAGTGCCGATGGCCACTATCTGGTGAGCGTCAGTGATAGTAAAACGGTGATAATCTTTGGTCGGGAGACCGATGGTTCATGGCAAGCAAAAGGTACTATCACCCATGATGGTCGTGTCATATCATTCATGCTCAGTAACGATGGCCACTATGTAGTGACCACCAGTGAAGATCGCAAGGCGAGAATCTATGGCAAGAAGGACGAACGATCATGGGAAGAAAAAGCCATCATTTCCCATGATAAACCTGTCATGTCAGCCACCTTCAGCGCCAACGATCGCTATTTAGTGACCGCCAGTCACGATGGCAAGGCGAAAGTCTATGGCCTGGAAGACGATCAGTCATGGGCAGAAAAAGCCATCATTAGCCACGATTTTTTAACATCAGCCACCTTCAGTGACGATAGTCTCTATGTGGTGACCACCAGTCTGGATCGCACAGCGAAAATCTATGGCAAGATGAACGATGGGTCATGGATAGTAAAAGCCATCATTTCCCATGACAATAAAGTCTGGTCAGCCAAATTCAGCGCCGATAGCCGACATATAATCACCTGCTGTGAAGGTAACAGGCTGAAAATCTGTGGCTTGGAGGACGATGGGACATGGGAAGAAAAAGCCATCTTTTCCAATGAGGATCGTTTCTTCTCTGCCACATTCAGCGCCGATAGCCGCCATATGGTAACCTCCGGTCAAGATGGCAGGGCGATAATCTATGGTCAGGAAGACGGATCATGGAACGAAAAAGCCATCATTTCTCATGATGATTGGGTCTACTCAACCACCTTCAGCCCCGATAACCGCTGTGTGATCACCCTCAGTAGAGATAAAAAGGCGAAAATCTATGGCCTGAACGATAATGGATCATGGGTAGAAAGAGCTACCATTTCCCATCGTATGCCAATCAAATCAGCAACCTTTAGCGCCGACAGCCGCCATGTGATGACCCACGGTGAAGACAGGAAGGTGAAAATCTATGGCCGCAAGGTTAATGGATCCTGGGAAGAAAAAACCACCGTTTCCAATGGTATGTATATTAGATCAGCATCCTTCAGCGCTGATGGCAGCCATTTGGTCACTGCCAATAACGATAATGCGTCGGAATTTATTTATCACCAGTTAAGACATACATTTTTAAGTTTATTGCCGCCGTTAAATTTTCATCTTGCTATTGTTTACGGTCAGGTAAGCGATGGGTCATGGCAAAAAAAAGCCACCATTTCCTATCCTGGAGGGATCGTGTCAGCCACCTTAAGCGTCGATGGCCATGTGTTAAGCATCCATGAAGATCAGTCGGCGAAAATCACTGAACTAAGCATGGATGAATGACTGATACTTCTCAAACTCTTCCGGCTTCAGTTAACGTTTAATCGGCAAATGGTTTTGGTGGAAGCAAGGGGACGAAACATTGTCCCGAATTAAAGTCCTGTTCACGTTGAAGAGAGGGCGTGCCGCAAAACCAGAGTTTTGCGACAGCCTTGCATAGCGTGGGAACGAGTTGTTGGCATTATGCGACAACTTCTCACCACAGGGTTGACAGCAAACAATCATTCATTCATCTGCAGTTCAGTGATTTTCACTGTTTTATCGCCATGAGTGGTCAATAGATAGCCATCAGTGCTAAATCTGGCTGACACGATCGCACTATGATGGGAAATGATGGCTTTTTCTTCCCAGGATCCATCACTCTGCCGGCCATAAATTTTCGCGGTTCCATCGGCACTGGCGGTGATCACATGGTGGCCATCGATGCTAAAGGTTGCTGATTTAATTTTCATAAGGTGGGATATGATAGCTTGTTCTCCCCAGCACCCATTGATCTTCCGACCATAGATTTTCACGGTGTTATCATTACTGAGGGTGATCACATGGCGGCTATCGGGGCTGAATGTGGCTGAGTCAACACTTCTGTTATGGGAAATGATGGCTTTTTCTTCCCATGATCCATCGTCCTTCTTGCCATAGATTTTCGCTTCGCCATCTAAACTGGCAGTCACCACATGGCGGTTATCGCCGCTGAATGTGGCTGAGCATACACCCAGGTAATGGAAAATGGTGACTTTTTCTTCCCATGATCTTTCTTCGTTCTGACCGTAGATTATCGCTCTGCCATCATCACTGGCGGTCACCAAATGGCGGCTATCGGAGCTGATGGTAACTGATTTGACCTCTTTATCATGGGAAATGATGGCTTTTTCTTCCCATGATCCATCGTCCTCCAGACCATGGATTTTCACCTTGCTATCGTAACCGGTCGTCACCAGATAGCGGCTATCGGCGCTGAAGGTGACTGAGTGCACAAACTTGTCGTGGGAAATAATGGCTTTTTCTACCCACGATCCATCGTTATTCTTGCCGCAAATTATCGCTTTGCCTTCCAGGGTGGTGGTCACCAGAGAGTAACCATCGGCGCTGAAGGTGGCCGAATCGACTATAAAATCGTGGGGAATGACGGCTTTTTCTGCCCATGATCCATCGTCCCTCTGGCCATAGATTTTCGCCCTGTAATCTCCACTGGTGGTCGCCAGATAGCGACCATCGACGCTGAAGGTGACTGAGCTGACCCATTTATCATGGGAAATAATGGCTTTTTCTTCCCATGATCGTTCGTCTTTCTTGCCATAGATTTTCGCCTTGCCGTCTTTACTACAGGTCGCCACATGGCGGCTATCGGTGCTGAAGGTGGCTGATTTGACCCACTGATCATGGGAAACAGTGGCTTTTTCTTCCCATGATCGTTCGTCCTTAATGCCATAAATTTTCGCCTTGCCATCCACTCCAGCGGTCACTACATAGCAGCTATCGTCACTGAAGGTGACCAATCTGATATGGTCATAATGGGAGATAGAGCCTTTTGCTTCCCATGATCCATCGCTGTTGTGGCCATATATATCCATCGTTTTATCATTCCTGAAGCTCAGCAGGTGGCGGCCATCGGCACTAAAGGCAGCGGAGTCGGACCTGCCATCACAGGGGAGGCTGGCTTTTGTCTCTAATTTAAATGTTTTACATTGAGACATCAGTTTGTTGAGAGTGAAAAAGAACAGAGCAGGAAAATAAACACTTGGTTGGCGATCCGTGATTGACTTGATTAATGCCTCATCCTTTGTAAAACGCAGCAACCATTTCTGGAGTTCCTCTTTATCTCTTGTCGCGACAATTGTCTCTAGCAGAGCCTGGTGTGATGAAGCAAACTGGCGATACCATGCCCTTGCTATTGCAGCATCATTTTTGAGCCTGTTGTTAATGTTTGAATTTGCCCGTGTTAACAGGGCAATATCACGAACCTGCAAATAAGTGAAAATTTTGGATTGTAGATTCTCGGGTAAATCGAGCAATAATGAAAACTCATTCTTGTCACGTGCAATGACGTTCTTGCCCATAGCGGAAACACTTGGTGAATCTGGTGGGGTTTGGCCCTGTGCTGATGAGCATGGCGTACTATTACGGGAATTGTTATTTATGCAATCCATAGTTCGTTTTCCATGGTTGTTATTTATCCCTGGTTGGCAAGGATATTCAAAATTGATTCTGCAGCTTAGAGTGGGTTTCAGTGTGAAAGTTCACAATATTTGTTCACTATCGGTTAGTTGGCTGGCAGGCATTGTCCGGTCTGCATATTGATGCTGATCCTCCCGTTTCTTGATA